>NZ_JBJMIE010000420.1:0-14035 GCF_045807065.1 Actinophytocola sp. | reverse complement strand
GTTCGACAAATCGTGTCGGCCAGAGCGGCACGATTTGTCGAACTCACCGTTCCCGAGCGTTGGACACGCGGCAGCGCGACGGGGGTGATCACTGGGAGCGCTCCCAAAAACTTGCGACGAAGCATTGACAGCGCCGTGCCCGAGTCCCTAGCTTGCTAGGTAAGCGCTTTCCTGCGAGCGCTCACGACACACGGAGGCGACGATGCCCCGATTCCTGCCCGCACTCGCCGGCGCCGCCCTGGTGCTGGGGGTGCTGGCCCCCACTTCAGCGGCCGCGGCGACGACCCGGTACGAGGCCGAGACGAGCCCGTCGGTCTGCACCGGCACGATCGACAGCGACTGGGCCGGGTTCTCCGGCTCCGGTTTCTGCAACGGCACCAACGCGACCGGCGCGTACACCCAGTTCACGGTGAACGCCGCGGCCGGCACGGCAACGCTCGACGTGCGGTTCGCCAACGGCACGACGACCAGCCGGCCCGTCGACGTGCTCGTCAACGGCACCACCGCGCAGTCGGTCTCGTTCGAGAGCACGGGTGCCTGGACCAGTTGGACCACCAGGACACTGACCGTCCCCCTGAGCTCGGGCACCAACACCGTCCGGCTCAACCCGACCGGCAGCGGCGGCCTGCCGAACATCGACTACCTCGACGTCACCTCGTCGGGCACCACACCGCCGCCGGCCGGCACCCTGTACGTGGCGCCGAACGGCACGGACGGCGCGGCCGGCACGCTGGCGAGCCCGACCACCCTCCCGTCGGCACTGACCCGCGTCGCGGCCGGCGGCACGATCTTCCTGCGCGGCGGGACCTACAACTACACGCAGACGGTCACCGTCCCAGCAGACAACAGCGGCACCGCCAGTGCGCGCAAGACCCTGTCCGCCTACAACGGTGAGACGCCGGTGCTGGACTTCTCGGCCCAGACCGAGGACTCGGCGAACCGGGGCCTGGCACTGAACGGGTCGTACTGGCACGTCTACGGCGTCGTCGTCCAGCGCGCCGGCGACAACGGGATCTTCGTCGGCGGCAGCAACAACGTCATCGAGCGCACGGTGACGCGCTTCAACCGCGACTCGGGGCTGCAGCTCGCGCGGATCGCCTCCACCACGCCGCAGGCGCAGTGGCCGGCCAACAACCTCATCGTGAGCGCGGAGTCGCACGACAACGCCGACTCCGACGGCGAGGACGCCGACGGCTTCGCCCCGAAGCTCACCGTCGGTGCCGGCAACGTGTTCCGCTACACGGTGTCCCACAACAACATCGACGACGGCTACGACCTCTACACCAAGCCCGACACCGGTCCCATCGGCGTGGTGACCATCGAGGACTCGCTGTCCTACAACAACGGCACGCTCTCCGACGGCTCGCAGGCCGGCAACGGCGACCGCAACGGCTTCAAGCTCGGCGGCGAGGACATCTCGGTCAACCACGTGATCCGGCGCAACATCTCCTACCACAACGGAAAACACGGGTTCACCTACAACCGCAACCTCGGCACGATGGCGATCTCGGACAACGTCAGCATCGACAACACCGAACGCAACTACTCGTTCGACGGCGGCACGTCGGTCTTCCGCGGCAACACCTCGTGCCGCAGCGGCAGCGGGACGAACGACCGCATCACCGGCGACGCGGACAGCTCGAACCAGTTCTGGTCCGGCACCAACGGTTCCCGCTGCTCCGCCTACACCGGCGCCCTGCACTGGTCCTTCGCCGCGGACGGCCACCTCGTGGTGACGTTCGGCTAGGACCCACCCGTCACGGCGCCGAAGGACGCCTTCCGCACGTTCAGCGTGCGGAAGGCGTCCTTCGGGCGTGGGGCTACCGGCCGGCCTGCCGTACCAGGCCGCCGCCGATGATCAGGCGTTGGATCTCGCTGGTGCCCTCGTACAGGCGCAGCAGGCGCACGTCGCGGTAGATGCGTTCGACCGGGATGTCGCGCATGTAGCCGGCGCCGCCGTGGACCTGGACGGCCAGGTCGGCCACCTTGCCGGCCATCTCGGTGCAGAACAGCTTCGCCGCCGACGGCGCGATGCGGCGGTCCTCGCCGCTGGCGTAGGCGCGGGCGGCCTCGCGGACCATGGCGCGCCCGGCGAGGACGCCGGTCTGCTGGTCGGCCAGCATCGCCTGCACCAGCTGGAAGTCGCCGATCCTGGTGCCGCCCTGGGTGTTCGTGGCGGCGTAGGCGACCGACTCGTCGAGCGCGCGCTGGGCGGCGCCGACCGCGACCCCGGCGATGTGCAGCCGCCCGCGGGCCAGCGAGGTCATGGCGGCCCGGTAGCCCGCCGCCTCGTCGCCGCCGACGAGCGCGTCGGCCGGGACGCGCACGTCGTCGAGGATGACGTCGGCGGTCCAGGCGCCCTCCTGGCCCATCTTCGCGTCCTTGGGACCGACAGTGAGCCCGGGTGTGTCGGCTGGCACGAGGAACACGGCGATGCCGGGATCCCCCGGTCGCGGCTCGGCGGTGCGGGCGAAGACGACGAACAGGTCCGCGACCGGGGCGTTGGTGATGAACTGCTTGCGCCCGTCGAGCACCCAGCCGGCCCCGTCGCCGTGGCCGTCGCGGCGGGCGCGGGTGCGCAGCCCGGCGGGGTTCGACCCGGCGCCGGGCTCGGTGAGCGCGAACGAGGTGACGACCTCGCCGGACGCGAGCCGCGCCAGCCACCGCTTCTTCTGGTCGTCGGTGCCGAAGCCGACGAGCACCTGCCCGGCGATGCCGTTGTTGGTGCCGAACAGCGACCGCAGCGCGAGGGTGGTGTAGCCGAACTCCATGGCCAGCTCGACGTCCTGGGTGAGGTCGAGCCCGAGGCCGCCCCACTCGGCCGGGAGCGCGTAGCCGAACAGCCCCATCTCCGCCGCGGCCGCCCGCAGGTCGTCCGGGACCCGGTCCTCCCGCATGATCTCGATCTCGCGCGGCACGACCTCGCGCCGGATGAAGTCGTGCACCTGCCTGCGGATGAGGTCGAAGTCCTCGGCGGACACCTGCGTCATGACCTCCAGGGTTACCGCCCGGGTTGATGCTTGTCCAATACCCGTGACGTGCCGATTGTTACAGTTCTCGCATCAGTCGCGGAGGTGGTGGCGTGGACCTGCGGCAGCTGCGGGCGTTCCTGGCGGTCGCCGAGGACCTGCACTTCGGCCGCGCCGCCGACCGGCTGCACGTCGCGCAGCCCCACCTCAGCCGCACGATCCGCGCCCTTGAGGACGCGCTGGCCGCGCCGCTGTTCGACCGCACCACCCGCCGCGTGGAGCTGACCCCCGCCGGCCACGCGCTCGTCGAGCACGCCAGGACGATGGTGTCGGCCGACGACCGGGCCCGGGCGGCGGTCGCCGCCGCGCACGCCGGCCGCGGTGGCCGGGTGCGGCTCAGCTTCGCCGGGCCCTCCGCCCACGGCGTGGTCGGCCGGCTCGCCCGCGCGGTGCGGGAGCGGTACCCGCTGATCGACCTGGAGTTCCTGCCCGGCCGCTACGGCACGACCGCGGTCGCCGAACTGCTCCGCGGCGAGGCGGACCTGGCGCTCGCCCGGTTCACCGAGTCACCCGCTGGGGTCCGCGGCCGGGTCGTCGCCCAGGACCGGTGCGTGGTCGCCGTGCCGGGCGACCACCCCCTGGCCGCCCGGGAGACGCTCACGTTCGCCGACTTCCGCGGCGAGCCGATGGTCGCGTTCCCCGAGTCCTACGGCTCGGTGCTGCGCGACGTGTTCGTCGACCGCTGCCACGCCGCCGGCTTCACCCCGACCTTCGCCCAGGCGGCACCCGACTCGTGGACGTGCGTCGCACTCGTCTCCGCCGGCGTCGGCCTGCACTTCACCACCGCCAGCTCCGTCGCCCGGCTGCCGCTGGACGGGGTCGTGATCCGGGAGATCGCCGACCCCGTCCCCCCGATCCTGGTCCACCTGCTGTGGCGCGGCGCGGACGAGAACCGCGCGTTGCGGCACGTGCTCGACACCGCGGCCGAGCTGCTGGGGTGAGGTCGTGTGCCGGTCAGCCCGCCAGAGCGACAGCGAGTTCGGCAAGTTGGGCCTCGGTCAGCGGCAGGGTGTCCCGGCTGGGCCGGAGCGGGACCGCGACATCCGGCTTCGACCCGACCCCGCTGGCGAAGTTCTGCGTCTCCACGCGGTACAGCTCCCCGTCGGGCCGGTAGATCCGCACGTCCTGGATCGACAGGCCGACCGGGTCGTACCGCCGCGGCGGGTAGATCTGCGACACGGTCCCGTCGGCGAGCACGCGCCGCTTCGGCGGCTCGCAGTTGAGTGAGTCGAACGCCTGCTGGTCGGCCACCGCCAGCGGGTCCCCGGCGAAGGTGTGGACGGCGAGTGTCACGCTGCCGGTGCCGTCCGCGTCGGTGACGTCGGCGAGGTAGGAGGTGGATCGCGTCTCGATCTCGTGCACGGTCGCGTCGGGGACCACGGCCCGCAACGCGTCGGCCATCCGGTTCCGCAGGTCCGGCCCGACGGCACCGGCGTTCGAATCCCCGCCGGTGTTCGAGGGCCGGCACTCCGCCGCCCCTGACCCGGTCGATGTGGGTGCCGGCAGGTCGGCCCGCGGCCAGTCCGCCCCGGTCGGCGACGCGGTGGTCGCCGTGCCGGCCGACGGCGGCGCGTGCGGCACGGCGACCACCGCGTTCACGGCGACGGCCGTGCCCGCGATCGCGACCACCGCGGCGACCATCGCGCCGAGCTGCTGTGTCCTGCGCCGGCGCCGACCGCGCCCGACCACCTCGGCCAACCCGCCGCGCGCCGGCGGCGGTGTCCGCCCGGCCAGCTCGGTGCGCAGTGCGTCCCGGAGGCCCTGGTCCTCATCCAACATCTCGCACGCTCCGTTCGGATAGCTCGGCACCGCGGTAGGCCTCGCGCAACGCGTTCATGCCCCGTGCCAGCTGGCTCTTGACCGTCCCCGTCGAGCAGCCCAGCGTTCTGGCGACCTCCTCGACGGACAGGTCGTGCACGATCCGCAGCACCAGCGTGGCCCGCTGCCGCGGAGAGACCCGCACCAGCGCGGCCAGCAGCGACTGCCGGTCGTCGACCTGTGCCGTGTCCTCGGGCCCCGACCGTTCCGGCGGCTCGGCGACCAGGCGTTCCCTGGCCCGTCCGCGCCGTCTGGCGTCGAGGAACAGCCGCGTGACAACCGTGCGCAGGTAGGCATCCGCGTTGCCGCCGGCCACCCGCGGCCACTTGGCGTACAGCCGGACGAACCCGGCCTGCGCGATCTCCTCGGCCTCCACCCAGTCCCCGCACAGCGCGAACGCGGTGCGCCGCACCGCCTCGAACCGGGCCGAGTAGAACTCGGCGAACTCGCCGTCGAACCGGGTCACCAGGCACCCTCCCGCGGTTGTGGACGGGCTATGAACGCCGCTCACCGCGAGGAGGTTGCACGCACTCCCGAAAACCGCTCGATCCACCGCGTCAGAGTCTCGAGGTAGCCGGTGGCCAGGCGGGTCCCCGCCTCGGTATGGAGCCGGTGGTCGGCACCCGGGAAAAGCTCAACGGACGTCGTCGCGCTCGGGTGGCGGTCGGGGTGGCAGGCCGCGGCACCGAACAGGTGGACGCTGTCGGCGACGGGGACCAGTGCGTCCGCGCCGCCGAAGATCGCCAGGTGCGGGCAGCGCAGGCGCAGCACGTCCGGGAGGGGATCGTGGTCCTGCTTGCGTTTGAGGAACTCCCAGAGCGCCTCGTCCACCTGGGACCAGTAGTGGTCGGCGAACGGCGCGTTCCCGACGGCGTCGACGAGCCGCCTCGCGTGGGCGAAGTCGCTGTCGCGCCTGCCCGCCTCGACCAGGGTGTCGTACGCGGTCAGCGCGGCGGCGAGGTCCCGCGCGGTCGCGCCGCCGCGCCCCAGGGCGTTGGCCAGCGCGTGTCGTTCCTGCACCGCCGGGGTCGTCGCGGGGCAGCTGTTGGTGATTACCCAGGGCACGTCGTCCCGGCCGGCCGCGGCACGCAGGACGACCCATCCGCCCTCGCTGTGCCCGAACAGTCCCACCGTGTCGGGCCGCACTTCGGGCCGCGTGCGCAGGAAGTCCAGCGCGGCGGCCGCGTCGGCGGCCAGGTCGGCCATCGTCGCGGCCCGCCAGTCGCCGGACGACGCGCCGACCCCGCGTTTGTCGTAGGACAGCACGGCGATCCCGGCCGCCACGAGGTGCCGGCGCAGCGGCGGGAAGTAGGTGTCGTTGTCCCGGTCCGACGGCCCGGACCCGCCGACCATGACCACGCCGGCGGTCGCGCCGCGATCGGGCACGGCCAGCGAGCCGGCCAACGTGACGTCGTCGTTGGTGAACGTGACCTCCCGCGCCACCGGTCGCTCAGCCGTCCACCAGAAGGCCGCGCAGCGGGCCCTGGAGGCGGCCGGCGCGGCGGGAGACCTGGGGGAGCAGCGTCAGCCGGTGGGTGCGGGGCAGGCCGGCGCGCTCGCGGTCGGCCTGTTCCCGGGCGATGGGGCGCCACAGGTTGTCCACGACGTCGGCCGGGTCGATGTCCAGCTCGCCGGACGGGCGGCGCAGGTGCTCGGACCACAACCGCAGCCGGGTGGCGTGGATCAGCTCCCGGTCGTCGGTGGCCACGTTGACCTCGGTGTCGTTGAACAGCGAGTGCTCGTTGAGGTTCGCCGAGCCGATGGTCATCCACTCGTCGTCCACGATGCCGAGTTTGGCGTGCACGTAGACCGGGGCGGACTCGTGGCCGTCGTGCGTGCTGATGGTGGTCGCGAGCAGGCGGTGGTTGCCGTCGTCGGCGTCGACCAGGCGGCCGAGCTGGCCGCGGGTGGTGTCGGCGCCGTTGCTGGGTTTGCGCGGCAGGAGCAGGACCACGCGGAAGCGGTCGTCGGGCGGGTTGCGCAGCTTGTCGATCAGCACGTCGGCGATCTCCGGCGACCACAGGAACTGGTTCTCCAGGTACACCAGCCGCCTGGCGGACCGCAGCGCACGTAGGTAGGCGTCGAGGATCGTGAACTCGCCCCGCTCGGCGAACGCGTAGGTCCCGTCCGGCACTGTGCGCAGCAGCTGCACGTTGGTCGCGCCGGCCGGCTCCCGCGGCTTCGGCTCGGGCAGGTCCTCACCGGCGACCTCGGTCCAGCGGTGCCGGAAGTGGTTGGCCACGTCCGCCACGATGGGCCCCTCCAGCCGGGTCATCAGGTCGTGCCAGCAGATGGGCCGGTGCGGCGGGTGCTCGTTCGTGTCGTGCCGGTCGCCCTCCAGCGCGGTGAAGTCGATACCGCCGACGAACGCGAGCGTGTCGTCGACGATCACCAGCTTCTCGTGGTGGCAGTGCAGGGTGCGCTCCCGCGCGTCCAGCACGCACCGCACCCCCGTGTGCTCGGTGAACTGCCGCTGCTGGGCCTTCACCAGCCCGCGGGTCGGCTGGAACGCGGGCATCGGCGGCCCGGCCCACAGCAGCAGGCGCACGTCGACCCCGCGCTGCGCGGTCACCGCCAGCAGGTCACGCAGGGTCGGCGCGTCGGGCTCACGGGTCAGCCGGAAGTCCGGGCTCGCATGCCAGTTCGCGATGTGCACACGCGACCGCGCGTTCCTGATCGCGTCCTGGATCGCGGGCAGGGCCTCCTCACCGTCGATCAGGACCTCCAGCCGGTTCCCCGACCGAAGGGGGGACCGCGTCCCGAACCGGTCGCCGTTCCCGCTCGGCGCCAGGACGTCGCCCCACCCCAGCCGACGTAATCGGCGCTGGTGGTGCCCGCGGAGCACGTGCTCGATGCGGTCGCCGACTCGTTCGTCCACCTTGTCCAGCAGCGAGCGATATGTGTGCACACGTACATGTCACTACATCTCGCCCGGACCCGCTGAACGAGCACCGAACGGGGCGGGTGCTAACCGCGGCCGGTCTGTTCCTGCAGCTCGTCGATCAGCTCGGACGCCTGGGCCTTGGTGAGCCCGTCCGGCACCTCGACGCCGGCCTCGTGCGCCAGCGTGTGCAGGTAGGACTCCTGGGGCCCGGTCATCGGCTCGTCCCCAGTCACCCAGTCCTCGGGATCCTTGTCCGGCACCGGAGTAACCACGACTTGCTCCTCTCTCCTCGAACGCCCGTTCGAGGTACCCCAACCCGCCGCGAGCTACACCGTTTCGTCGTCGATCTTTGGTCGGACACCCTGTCGAGGCACCCGCGACCGCCGCCTCACCGCACTAGGGTTCGCCTGTGGACTGGCGAACCTGGCACGACGAGTACGACCAGCCCGGCTCGTGGATGGCCCGCCGCCTGGAGGTGGTCCAGCACTGGATCAGGGCCGTCCTGGACAGCAGCCCGCCCGGTCCGCTGCGGGTGGTCAGCCTCTGCGCGGGCCAGGGGCGCGACCTGCTGGAGGTGCTCGCCGACCATCCCCGGCGGGGCGACGTCCGGGCCCGGCTGGTCGAGCTGGACCCGCGGAACACGGCCGTCGCCGAGGAGGCCGGTGTGCCGGGGGTGGAGGTGCGGACCGCCGACGCCTCGCTCACCGAGCACTACGAGGGCATGGTGCCGGCGGACCTCGTGCTGGTGTGCGGCGTCTTCGGCAACATCACCGACGAGGACGTCCGGCGGACCGTCGGCTTCTGCACGCGGTTGACCCGGACCGGCGGCACTGTCATCTGGACCCGCCACCGCGAGCCGCCCGACCTCGTGCCGTCGGTCTGCGCGTGGTTCGAGGAGGTCGGGTTCGCCCGCGAGTGGGTCTCGCCGGCCGACGCGGACTTCGGTGTGGGCGTGCACCGCTTCACCGGGCGGCCGCGGCCACTCGGGAAGGCGCGGATGTTCACCTTCGTCGGGTACGACCGGCTGGCTCAGGAGTCCTGAAGGGGCACGGCTCGGTTGCGGTTCGCCAGGTAGCTGAGGACCACGTTCACCCGGCGGTTGCTCGACGCCTTCTCGGCGATGCCCAGCTTGCGGAAGACGTTGCCCGTGTGGGTGCCGACCGTGGTGAGGGCGATCATGAGCCGGTCCGCGATGCCCTGGTCGGACAGGCCCTCCGCCATGAGGGTCAGCACGTCCCGTTCCCGCTGGGTGAGGTGCGCGAACGGCTCGTGCACCCCGGCGGGCAGCAGCGCGGACACGACATCCGGATCGACCGCGGAGCCGCCGCCGGCGATGCGGTGCAGCACGTCGTTCAGCATGCGGGCGTTGGCCAGGTTGTCCTTGAGCAGGTAGCCGACGCCGGTCGCGGTCGTGTCGAGCAGTGCGGTGGCGTAGGTGTGCTCGATGTAGTGGGACAGCACGAGCACCGCCACGCGCGGGTACCTGGACCGGATCGCGGTGCCGAGGCGCAGCCCCTCGTCGCTGAAGGTCGGGGGGAGGCGGATGTCGAGGATGGCCACGTCGGGCATGTGCCTGGCGACCAGCGCGAGCACCTGCTCGGCACGTACGGCGGCGGCGAGCACCTCGTGCCCCAGCCTGGTCAGCAGGCTGATCAGGCCTTCGCGGGCCAGCAGCGAGTCCTCGGCGATGATCACGCGCATGGCAGCTCCGCGATGAGTGTCGTGCCCCTGCCGGGCGGGCTGTCGAGCGTGAGGTGTCCGTAGACCGCCGCGACGCGGTCGGTGAGGCCGGACAGGCCGGAACCCGGCACGGCGCCGCCGATCCCGTCGTCGGTGACGCGGACGACGAGGCGGCATGCCGAGGCGACCTCGATCCGGATCCGCAGCGACCTGGCCTCGGCATGCCGCATGGTGTTGGTGACGGCCTCGCTCACCACGAAGTAGGCGGTGGACTCGACGGCCTGGGAGAGTTTCGGCAGCTCGCCGATGTGGAGGTGGACCCGCAGCGGCACGCGGACGAGCAGCTGCTCGACGGCGGCGCGCAGGCCCTGCATCGTGAGCACGGCCGGGTGGATGCCGCGCGCCAGCTCACGCAGTTCCTGCGTCGCGCCGCGCAGCTCGATCTCCACCTCGTCGAGCAGCGCCATCGTGTCCTGGTTGGCCTGGCCGTTCAGGGACTGCCGCAGCAGGTTCAGCATCAGGCCGACGGACAGCAGCCGTTGCTGCGCGCCGTCGTGCAGGTCGCGTTCCAGTCGCCGGCGTGCGTCGTCGCCAGCGGTGACGAGCCGGGCCCGGGACGCGCGGACCTGTGCCAGCTGCTGGCGCACGGCCTCGTGCAGCCGCGTGTTCTCCAGCGCCAACCCGACCGCGGCGCTCACCGCCGCCAGCAGACCCGGCTCGGCGCGCAGTGCGGGGTCGTGCACGATCACGGCGAGGGGCTCCTCGGGATCGCCGACGACCGTGCGGCGGGCGGGCTCGAAGAGCAGTTCCTCGAACGGCGGGAAGACGATGCGCAGGTCGGGATCGTCCAGTGCGGTGGCGACCGCGTCGCGTAATCGGTCGGCCGGGGTGTACTGGGTCTGCCGGACCAGGTCGGACACCCGCGCCTCGTCGAGGCGGACGCGCACCAGCCCGACGAAGAACGCCATTGGCACCGCGACCAGCGCGGCGAACTGCGCCAGCACGAGGGTGCGGTTGACGTCCTCGGGCACGGTGACCGACAGGATGCCGACCGCGCCCAGCAGCAGGGCGGTCGCGACCATCGCGACCACGGGGAACGCCAGCACGCGCCGCTGCCGCCTGGTCGCCAGGACCATCCTGCGCCCGACCACCGCGATGCCCACCACCGTCAGCACGGCCGACCCGATCCCGGACAGCCGCGCGGTCGCCATGGCGAGGTCCGGGTGCGGCAACAGCGGCAGCGGCGCGCACACGTCGCGGCAGCGTCCCGCCGGCCGCTCCGGGCCGAAGGCCGCCAGCAGCACGACCAGCACCGCGCCGAACACGTAACAGCCGACGATCATCACGCGGCCCGGCCGGTCCCGGACCTCGCCAGACGGGTAGGCGAGGAACACGTGCGCGCCGACGGGGAGCTGCAACGCGGTCAGCGTGAACGCGACGGCCACCAGCACCCGCACCGGCCACGCGTCGGTGACCAGGGCGAACGCGGCGGGGGCGGTGCACGCCAGCAGCAGCCCGAGCCTCGTCATCAGCTCGCCCATCGGCGGGACGAACCGGGTGGCCAGGTAGCCGGCGGCCAGCCAGGCCAGGATCTGGCAGATCTCCTTGAGGTCGAAGAGGAAACCGTAGGTGCCGTAGCGGGCGGCGAGCCAGGCGTCGAACCCCGTCAGCGCCAGCCCGGCCGCCGCGGTCACGCGCCGCACGACCGTGGGCGTCAGAACCGTCTGCGTCAGGTCCGTGCGCATCGGCACCGCCCGTGTCACGAGGTCAGGCCCGCGACCTCGGCGAGGCGCGCGCCGTCGAGGTCGTCCTTGGCGAGGAACCCCGCCACCGGCGCCGCGTCGATCCGCGTGCCCAGTTCGGCGCGGGTGAGGCTGGAGATCAGCACGACCCTCGGCGGCGCGGGGAGTGCGGCGAGCTGTGTGGCGACCACGAAACCATCCATGTCAGGCAGCAGCACATCGAGTACTACCACGTCCGGGAGCAGTTTCTCAGCCATGGCAAGGGCTTCCTCGCCGTTTGCCGCTTCGCCGACGACGTTGAGCCCGCCCACCTCCAGCAACCGGCGCGCGACGCGCCGGAACCCGGCGTGGTCGTCGACGAGGAGGATGCCCGCATGCACGGCCCCATGGTGCGGCTCGGCCGCCCCGTACGGATCTTTGCGGCCCGAATCTCGTGGTTTCCCAGGAGGCGCCTGGTGAGGAGTGCGACCACTGTTGGTGACTGGCGCCCGCTTGGAGGTTTTCGTTGGCCAGTCCCGTTCTCCCGCTGCCCGCCGGGTTCGCGGTCCTCGGGCGCCTCGACGAGGATCGCGTCGCCGCGGTGTACCTGATCGGGGACGTGGCCGGCGGCGAGGCGGTGCTGACCGTCGCCAAGGGGCCGGTGTCCGAGGACGACCGAACGGCGTACCAGCGGTGGGCGGGCGCGCTGCTCGCCGTCGCCGAGGACGTGACCGTCGCCCGTGTCCTCGCCGCGGACGTCACCTCGGACGGCAGGCCGTTCCTGGTGACCGAGACCGGCGCGGTGCTCGCCGACCGGCTCGGCGAGGACGGCCCGCTCCCGGTGGCAGCCGGGGTGGCGTACGGCCACGCGCTGGCCGACGCCCTGTCGCGGGCCCATGCGGCCGGTATCCCGCACGGGGCCGTGCGACCGGTGACGGTCCTGGTCACGGGAGACGGGGCCCGGCTGGCCGGATTCGGTGGCGTGGCACCGGGCCTGGCCGTCGCCACCGCCGCCGACGCGTACACGCCGCCGGAGCTGCTCCCGGCCGCGTCCGTCGGGCAGGCGGTGGCGACCGCGGCCGGGGACGTCTACGCGCTCGGCGTCACGCTCCACGTGGCACTGGGCGGCACGCTGCCGTGGCAGGACGTGCCGCTCGACCCCGCCGCCCGCGGCGCGCCGCTGGCGGCGACCCCGACGGTGCGCGGGCAGTTGCTCGACCTGCTGCGTGCGACGACCTGCGCCGACCCCGGCTTCCGGCCGACTGCGCGGCGGGTGCGGGCGTGGCTGGCGGGCATCGATCCGGCCGGCCCCCGCGAGCACCGCACCATCCCCCGGGAACTGTTGGCGGGGCGAGGAGTGCGCAAGGTCGGTCGTCGTGCCGCCGCCCCGATGGCCGGCACGGGCGGTCCGCTGGCCGTCCGCACCGGCTCGGCCGCCCGTCCCGCCGTGGCCACCGCGTGGGAGGACGTGCCGCTGGATGACCCGCTGCCCTGCCATCCCAGAAAGGACGTGTCGTGACCCCGACCGTCGCCCGTCTCCGGCTGCTCACCGGCGACCACGACGACCTGCTGTCCCTGCACGCGTGGCTCACGGCCGAGGACGCGCTGCGCGGCAGTGTGCTCGTGGAGCGGGCCCGGCCGCGCGACCACCAGACCGGCACGATCACCGACGTCCTCGTGATCGCCCTGGGTGCCGGCGGCGCGGTGACGGCGTTGGCCAGGTCCGTCGCGGTCTGGTTGCGCCACCACGCCGGCGTGACCATCGAGGTCCGCGACTCCCACGGCCCGATGGTCGAGCTGGCGGCCAACGGCGCGGCCGACGTCGAGGACCTCATCGAGTCGACCCTGGACACGCGCAGGGGTTAGCTCGGTCCGACCTCCCCGGCATCGCGCGGGCGCACCTGTCCGGCACGTCGCCGAACAGCTGCGCCCGCGAAGGCGTCCCCGGCTCAGGTCCCGGGGCGCATGACCACCTTCTCGCAGTTGTCCTGCTTGTGCTTGAAGATGTCGAAGCCGTGCGGTGCCTCGTCGAGCCGCAGCCGGTGGGTGATGATCCGCGTCGGGTCGATCTCGCCGCGTTCGATGAGTGCCAGCAGCGGCTTCAGGTAGCGCTGCACGTGGCACTGGCCGGTGCGCAGCGTCAGCGACCGGTTCATCCAGGCGCCGGCGGGGAACTTGTCCATGAGCCCGCCGTAGACGCCGACCACCGACACGATCCCGCCGCTGCGGCAGGACAGGATGGCCTGCCGCAGCGCGTGCGGCCGCTCGGTCTCCGACCGCACCGCCTGCTTGGCCCGGTCGTACAGGTTGACGTGCCCGGCGCCGTGCGTGGCCTCCAGGCCGACGGCGTCGATGCACTTGTCGGGACCGCGCCCGCCGGTCAGCTCCAGCAGCCGGGACCGGACGTCGACCTCGTCGAAGTTGATGGTGGTGTAGCCGGCGCGCTCGGCCATCTCGAGCCGGTACGGCTCCTTGTCGATCGCGATGACCGACGCCGCGCCCAGCACCCGCGCGCTGTCCAGGGCGAGCTGCCCGACCGGCCCCGCACCCCAGACCGCGACGACGTCGCTCGGCTGGATGTCGCACATCTCGGCACCCATGTACGCGGTCGGCAGAACGTCCGACAGGAACAGCACCTGCTCGTCGGTCAGGTCGGACTCCACGCGCAGCGGGCCGACGTCCGCGAACGGCACCCGCGCGTACTCCGCCTGGCCGCCGGCGAACCCGCCGGTCAGGTGGGAGTAGCCGAAGATGCCCGCGACCGGGTGACCGAACAGCTTCTCGGCGATGCCCGCGTTCGGGTTCGTGTTCTCGCAGCACGAGTACAGCTCGGCGGCGCACGCGGCACAGGCGCCGCACGCGATCGGGAACGGGACGACGACCCGGTCGCCGACCTTGAGCTT
>NZ_JBJMIE010000419.1:0-22859 GCF_045807065.1 Actinophytocola sp. | reverse complement strand
TCCAGGTCGACGTCGAGGACCTCGACGGTGACCTCCTGGCCGACCTCGACGACCTCGGACGGGTGGTCGATGTGCTTCCAGGACAGCTCGGAGACGTGCACCAGGCCGTCGACGCCGCCGAGGTCCACGAACGCACCGAAGTTGACGATCGAGGAGACGACGCCCTTGCGGACCTGGCCGCGCTGCAGCTGGTTGAGGAACTCGCTGCGCACCTCGGACTGTGTCTGCTCGAGCCAGGCACGGCGGGACAGGACCACGTTGTTGCGGTTCTTGTCCAGCTCGATGATCTTGGCCTCGAGCTCACGGCCGACGTACGGCTGGAGGTCGCGGACACGCCGCATCTCGACGAGGGACGCCGGCAGGAAGCCGCGGAGGCCGATGTCCAGGATCAGGCCACCCTTGACCACCTCGATGACCGTGCCCTTGACCGGCTCGTCGCTCTCCTTGAGCGCCTCGATCGTGCCCCAGGCGCGCTCGTACTGCGCGCGCTTCTTGGACAGGATCAGCCGGCCCTCCTTGTCCTCCTTCTGGAGGACCAGGGCCTCGACCTCGTCACCGACCTTGACGACCTCGTTGGGATCGACGTCATGCTTGATCGACAACTCACGAGAGGGGATGACCCCCTCGGTCTTGTAGCCGATGTCGAGCAGGACCTCGTCCCGATCGACCTTAACGATGGTGCCCTCGACGATGTCACCATCGTTGAAGTACTTGATGGTCTTGTCGATGGCGGCGAGGAAGTCCTCACCCGTCCCGACGTCGTTGATCGCGACCTGCTGCCTTGGCGCGGTGGCGTTGTCGGCCGGGACGATGGTGGTGTCGGTGGACATTAGCTAGGAGGCTCCGGTACGGCTTGGTTGAGAGTTGGCGGTTGTCGGATTTGCAGTTGTGTTGCGTCAGTGGCATGGTTCGGCGGGCGAGGGGACCCCGTACGAACGAAGTCCACCTGTGCCCAACGCCGCGCGACCGGATCTGATTCCCGAGATCATGAACAGACCGCAGCACGAAACCACTGCGCGGAGGTATCCTACGCGGCCGTGCGTGGACCGGGCAAACCTGGTCGTGGGGGTTTTCGCACCAAGGGGGGTAGATGTCGACGGTCGAGGCGGGCGCGGGCGAGGGTCCGCCGCCCCAGCGGGCCGCTGAGCGGCTGCTGGGCACGGTCGGCAGCGAGCGACGCTGGGCCGGCTCCGCCGAGTCGGTCGCCGCGAACAGCGCCTGGTGGGACGCCGACGCCGACGACTACCACGTCGAGCACGGCGAGTTCCTCGGCGTCAGCGACTTCGTGTGGTGCCCGGAGGCCGTGCGCGAGGAGGACGCCCGCCTGCTCGGCGACGTGACCGGCCGGGACGTGCTGGAGGTCGGCTGCGGCTCGGCCCCGTGCGCCCGCTGGCTGGCCGCGCAAGGGGCACGCGTCACCGCGTTCGACCTGTCCGCCGGCATGCTCCGGTACGCGGCCGCCGCCAACGAGGTGACCGACATCGACGTGCCGCTGGTCCGCGCGAACGCCGAGCGGTTGCCGTTCGCCGCGGCGACGTTCGACATCGCGTGCTCGGCGTTCGGCGCGGTCCCGTTCGTGGCCGACCTGCCCGGCACGTTCCGTGAGATCGCCCGCGTGCTGCGCCCCGGCGGCTCCTGGGTGTTCGCCGTGACTCACCCGATGCGGTGGATCTTCCCGGACGACCCGAGCGAGAACGGGCTGCGTGTGACCGGCTCGTACTTCGACCGCACCCCGTACGTCGAGGTCGACGCGGACGGCCGCGCCACCTACGTCGAGCACCACCGCACGCTCGGCGACTTCGTCCGCGCGCTCACCGCCGCCGGTCTGACCATCGTGGACCTGGTCGAGCCGGAGTGGCCGGACGGGCTCACCGAGGTGTGGGGGCAGTGGAGCCCGTTACGCGGCGAGCTGTTCCCCGGCACGGCGATCTTCGTGACCCGGCGAACGGCGTGATGACCGCTCGCGGACTCCTCGATGCCCAGACCACACGGTTCGAGCGGGTCGACCCACTGCTGCCCCCGGCCGCCCCGCCCCCGGAGGGCCAGGTGCTCACGGCCGCCATGGCCAGCGGCGACCGGGTCGCCGGGGTGCTCACGTACTCGAGCTTCGAGCCCGGCACGGCGAACACGCTGTGGTCCGCGCTGGAGCTGTTCGAGCTGCACCCGCTGCTCGGCGCCGCGGGCGGCGCCGGCATGGACGTGCTGCTGCGCGAGTGGCGGCACATACTCGACCGCCGCGCCGCCGGCATGGACTCCGCGTGCCTGCTCACCTGGCCGAGCCGCGACGCCGAGGCCGCGAAACCCCTGCTCGCGCACGGTCTCACACCGCTGACGAGCCTGGCCGTGCGGGTCGGCGCGCCGACCCGCCGCCCGGCACCCGGCGGCGTGACGGTCCGGCCGGCCGGCGCCAACGACCACGAGGCGGTGCTCGAGCTGGAGATGGCCGAGCTGGCGTACTCCGCGCTGGTGGGCGCCGCGAACGTGCGGCCCGACGCCGAACAGGTCAAGCGGGCGGCACTCGCCAGGCACGTCGACCAGGGCGACCCGATCTGGCTCGCGGAGCGGGACGGCGTCGTGGCCGGGGTGGCGCACTGCCGGTTGCTGGACGTCACGGAGACCGGGCTGACCGGCACCCGGCTGCGCCCGGGCCGCTGGGGCTACGTCAACTGCGTCGCGGTGGCGGAGGAGTTCCGCGGGTCCGGGGTCGGCCGCGAGCTGATGGCCGTCGCCCACCACGAGCTGCACCGCCGCGGCGCGACCGGCACGTTCCTCTACTACAACCCGCCGAACCCCCTCGCCTCCGTCTTCTGGCCGCGGCAGGGCTACCGGCCGCTCTGGACGAGCTGGGAACTGCGGCCGGCAACCGCTCTGCGTTGACCCTTGCTCGGACGGGCGTGGAACCTGCCACCGTAGTCGTGCCTCTTTCTGGTCAGAGAGCTATGGGGGCACGGTGGCTGAGCAGACGTGGTTCGCGGAGCTGTACGACCGGTGCTACAAGAGTCTGGTCCTGACGGCCTACGCGATGACGAACGACCTCGGGGTCGCGGAGGAGATCACCCAGGAGGCGTTCGCCGTCGCGTACGGCCGTCAGGGACGGGTGTTCCGCACGGACAGCCCGGAGGCGTGGTTGCGCACGGTCGTGTTGAACCTCGCCCGCAGGCGGTTCCGGCGGCGGGCGACCCTGGACCGGATCCTGCGTCGGCAGCAGGCCGAGCCACCACCTCCGGCCGCACCACCGGGCGAGCACCTCGACCTGCACGAGGCGATCCGCGGGCTCGGCCAGGAGCACCGGGCGGTCGTGGTGCTGCACTACCTGGCGGACCTGCCGGTGGAGGAGGTCGCGGCCATCCTCGGCGTCCCGGTGGGGACGGTGAAGTCGCGGTTGGCCCGCGCGCGGGCCGCGCTGGCGGATCGGTTGCGGACAGAGGTGGACCATGTCTGAGCTGGAGAACTCACTGAAGAAACTGCGCGACGGCCTGCGCTCGTCGATCGGCCATCCGGATCTCGACCTGGTCGCCGTCCGGGCGCGTCAGCGGGCCGTGCGCCGGCGCATGCAGGGTGGTGCGATCACGGCCGTGGTGGCGGTGAGCCTCACGGTGCCGCTCCTGCGTTCCGTGCCGGGCGAGCAGGACGCGACGGATCCGGTCCGGATCCCGGTGACCTACCAGGTGGACTTCGCCGACGCCCTGCACGGCTACGCCCTGGGCAGTGCGTGCGGCGACTCGGACAGCTCCTGCACGATCACCCTGCTGGCCACCGCGGACCGGGGCAGGTCCTGGCGCCAGCGGGAACTCCCGGGAGACGACAAGCTGTACGCCGACGGCGATCTGTTCGTGGTCGACCAGAACCGGCTGAGGCTCTACCGGATGTCGGGGACGAGCAGGACCGTCCACATCCTGGCCAGCGACGACGGCGGCCGCAGCTGGCACACACCTGCCGCAGCGGCCGAGGTGGCCGCGGCGCCGAACTCGGTCCCCAGCGGGATGAACCTCCAGAAACTCTGTCACGGCAACGGAAGCAGCGAGTGCGCGGCCGGGGTCGGAGCGGTCACCCTCGGCGGTTCCCTCTCCCCCACCCCCACCCAGCCGCCGGCGGAGGTGCGGGTGCTGGGCGCGGCGCCAACCACGAGCGGCCGGTACTGGGCGGTCAGCCAGGACCCGACGACCAAGGGCTGGACCATCTCGGTGACCTCGGACGCGGGCAGGACCTGGCACACCACACCCGTGGACCTGCCCGGCGTGCCCTGGCCGGAGGACGCGCCGTGGTCGGTGGTGGAAGGCAACGGTGTCCTGTACGCGACGGCGGTCGGCATGATCGGCAGCGGTCCGTTCGGCCTGCTGGCCGTGTTCCGCAGCACGGACGGCGGCCTGTCGTGGACCCAGACCTGGCGGGCCACCCCGGATACCGTGCTCAAGACGGTGACCGGCAGCGCGGTCGCGACCCTGGACGGGCGGCTGCTGGTGTACTCCGCCACCGAGGGCACGTTCGAGAGCACGGACGGCCGGCGGTTCTCCCGCGCCGCTGACGCACTGCCCGGCCCGGTTGCCTGGACCAGGGCCGGTTACCTGGCGAAGGTCAAGGACAACGAGTACGACCTGTCCTCCAACGGTGGCCGCACCTGGCTGGTGCTCAGGCTTCCCTGACCGGCCGGTAGCGCCTGACCTGGGGGGAGGCGCTACCGGCCACCTGCCAGCGACGGCCGGAACTCGCCGACCTGGTGCACGTGCGACGGTTTGCCGGCGAGCGCCCGGTGGACCGCCTCGAGCACGCCGGAGGAGATCTCCTCGTGCGTGAGCCAGCGCGTGCGCCCGGCGTGCCGGAGGTAGCCGAGCACGACCTGCTGGGTCGGGTGCCCGTCGAGAATCGGGTCGGGACACCCGCCGACGGGGTTGGCCGAGGCGCTGCCGTGCACCTCGACGACGGGGGCGTCGGGCGCCAGCAGCGGCCTGACCGCACGCAGGACGCTGGCCCGGACCTCCCGGTGCACCCAGGCGACGAGCAGGTCCGCGGGGCCGCCGAGCGCCTCCCTGGCGACGTCGGCAAGCGCGGTGGGGACGGTCCAGTCGGCCTTCACCCACCGCGCACCACGCCCGTTGCCGTTGGTGGCCGGCGAGCCGGGCCGCCGCCGACTGGGCAGCACCACGTGCCACCCGTCATCGAGCAGGGCAGCCGCGACGCCGGCCAGCATGCCGGTACCACCAAGTACGAGAGCTCGACGCGCGACCATGCACACCCCTCCGCTCCACTATGTCCTCAAGACTAGCGGGGGTGAGCGGTTTTCACTTGTCAGCGTGCGCCTCGGTCAGGCTGTACACGTTGCCGGAGTCGTCACGGAAGGTAGCCTCGACCCCGTACGGACGTTCGGCCGGCTCCTGCAGGAAGACGACGCCCCGCTCGGACAGTTCCCGGTAGGTCTTGCGGCAGTCGTCCGTCGCGAGGACCCCGTGCCCGAACGCGCCCTTGGCAAGCAGCTCACGCAGCACGTCGGCGTGTTCCGGCGCGTGCCCCATCCGCGGATCGGCGAGGACGAACCGCAGGTCGGGCTGTCCGGGCGGACTGACGGTGAGCCACCGGAACCCCGCGCCGGCCCCTTCGAACCCGTCCCCCATGACGAGGTCCTCGCCGACCTGGAACCCGAGCTTGTCGGTGTAGAACTCCTTGGCGGCATCCTGGTCGAGCACGTAGACGGTGACGTGCGACATCTTCTGGATCATGCGGTCCACGCTAGGCGCCGTCGCCGGGTACCTGCTTGTCCAAAGTTGCGCCCCTGGGCCGTGCCCAGGCCCACACGATGCACCCAGGTATGACGGGCGGCGACGTCCGGCTCCGGTACTCACTGGGCGAACACCCGACCAACTCCCGAAACCGCCGGGAGAAGGACCCGAGACTGGAGAACCCGACAACCATGCACACCTCAGTGACGGTGAGGTTGGCGTGGGCCAGAAGATCCATGGCCCGCTCCACCCGCCGCCGACTCAGGTAGGCGGCCGGCGTCTCCCCGAACGCAACCCGAAACTCCCGCACGAAGTGGTACCGAGAGAACCCGGCAACGGCAGCGAGATCCCCCACCTTGAGGGGATCCGCGTAGTGGGCGTCCATGTGATCCCGCGCCCGCCGGAGGTGCACCACCTGCTCAAGCCCCACCCCCGAACCCTAACGCCACGGGGCAGAGGAGATGGGCAGGTGGGCAGGGATGGGCTCCGCGGGAAAGGAACGGGAGAGATGGACGGGGTTCGGGAAAGGGAAAGAAGCCGGAGAGCGACACCGGTGATGGATGCCGAAGGCGGAGCCATGGCGCGAGACGGAGATGGAGATAGCGAGCGACGGGACTGCCACCGACGAGGCGCACAAGGCGAGACGCGAACCAGCACGGCAGGCACGGCAGGCACGCAGGCACGGCAGGCACGGCAGGCACGGCAGGCACGGCAGGCACGGCAGGCACGGCAGGCACGGCAGGCACGAGAGCCAACCCCTTCACCCCAAGAACAGTGAGGTGAGCTTCCCCACAAAGCGAGGAATGCCCGAAGCGACACCGGCGCAGAACCCTCGAGAAAGGGACCGAAAGACCCAAGAGAAGCTCGAAGCCGCGACAGCCAACCCAGCCCAACACCCAAGCCCCGCACCACAAGACCTCCAAGAACCACCCAAAGACCCAAAAGAAGCCACAAGCCGCCACAGCCAACCCAGCCCAACACTCAAACCCCGCACCACAAGACCTCCAAGAACCACCCAAAGACCCAAAAGAAGCCACAAGCCGCCACAGCCAACCCAGCCCAACACCCAAGTCCCGCGCCACACCCCCCCGGCCCCCCGAACCCCGAACCCCGGCCCCACCCGCCCGGCCGAGACCCCGACCCAGACCCAGACCCAGACCTCAGTGAGCAGCGTCGTTCCAGGAGCGTCCAAACCCAACAGACACATCCAACGGCACGTCCAACTTGTAAGCCGACCCCATCCCCTTACGCACCAACCCCTCCGCCTCGACCCGCTCATCGTCGCGAACCTCGAGCACCAGCTCGTCGTGCACCTGCAGCAACATCCGCGACCGCAACCCGGCCGACCGCAACTCCCGGTCGACGTTGAGCATGGCCACCTTGATGATGTCGGCCGCGCTGCCCTGGATCGGGGCGTTCAGGGCCATCCGCTCCGCCATCTCCCGACGCTGACGGTTGTCGGACGTCAGGTCCGGCAGGTACCGGCGCCGGCCGAAGATGGTCGACGTGTAGCCGTCCTTGCGGGCCTGCGCCACGATCTCGTTCAGGTAGTCGCGCACGCCGCCGAACCGCGCGAAGTACTCCTCCATCAGGCCGCGGGCCTCCTCCGTCGAGATCCGCAGCTGTTGGGACAGGCCGTAGGCCGACAGACCGTAGGCCAGGCCGTAGTTCATCGCCTTGATCTTGGCTCGCTGGCCGCCGGTGACCTCGGTCGGCTCCACGCCGAACACCCGCGCGGCCGTGGCCGCGTGGAAGTCGAAGCCCGAGTTGAACGCCTCGATCAGCGCGGCGTCACCGGACAGGTGCGCCATGATCCGCATCTCGATCTGGCTGTAGTCCGCGGTCATCAGCGCGTCGAAGCCGTCGCCGACGACGAACGTGTCGCGGATGGTCCTGCCCTCGTCCGTGCGGATCGGCACGTTCTGCAGGTTCGGCTCCGTCGACGACAGGCGGCCCGTCGCCGCGATCGTCTGGCTGTAGGAGGTGTGGATGCGGCCGTCGTCGGACACCGACTTGATCAGGCCCTCGACCGTGATCTTCAGGCGCATCGCGTCGCGGTGTTCCAGCAGGTGCGCGAGGAACGGGTGCTCGGTCTGCTCGTACAGGCCGGTCAGCGCGTCGGCGTCGGTCGTGTAGCCGGTCTTCGTGCGCTTGGTCTTGGGCATCTGCAGCTCGTCGAACAGCACCACCTGCAGCTGCTTCGGCGAGCCGAGGTTGATCTCCTTGCCGATGACGCGGAACGCCTCCTGCTCGGCGTGCTTCACGCGCGAGCCGAAGTGCGCCTCCAGCGACGCGAGCTGTGCCGTGTCGACCGCGATGCCGACCGCCTCCAGCTCGGCCAGCACCCGCAGCAGCGGCAGCTCGATCTCCCCCAGCAGGGAGGTCTGCCCGGTCTCGTCGAGGGCCACGGCCAGCGCGTCGGCCAGCTCGGCGATGGCCCGCGCGCGCACGATCTCGCCCTCGGCGATCTTCGCGTCGTCGCCGTCCACGCCGTCCAGCAGGGACAGCTGCCGCTCCTCCTGCTGCTGCTCGACCCGCAGCTCACGCTTCAGGTACCGCAACACCAGGTCGTCGAGGGCGAACGAGCGCTGGCCCGGCCGCACCAGGTACGCCGCGAGCTGCGTGTCCGCCACGAGCCCGTCGAGC
The DNA here is from genome assembly GCF_045807065.1 of Actinophytocola sp. GTDB lineage: Bacteria > Actinomycetota > Actinomycetes > Mycobacteriales > Pseudonocardiaceae > Actinophytocola. Next base: position 14,499 of record NZ_JBJMIE010000419.1, on the reverse strand, counting down.
ACCCAGCCGCGGTGCCGCAGCGCGTGCAGCGCCGGCTTGACGTCGTAGGTCAGCTTCGGCACCGACTCGTCGGCCAGCCACGTCGCGAGCGCCTGCTCGTCTGTTTCATCCAGAGAGGTGACGTCGACATACACGCCCGTGCCGTCGGCCCGCGTGAGCGCCACGGAACGCAACTCCACGGACTCCCCGGCGACACCGGTCGAGCTGAGCTGGAACGACAGTCCCGTTCGTGTGCCGGCCGGGGTGTTCTCCGACAGCCACGCCCCCAGCCTGCCCTGCTCGAACGCGCCGCCGGTCACCTCGAAGCCGTGCTCGGCCTCCGGCTCCGCGGCCTCCAGGTCGGCGAACAGCCGCTCCCGCAGCACCCGGAACTCCAGGTCGTCGAACAGCTGGTGCACCGCGTTGCGGTCCCACTGCTTCACGGCCAGGTCGTCGGGCCGGACGTCCAGCGGCACGTCCTTCACCAGCTCGGTGAGCTGGCGGTTCATCAGCACGTTCGACAGGTTCTCCCGCAGCGCGTCGCCGGCCTTGCCCTTGACCTCGTCCACGCGGTCCACCAGCTCGTTCAGCGAGCCGAACTGGTTGATCCACTTGGCCACGGTCTTCTCGCCGACGCCCGGAATCTTCGGCAGGTTGTCCGACGGGTCGCCGCGCAGCGCCGCGAAGTCGGCGTACTGGTCGGGACGCACGCCGGTCTTGGTGTGCACCGCCTCCGGGTCCATCCTGCTCACCGCGGACACGCCCCGGGTCGGGTAGATCACCGTGACGTGGTCGTTGACCAGCTGGAACGCGTCGCGGTCACCCGTACAGATGAAGACGTCGTACCCGCCCGCGAGCGCCTGCGTGGTGAGCGTCGCGATCAGGTCGTCGGCCTCGAAGCCGTCGACGGACAGCGCCGGGATGGCCAGGGTGCCGAGCACGTCGTGGATGAGGCTGATCTGCCCCTTGAACTCCTCGGGCGAGGCGGACCTGTTGGCCTTGTACTCGGGGTACTGCTCGCTGCGGAAGGTCTTGCGCGAGACGTCGAAGCAGACCGCGATGTGCGTGGGCTTCTCGTCACGCAGCAGGTTGATGAGCATCGACGTGAAGCCGTAGACGCCCTCGGTGTGCTGCCCGGACTTGGTGACCAGGTTGGCCTCCTTGAGCGCGTAGAACGCCCGGTAGGCCATCGAGTGGCCGTCGATGAGCAGCAACCGGCGGTCGGCGGTCTTGACAGGAGCTGTGGCGGGCGTCTCAGGCACAGGGCGAGTCTAGGGTGGGGCACCGACAATCCTGCGCAGACCCCGTATGACCAGCTAGGAGGGCATGTGGCCAACTTCCCCGACCGCCTGCCGGGCGTCCGGCACGACCTCGCCGACCAGTGGCTCCCCACGAGGATGGGCATCGAGATCAAGGAGTGGGACCCGTCGCGGGTGGTCGCGACGATGCCCGTGGCGGGCAACCTCCAGCCGTACGGCCTGCTCCACGGCGGCGCGAACGCCACCCTCGCGGAGACCATCGGCTCGGTCGCGGCCGCGCTGAACGCTCCACCCGGCCGAGTCGCCCTCGGGCTGGAGCTGTCCTGCACCCACCACCGCGCCGCGCGGAACGGACTGGTCACCGGTGTCGCCACCCCGATCCACACGGGTCGCTCGACGTCGACCTTCGAGATCGTCATCACCGACGACGAGGGCAAACGCACCTGCACGGCCCGCCTGACCTGCGTCCTGCGTGACGCGGCCCCCGGCGCCTGAGACAGTGCGGACGGCGCCGCCGGCTGGCGACGCCGTCCGTCTCGGAGAACTACTGACCGAGGTAGGCCTCGCGAACCCGCTGGTCGGCGAGCAGTTCGTGGCCAGGCCCCTCCAGGGTGGTCGCGCCGAGGTCGACGACGTATCCCCGGTCCGACAGCGCCAACGCGGCGAGCGCGTTCTGCTCGACCAGCAGGACGGTCGTCCCCTGCTGCTGCAGCTCCTTGATCGTGTCGAAGATCAGCTGCGTCATGATCGGCGAGAGTCCCATGGACGGCTCGTCCAGCATGAGCAGCCGCGGCTTGGACATCATGGCCCGCCCGATCGCGAGCATCTGCTGCTCACCACCGGAGAACAGCCCGGCCTTCTGCGTCCGCCGCTGGCCCAGCACGGGGAACAGCTCGTACACCCGCCGCACGTCCGCCTGCACACCGGACTCGTCCTTGCGGGTGTAAGCCCCGAGCAGCAGGTTCTCCTCGACGGTCATCCGCGCGAACACCCGCCTGCCCTCCGGCGAGTGCGCGATGCCGCGCGAGAGGATGCTGTGCGCCGGCTCCTTGACGATCGACTTGCCCTCGAACCGGATTTCACCCGACCGTGGCCGGAGCAGCCCGGAGATGGTGCGCAGCGTGGTCGACTTCCCCGCGCCGTTCGCCCCGATGAGGCACACGATCTGCCCCTCTTCGACGACGAACGACACGTTCCGCACGGCCTCGATCGCACCGTAGGCGACGCTGAGTCCGCTGACCTCCAAGAGCGCCGTCACGGCTGGTCCTCCCTGTACCGGTCGATGACCTCGGTCTGGCCGCCGTCGTACCGCGGCATGACCGACGTCGTGGCCTCGGCCACCTCGGCCTCGACCTCCTCGCGCGGCTTGCCCAGGTAGGCCTCGATCACCCGGGGGTCGTCGCGCACGGTCTCCGGTGGGCCCTCCACCAGCACCTCGCCCTGCACGAGCACGGACACCGAGTCGCACAGGGAGAAGATGAACTTGGTGTCGTGCTCGATCACCACGACCGAGACGCCGGTGTCCCTGATCCGGAAGATCAGCTGCCGGGCGGCCTCGGTCTCCTGCGGGTTCATGCCGGCGGTCGGCTCGTCGAGCAGGAGCACCGCCGGCTCGGTGGCGAGCGCGCGTGCGATCTCCAGCCGCCGCTGGTCGCCGTAGGGCAGGTTCCGAGCCGCCGTGCTCTCGTCGCCGGTCAGGCCGACGAACTCCAGCAGCTCCCGGGAACGCGTCCGCGCCGCGCGCTCCACGCGGTGGAACCCCGGCCCGTGGAACAGCGACGCGAGCGGTCCCTGCCGCATCTGGATGTGCCGGCCGACCAGCACGTTCTCCAGCACCGACATGTTGGGGAACAGCCGGACGTTCTGGAACGTCCGCGCGATCCCCGCCGCCGTGACCTTGGCCGGGTCGGACGGCAGCTGGTGGCCACGCAGGCGCACCGACCCCCGCGTCGGTGTGTACAGGCCGGTGAGGCAGTTGAAGAACGTCGTCTTGCCGGCGCCGTTCGGCCCGATCAGGCCGACGATCCGGCCCTCGCCGAGCGTCATCGAGACGTCGTTGAGCGCGGTGAGACCACCGAAGACCATCGTGACCCCGCTGGCCTCGAGCACGGTCTCGGTCATGCTGTGCCTGGCCGCCGCGTTCACGCCTTGCCTCCCTTCAACGCCTCTAGCTCGTGCTCGTGCTCGAGCACGGCCTGTTCCTGGACCACCTCGATGGGCTTGCCCTCGGCCGTCTCGCCCGCGAACTCCGCCCTGCGCAGCCGGTCCGGCACCAGGCCCTGCGGCCGGAACCGCATGATCAGGATCAGCGCCAACCCGAACAGCAGGAGCCGGTACTCCTCGAACTCACGCAGCTTCTCCGGCAGCACGAACAGCAGCGCCGCACCCATCACCGCACCCGGGATGGAGCCCATGCCACCGAGGATGACCGCCGCGAGCAGCGTCACCGACTGCAGGAAGGTGAACGCGTCGTAGGACGAGGTGCCCAGCTTGTGCGCGAACACCGCGCCGGCGAGGCCGGCGAGCGTGGCGCCGGTCAGGAAGGCCAGGATCTTCATCTTCCCGGTCTTGATGCCCATGGCCCGGGCGACGTCCTCGTCCTCGCGGATGGCGATCCACGCGCGGCCGATGCGGCTGTTCTTCAGGTTGGCGAACACCGCCATGACCAGCGCCACCAGCAGCGTGATGAGGAAGTAGTACAGGACGCCAGCCGGCAGCTCGGTGCCGAACAGGCTGATCGGCTCGTTGAACTCGAGGCCGCCGATCGCGATGGCGGGGATGCTCGGGATCGCGTTCGCGCCACCGGTCAGGTCGCCGATGTTGTTCTGCGCGGACCGGGTGAAGATCTCACCGAACGCCAGGGTCACGATGGCCAGGTAGTCACCGCGGACCCGCAGCGTCGGCGAACCGACGATGACGCCGAAGATGCCGACGACCACCGCGGCGATCACCGCGGCCAGCGGGAACGGCAGCGTGATGCCGAGCTTCGCGGCCGCCGCGCCGGACAGGTTCGCCGAGACGAACGCGCCGATGCCCATGAACGCCACGTACCCGAGGTCGAGCAGACCGGCCAGGCCGACCACGATGTTCAGGCCGATCGCGGTGGCCGCGTAGATGCCGATGGTGCCGGCGACGTTCATCCAGTACTGGGTGCCCGCGCTGGTGAACGGCAGGGCCGCCGCACACACCAGCAGGACGACGATGCTGAACGCCCGGTGCCGCTCGGAGAGCCGCGAGATCCAGCCGGTGAGCCCGACCCCGTGCAGCGCGCCGAGCAACCCGCCGGCCATGCCGAGGAACGCGAGGAAGATCGCGCCGGCGTACGGCGAGGAGACGCCGGCCGAGCCGCCCGCGGTCAGCGTCTCCGACACCAGCCACAGCATGGCGACGAACGCGACCAGCAGCACCAGGTACGCGAACAGCCGCTGCGCCCACCCGGTCCACCCGAACGGCTCGTCCGGCCAGTGCGGGATGTCCTCGAGGCCGATCGCGTCGGCGGCGAAGATCAGCGCCAGCCCGCCGAGGATCCCGGCCACGCTGCCGAACGCGTAGGCGCCGTCCGCGGCCGTGATCGCGCCGAGCCCGCCGCCGGCCGAGACGATGAAGACGGCGCTGATCACGGAGATCGCCAGGCCACCCCACCCCAGCGCACGCAGCACGCGCCCCTTGGCGGGGAGCGGGACGAAGGTGATGATCACCGCGGCCAGGCCGAACAGCAGTAGGTGCCACCGGAAGCCGCTGAGCTCCAGCGGCGCGTCGAAGAACTGCAGCGTCGACTTCTCCGGGTAGGCACCCTCGTTGAGCAGGAACGTCGCCCACGGGAGCATCGCCGCGACCAGCAGCAGCACCCCGCCGACCGCGGACAGCGGCCGGCCGAGCGCGCGTGGGACGAAAGCGGTGAGCCTGCTCATGCGCGCACCCTCTCCGACTCACCGAACAGACCCTGTGGCCGGAACACCAGCACGAGGATGAGGACCACGAAGATCCACACGTAGTCGTACTGGGTGCCGCCGGGCAGGTACTGGCCGCCGAGCGTCTTGACCATACCGATGATGAACGCGCCCACCACGGCGCCGGGCAGGCTGCCGATGCCGCCGAGAACGGCGGCGGTGAAGGCGAAGATGCCGTTCTGGAAACCGGCGCGGACGCCGAGCGTCTGGACGTGCATCCCGTACAGGACGCCGGCGATACCCGCGAGTACCGCGCCGATGACGAACGTCAGCACGATCACCCGGTCCGGGTTGACGCCCATCAGCCGGGCGGTGTCCGGGTCCTGCGAGGTCGCGCGCATCGCCCGGCCCAGCCGGGACTTGTTCACGTAGAGCTGCACCAGCGCGCCGAGCACGACGGCCACCACGATCAGCAGCACGCCGGTGGCCGGTATCTCCACCGATCCGATCTTGATCTGGGTGTTGACGAACACCCTGGGGAACGACTGGGACCGGTCCGCGTCCGGGAACCAGATCCGGACCGCCTCCTGCAGCCCGATGGACACGCCGAGCGCGGTGATCAGCGGGGCGAGTCTCGGTGCGTTGCGCAACGGCCGGTAGGCGAAGCGCTCCATCAGCATGGCGATGGTCACCGACACGACCACGCCGCCGACCAGCATCAGCGGCAGCGCCACGTACCAGTTCATGTCCTTGACGCCCGGTACGAAGCGCCACACGGCGAGTCCCCCGAACGCGCCGGTCATGAACACCTCGCCGTGCGCGAAGTTGATCAGTTGGATGATGCCGTAGACCATCGTGTAGCCGACGGCGATCAGGCCGATCGTGGCGCCGAGCACGAGCCCGTTGGCAATCTGCTGTAACAGGGTTGTCACATTGGCCTCCATAGACGGCGGGGGTGGGTTGGACCCACCCCCGCCGTCGTGTCACGAGTCACGAGATCCGTCGAAACCCGTCAGCTCAGCCCTCGAACTTGCCGGTCTCGACCGGCGCCCACTCGGTGCCCTTGACTTGGTAGACGGTGAGAATCGTGTTGGTGCTGTCACCGAACTTGTCGAACTTCACCTGGCCGGTCGCGCCGTCGGCCGAGTAGTCCGCCACGGCGTCGAGCAGCGCGTTGCGCTTGTCGGAGCTCCACTTGCCGTTGCCGATGGCCTTGGCCAGCGAGCCGATGATCGCGTTGGCGGCGTCGTAGGAGAAGGCACCGTAGGCGCTGTAGCCCTCCTTGAAGCCGGCCTTGTTGTACGCCTTGACGAAGGCCTTCGCGCTGTCCAGCGTGTCGGTCGGCGCGCCGACGGAGGTGGCGAGGTCGCCGTCCTTACCGCCCAGCTCGATGAAGGCGGGGTCGAAGATGCCGTCGCCGCCCATCACCGGGACGTTGAGCCCGGCGCTCTTCAGCTGCTTGGACAGCGGGCCGGCACCCGGGTACTCGCCGCCGAAGTAGACGGCGTCCGGGTTGAACGGCTTGATGGCCGCGATCACGCTCGAGAAGTCGGTGTCGTTCTCACCGACCTTCTGGCGGGTCACGATCTTCGCGCCCTTCTTCTCCGCCTGCGTCGTGAACGTGTCGGCGAGGCCCTCACCGTAGGTCAGGCCGTTGGTGACGATCGCGATGTTCTTCTTGCCGGCCTTGCTGATCAGGTAGTTCGCCGCGAACGGGCCCTGGAAGGAGTCCACGGTGCACGTGCGGAAGTAGGTCTTCCACACCCGCTTGGGGTTGTTGAGGAAGTCCTCACCCTTGGTCAGCTTGTCGTTCGTGTTGGCCGGCGAGATCTGCAGGATGTTGTTCTGCGCGAGGATCGGCGCGACGCTCTGCGCCACCGACGAGTTCAGCGTGCCGACGACGCCGACGACGCCGTCCTCGGAGGCCAGCTTGGTGGCGGCCTGGGCGCCCTTCGTCGGGTCGCGCTCGTCGTCCAGCGCGTCGAGGGCGAGCTTGTAGCCCGGCACCTTGCACTCGTCGTTGGCCTGGTCGACCGCGAGCTGCGCGGCGTTCTTGATGCCGAGTCCCAGCGCGGCGAGGTCGCCGCTCAGCGGCGAGATGACACCGACGACCAGGGTGCCCTTGCTCTGGTCGCAGCTCTCCTGGTTGCCAGTGCCACCACCCGACGACTCTTCCTTGTTCGTGCTGCAAGCCGCGAGCAGCAGCGCACCTGCCGCTACCAGAGCCGCGGCTTTCACCGTCTGGTTTCGCACGTGACGTCCCTTTCTCCGTGATCTGTCCGAGCAATGCCGCATAGCATGCCGAACCGTGCCCGCCTCGATGTCAGAGGGCTGGCCGGAACCTAGTAACCGAGCGCAGTCGTAGTCACGTCTCAAGAGCCCTCGTGACCAGACTGCAACTAAACTGACCGTCCGTGTCCGCTCCTCGGACGAAGTCGGACCTTCCGGTCATGGGCAGGTAACACGATCTCAACTTCGCAACGTGCCACTTTGGACCGGCCTTGCCCCTTCTACTCTTCTGTTGTGCCCTCCAGAACACGCGTGCTGATCTGGCTGGGCGCGGTCGCGCTCATCGCCGGCGCCGTCGTCGCCCTGCGCACCACCGACGAACCGCACAGCAGCGACACCCACAGTGACGACCGGCCGAAACCCGTGGTGGTCAACCGGTACGCCGCGGACTACGTGGTGCTGCCGACGCCCGACCACCGGCCAGGAGCGCCGGCCAAGGTGACCGCCACCCCGGTGGGGTGGAGCGGGTTGCGCGTGTCGTGGGCGGACGGGCTGCCCGGCGGCCGGGCCCCCTACGGCGCCGCGGGCTACGAGGTGCGCTGGCGCCAGGGCGGCGAGTGGCACACCAGGCTGGTCGCCGCGCCGGACGTGCTGCTCGACCCGTTGGAGGACGGCCACCGGGTGGAGGTCGAGGTGCGCACGGTCGACGCGTTCGGGCAACGGTCCGCGCCGGCGGTGGTGGACCAGGAGCCGCCGCAGGCCACCGGCGACCGCTCGATGCCCCCGCTGTCCGGGTTGTTCGACGACTTCTCCGTGCCGGCGCGGTTGGCCGAGCACTGGCACCTGTCGGGGTACCGCGGCTGCGTCGACGTGGTGTCCGAGTACGGGAACGGACTGCCGATCGACCTGGGCTGCGGCGCGGACGTCGCGGTGCTGCGGGCCCGGCAGCCGATGACGCTGACCGCGCCGGGCCCGACCGGTGAGATCGGCAGGGTGGCGGTGCGCACGGACAGCGCGGCGGCCGGCGGCGAGCTGACCATCGCGCTGGTGCCCGGTCCCACCGACCGGGTCGGCGTGGACACGCGGCGGGCCGGCCAGTTCCCCGACCGCGACCCGACGCTGCCGGGCGGCACGATCCGGGTCGGCGTCGACGCGTCGGGGGTGCGGGTGAGCGCCGCGCCGGACGTGCCGGGGGTGGCTCCCGGGCCGTCGGACGTGCTCGCGGCGCCGAAACGCGGGCCGGGCGTGCCGCACCTGTTCGAGGTGGTGCTCACGACGACCGGCGTGCGGGTGTACCAGGACGGGACCGCGGTGGCGGTGGCGGGCGTGGTGCCGACGTGGCCGTCGGCCTCGGTGCTGCTGGGGTTCCGCGGGCCGGACGAGCGGCGGTCGCGGGTGCACGTGCTGGCGGCGGGGTTCAGCGGGCCGGCGACGGAGGTGCCGGCGGTGAACGAGGTGCCGGTGAACCCGGGCACGCAGCGGGTGCTCGACCTCACCGAGCAGTCACCGCAGCTGGGCATCGCGCGGACACCGCTGAGGACCGCGGCGTCGGCCCGCCTGGTCGCGACGATCATGGTGGCGAGCGGGATGGACCCGAACGGCGTCGTCGCGCAGTTCGGTGACCTGCGCGTGCCGGCGAGACCGGTGGTGGCCGCACCGTCGGCCGAGGACGGTGCGGCGCTGACCGTGGCCGCGGACGTGCCGGCGGCGTTGCTGGGCGCGTCCGGTGGGGACTCCATCTCCCCGTTCGTGCTGCGGGCGCCGGGCGCGAGCCAGCAGGTCCGGCTGGTGGAGACGTACCTGGAGGTCACCCCGATCGGCGGCGGGCGGCCACCCGCGCTGAAGATCGAGCCGGGCCGGCAGCCGGGGCCGAACATGACGCCGTCGATCGACGCCGTGCTCTGCAATTCGGCGGGCGAGCCCCTGACCACGGCGGTCATCCCGCGCCGTGGCCAGGTGCTGCTCAAGGTGTCCCTGGACGCGTCGAGCAACCAGTGGGAGACGGGCGCGATCGGCGGCGTCCAGGGCTTTCAGGTGTGGTTGGACGGCCGGTTGATCGCCGGGGTGCCGACGCGGGCGGACGGGCCGGGCCTGGGCGGCCGGCACGTGCTGTCGATCGTGACGGCCGGCATGACGCGGGGTTCGCACGTGATGGAGGTGCGCGAGTACGCCATGAACGGCACCGACCGGCCGACGTCGGCCGTGCTGAACTTCACCGTCAGGTGATGTTCTCCACCACGGCCTGGGCGACGGCCTTCATCGTGGCCCGCCGGTCCATGGCCGTGCGCTGGATCCACCGGAAGGCCTCCGGTTCGGAGAGGCCCTGCTTCGTCATCAGGAGGCCCTTGGCCCGCTCGATGAGCTTGCGGGTCTCCATGCGCTCGGTGAGCGTGGCGACTTCGTGCTCAAGCGCCTGCAGCTCGGAGAACCGGCTGACGGCGAGCTCGATCGCCGGCACGAGGTCATGCTTGGCGAACGGCTTCACCAGGTAGGCCATCGCCCCGGCCTCCCGCGCCCGCTCGACGAGGTCACGCTGACTGAACGCGGTGAGGATCACGACCGGCGCGATCCGCTCCCCCGCGATCTGAGCCGCCGCGTCGATCCCGTCCATCTTGGGCATCTTCACATCGAGGATTACAAGGTCAGGCCGCAGCTCCGTAGCCAACGCGACGGCCTGTTCACCGTCCGCGGCCTCCCCGGCGACGTGGTAGCCCTCTTCCTTGAGCATCTCCACAAGGTCGAGCCGAATGAGCGCCTCATCCTCCGCGACGAGCACACTACGTTGCACGGCCGGGCCGGACTGGGCCTCGGTAGCCTGATCGGTCACCGGGGTCCTCCTGAATCGAGTCGGTCTGAGCCTCCAGCCTACCGGCGCCAGGCGGTACCGAGCCCGTATACGTGCCGTGATCAGCACAACGTTAACGGGCTGGCAACAGAACATCCCCCAAGAGGATGACGTGCACCACATCGGTTCCCGGGGCGGTCACTCTTGGTAACTCATTCGTCGCCAGCGTCCCCCTGCGGGCCGCCTCGCCACCCGCCGCCACCAAGATGACCACCCTGACGACCGCCGCATGGGCGATCCCGTAAAGTCATCGTGCGCCAAGCCCCCGTAGCCCAACCGGCAGAGGCAACGGATTCAAAACCCGTCCAGTGTGCGTTCGAATCGCACCGGGGGCACCCCTGAAAACCGGCCCTGACCAGCAGGTTTGACCTGCACACGGTAACCTGTAGGTGATCATGCGATGTCCGGTTCCAACCGGTCAAAACCGGCGAAATCCGGGTGCTCGCCCCCATACGCCCCCCCGTTTTCGCATCTTCGAGCAGCGTCAGGGCCTCCTCAAGCCACTCTGCCCGTTCGCAAGTCCCACAGACAGCGGTAGATCCGATAGGTGCCGGCGGTGACGTGGCCCCTGCTCGCCCGATATCCCTCCGCTGATCACGATCGGCGCTGAGCCGTGACCACGCTCGGCATCCTGGGTTACGGTCTCCTCGGCTTCGTTACGGGCGTGCGTGTCCTGGTTCAGGAAGTCCGAACGCGACTCCTGCACATCCGATGTCGGGTCCCAGATGTCGCCAGCAGGTGCTCGATGTCCGAGTGCCCCGGCGGGCACGGCGGGTGGTGCAGCAGGCAGCCGTCCGGGTGGTTCGACGAGTCGCCGTACGCGATCCGCAGCCCGAGGATCAGGGACTCGCGGTTCGCCAGGTCGGTGGTCTCCGGTGCCTCGCAATGGTCGTAGTGCAGGCGGTAATCGAGCGCCCGGCCCGACTGGATGGCGTCCCAGTAGGCCGCGGACTGCTCGGCCACCGACCCAAGGCCCGGGATGAACGCGTTCGAGGACTCGACGAACGAGCCCGCCGATCTTGGCGGTGTTGTTCTTGATCTTCTGGAACAGGTTCAGTCCGCCGTTGGACTTCACCCACTCCTCGGTCTGGTCCAGCGCCGCGAACACCGGCTTGTTGCCCTTGGTCGTGCCCGCCGAGCTCGCGATCGGCTCGATCTTGCCCCTTGCGCAGGCTCACGAACGTGTCGAGCGGCTCGACACCGGGGTACTCGTCGAGCAGCGAGCCCTCGCAGAGCATCTCCAGCAGCGGGTCCCACGTGTTCTTCGTCTGGTCCTCGGACACCGCCACGACCTGTACGATCGGTGTCCGCACCAGCGACCACGGCTTGCCGACCGGCTGGCCGTCCGCGTCCCACCCGTCCGGCACGACCGGTGCCAGAGCCTCGACCGCCATCATCGCAGCGAGCAGCGGCGACTTACCCCAACCACGCGGCCGCGAGATCACCCCGCGCCAAACGCCGGCGCCTCCCCGTGACCGGGTGAAGCTCGTAGAACAGGACAGGAAGTCCTCCTGCTCCAGGTACAGGATGAACGGCTCCTACTCGGGTCGGGCCGGAGCGGCGAGGTAGGTCGTGATCCAGCCGATGACGGTGAAACCGCGCGTCGGGACCTCACCGGACTCCGACAGCTTCCACGGCACCGATCACCCCGCGGACGTGGTGCCCGGGGTCGGCAACGCCCGCAGTAGCCCATGACTTCGTGAAACCACTCAGCGGCGGTTTGCTTGGTAGCCGTCGCCCCGCACGTCCACTCATGGCTCCCCTTTATGTCAAGGGGTGGCTGCGATGAGGGTAGGCTGGCTGGTGGCGGGTTCGGGTTGTGGCTTGTCCGAAGGGCCGGTGTCCGGGGTCAGGCCGGTCGCGCTGGATTGCAGAGTCGTTCCCGGTTGCCCTCCCGGGCCTGCCGCCTCACGTCGTTTCTGATCACCGAGCATCCGCGCGTAGACGACGTTCGACAGGCGCCGTTTCAGTGCCCGCATCGCTTCCATCGAGGTCTTGCCCGCGGCTTTCTTGCCGTCGAAATAGGTGCGGCCGGCGGTCAGGTTGCGGAGCTGGACGACGCCCATGATGTGCAGTGTCCGTTGATTCTGCGGTTGCCGGCGCGGGATAAGCGATGCCGTTGTTGTTCACCGGAGGACGCGTCCAATGGTGCGGTGCTGTTCCAGGAGGCGAACCTGTCCCGGTTGGCGAACCGATGGATGTCACCGACGTCAGCGAGAAGCCGTGCGGCACCGGACGGGCCGATGCCGTGCAGCTCGAGCAGGGTGGAGCCGCGGGCGATCACCAGCTCGCGCAGATCCTTGTCCGCGGCCTTCATCTTCTTGTCGATGGTCTCGAGTTCGGCGATCAGCTCAACCGTGAGTCGACGGCGGGTCTTGCCCACGATGTCCCGCGGTTTGATCGTCACGACCAGTGCACGAGCCTGGGCCGCGGACAGGAACTTCTTGGCCCCGTCGGGAAACAGTTCCAGCAGCAGCCGGTGAAGCCGGTTGACGGTCTGGGTTCGGGCGCGACCGAGTTCGTCTCGACGGTCGACCAGCATGCCCATCACAACCAGCTCAGGGTCGGCCTGGACGCGGACCAGGTTCGGGGCACGCAACGCCGCCAGAGCCACGGAATACGCGTCGACGGGATCGGTCTTGCGGCCGTTGCCGGTGGCGAACACCCGCACCTGCGCCGAGAGCTTCGCCGGCACATCCAAGACGGTCTCGCCGTCATGGACCAGCCGGTGCGCGATGTGCCGGCCAACACCGTTACAGCCTTCCACTGCCCATATCCGGTCGGTGAACCGGCGCCCGGCCGCCAGCATCTCGGCATAGCCGGTCTGATCCGTGCCGAATTTACCGGACCCGATCTTGTCGCCTCGATCGTCAATCGCTTCGATCGTGGCCGATCGTTTGTGCGGGTCCATCCCGATAATGACCGCCATCCACATTCTCCTTGCCTGAACACGACGATGTCAGCAAGGAGGGCACCGCTACTTCGAACAGAACAGACCCCTTTCCAGCCACTCCTCGCGCGGTGCCCGGCGAGATCGCATGCCATGAGAGAGCCACACCAATGACACCGGCAGGCAGCCGATAGAGGGAGCGACTCACCGAGCACCTGGACCAGAGTCTGGCCGGACCTGATCCTGCTGCCCAGTCTTAGCTTGTTGTTTAAGTGCGCCACGAGCGCGGAAGGTGAGGTCGGTGTGGGTAGGTGACCTTGCTGGATGTGGTGCTGTGCAGGAGATGAAGGTTTTGTGGCCCTTCGGAGCCGTCCTGCGGGGGAGGCTTCAAACCACCTCAAGCTGTGTTGGCTGGAGACCGTCGTGGTGAGCGGTGAGGAGAAGGCGCGCAGTTGATGCGTCAGGTGGGGACCGGGAAGGCGAGCGCGAGCGAACCGCTGTTGACGTGTCGAAACAAGCAGCTGACATCAGAACCGGGGCGGTTAAATGGCGCCGGGATGAGCCTGGCGGGTGCCCGCTGATTGGCCAGGCGGTGTCCGGCATGGAGGTGGCGCGAGTCCGGTCTGCGGCTTCTGCATGGAACGTGGGAAGGCGGAAGCCGACACGGCTGCTGGTCCCCTGAGGGTCTGGTGGCGAGAGGGAGCGCGTCGAGCAGCAGGAACTGTGAGGCGTTGAGTACCGTCGCGGCGTCTGCTGGCGGACCGGTTCGTAGTAGCGAGGAAGCCCTGGTAATCGGGGTGGAGTGAAGGGGCCGGCTCATCTGTCGATCTGTTCGCGCGATCAACCGGGCTTGTCCTGGGAGGAAGCGGGTGGGCATGTCGGGATCGTTGGACAAGCCTTTCAAGATTTCGAAGCTGCTGGTATGGGAGGCATACGAGAGAGTCAGGGCCAACAAGGGTGCGGCCGGGGTGGACAGGCAGTCCCTCGCCGACTTCGAATCCGATCTGAGGAACAATCTTTACAAGGTCTGGAGTGCGTCCAGCAGGGCGGGAAGTGAGGCTGTGTGTTGTTGTAGCTGATCTTCGTGTTCGTAAGCTCGTCGTCGCCTGCCGGTGTGAGTCCGGTCCGGGTAGCTGTCAGGAGGCCCGGTAGCAGGCTGGCAGCGTCGGAGGGAAACGTCCGGCGTTGAAGCCCAGCGTCGAAAGCCCTGTGATAGGGGGAGCGATGATGCGGTCCGTAGCATGAAGCGAAGCCTGCGGCGTCGTTAATGTAACCCGCTCTTTGAGCGGGATCAGGGAGTGCCGAGCCCCCTCCATCAGGGCGAAGGCCATGGAAGGCGCTGAAGACCTGGAAGTGCAGGCGCTGAAGAACTCCCCGGCGTATGGGGCGCGGAACGTATCGATGGTG
>NZ_JBJMIE010000418.1:0-11858 GCF_045807065.1 Actinophytocola sp. | reverse complement strand
GGCCAACATCCTGAAGGTGCTGACGGGGCTCTTCCTGGAACCGTCGATCGAAATGGAAACGACACCGAACTCCGACATCAACCTGGTGGAGCAGGCGGCGCTGTCGCTGACGGAGCCGTCGCGGGCGCGGCTGGCGCGGGCGCTGCTGGCCGCGCACCGGGGCTGCCCCGGTGACGTCCCCGTGCCCGGGCTCGACGCCGAGGTGGCTGCCGTGTCGGGTCCCGGCGGGGTGACCCGCGTCGAGGCCGGCTCGTGGCTCGACGCGGTCCGCGCGCTCGGCTACCTCACCGCCCGCGACCGCGGCTTCCAGCTGGAACTGGCTCGCCGCACCGCCGCGGGCCGGCTGTCCGAGGTGTGGGGGCGTCCGGCGCTGCCCGTCGACGAGCGCTACCGGCGGCTCGGCCTCGAGGCCGCCGCCGAGGCCGCCGCGGCGGCGCTGGCGCCACCGGAGCGTGATCTGCTCGCCGCCTACGCGGCCGGGGTCACCGCGGCGTGGCACCACCACGGACCGCCGTTCGAGTGCCGGTTCCTGTCCTACCGGCCGAAGCCGTGGACCCCGACCGACAGCCTGCTGGTCGCGCTGTACCTGCTGCACGCGCTGTCGTGGGAGGAACCGGCCAAGCGCGCCGACGCGGTCATCCGGCGTGCGTTCCCACCCGGGATCGCCGAGTTCCTGCTGCCGGGAGGTCCCGCCACCGTGCCGGCGGGCCTCGCCGCCCACCGCACCACGGCCACCCCGCCCGAGGGGGTCGTCGCCCTCGACCGGGCGGCGCCGGGGTCGAACGCCTGGATCGCTCCCTGCGGGTCCGGTCCGGTCCTCGCCGCCGACCCGCACCTGGCGTTGTCCCTGCCGAACGCCCTGTACGAGGTCGACCTCGCCTGGCCGGACCACCGGCTCCGCGGGCTCGTCGCGCCGGGCCTGCCCGTGGTGCTCAGCGGCAGCAACGGCTACCTCGTGTGGGGCGTCACGAACCTCACCGCCGACGTGCTGGACCTCGTGCCCGTCGGCGCGGGCGACGGGCACGACACGGACAGCGAGCTCCGCACGGACGTCGAACGGATCGCGGTGCGCGGCGGCGGCCACCGGACGGTCGAGGTCACGCGCGCGGGCACCATGCCGCTGGCCACGCACCCGCTGCCGGACGGGAAGACGGCCATCCGCTGGATCGGGCACGACCCGCGGTCGTGCGACCTGCGGTTCCAGCGCATCGCCCAGGCAGCGGACGTGGCCGCGGCCGTCGCGGTGCTCGACGACGCCCACGGCTTCCCCCTCACCGTGCTCCTCGCCGACGACGCGGGCCACACGGCCCAGCTCGCGACCGGCCTGCTGCCCCGCAGACCCGCGGACGGCTCGGCCGCGCAGGGGTACCTGACCGGCCCGGAGCGTCCGCGCGTGACCGACCCCGCGGCCGGGGTCCTGGTGTCGGCCAACGACGCGGGCCTGCCGGAGCACCCGTTCCGCATCACCCACGACCCCGACCCTGGGTACCGCGCACGGCGGATCCGGCAGGTGCTGGCGAGCGGCACCGGGCACGGCGTCGAGGCGGCGCGCGCACTGCAGCACGACACGCACGCGGCGCTCTACCGGCCTTATCAGCGGATCGCGGTCGACGCGCTCACCGGCCGCGACGACACCACCGCCGCGCTGCTCGCGGCCTGGGACGGCCGTGCCGACGCCGGGTCGCGTGCCTTCGCGGTGCTGGTGGCGACGAGGGCGGTGCTGGCCGAACGGGTGCTCGCGCCCTACCTCGCGGAGTGCCGGCGGCTCGACCCCGCCTTCACCTACCCGTTCCGCTGCGCCGACCGGCCGCTGCTGGCCATCGTCGGCTCCGGCGACCCCGCCCTGCTCCCGCCGGGCGAGGAGGACGGCGGCTGGGGGGCGTTCGTCGCCCGCTGTGTCGCCACGGCCCAGGCCGAACTCAGGACCGGCCGGGGCGAGCTGCCGGTGTGGGGAGCGGTGAACCGGGTGGGGCTGGACCACCCCCTGTCGGCACTCGTGCCGTGGGCCTGGCGCCTCCTCGGCATCGCGCCACGACCGCAGCCGGGTGCGCTGCACACCGTGCGGACCTGTGTGCCGGGCTTCGGCGCGGTCGCCCGCGCCGTGCTGACGCCGGGCCGGCACGGGGTCGTCGCGTTCGACCTGCCGGCCGGCCAGTCCGGCCACCCCCTCAGCCCGCACTTCGACGACCGGCACGAGACGTGGTCGGCAGGCCCGGCCGCAGTCGAGCGCCCCCAGCGAGCCGGGTGCGCGTTCGCGTTGCGCCCGGCGACACCCGGGAAGGATGACCGATGAAAATGGACCACGCAGAGGCGCGGTGGCAGCGCACGGTTCCCCAGCTGTTCGCCGCCCAGGTCCGCGAGCGTCCCGACGAGGTCGCGGTGTCCGCGGGCGGCGTGCAGGTGAGTTTCGCCGAGCTCGGCGAGCGCGCCGACCGGATCGCCGCCTGGCTGGCCGACCGCGGTGTCGGCCGCGATGGGGCCGAGGACGTCGTCGCGGTCCACCTCGACCGGGGGCTCGACGTCATCGCCGCGCTGCTGGGCGTCCTCAAGGCCGGCGCCGCGTTCCTGGCGCTGGACGTCGGCGCTCCGCAGGTGCGGCGGCAACGGCTGCTGGCGGCGGCGGGCGCGGTGGCGGTCGTGACCGACGGCCGGCTGACCGTGCCCGACGGCATGCCCGCGTTGCGGCTGCCCGACGGGCTGCCCGCCGGGCCGGTGTCCCCGGTGGACCGGTCCCGGCCGGACGGTCTCGCCTACATCTGCTTCACGTCCGGTTCGACCGGGCGGCCCAAGGGCGTCGGCGTGCCGCACCGCGCCGTGGTGCGACTGGTCGAGGGCGGCTTCGCCGAGCTCGGGCCCGGGCAGACGTTCCTGCACCTGTCGCCGCTCGCGTTCGACGCGTCGGTGTTCGAGATCTGGTCGCCGCTGCTGACCGGCGGGCGGCTGGTCGTGCACCCGCCGGGTCCGCTGGTCGCCGAGGAGCTGGCCCGCGTGCTGGCGGAGGAGAAGATCACCACGCTGTGGCTGACCGCGGGCCTGTTCCACCGCATGGTCGACCACCACCTGGAGGAGCTGGGCGGCCTGCACCAGCTCGTCGCGGGTGGCGACGTGCTCAACCCCGGGCACGTCAACCGGTTCCTGGCGCGGTTCCCGTCGGTGCGGCTGATCAACGGCTACGGGCCGACCGAGAACACCACGTTCACCACCTGCCACCCGGTCACCGCCCCCGTCGAGCACACCGTGCCGATCGGCCGCCCGATCACCGGTACGCAGGTGCGGGTGTTGGACGACGAGCTGCGGCCCGTGCCGGCGGGCGGGCGGGGCGAGCTGTGCGTGACGGGCGCCGGGCTGTCCCGCGGCTATGTCGGCGACCCGAGGGCGACCGCGGAGAAGTTCCTGCCCGACCCCTACGCCGCCACCCCCGGAGCGCGGATGTACCGGACCGGCGACATCGTCGGGGAGCTCGCCGGCGGCGTCCTCGAGTTCTTCGGGCGCGGCGACCGGCAGGTCAAGATCCGCGGGTTCCGGGTCGAGCCGTTCGAGGTGGAGCAGGAGATCGCGGCACTGCCCGGCGTGCGGCAGGCCGTCGTGGTCGTCCGCACCGACGACCAGGGGGACCGCCACCTCGTCGCCCACGCGGTGCCCGCACCCGGTGAGCTCGGTGGCGAGCACCTGGCCGCCCGCGTCCGGCGCGCCCTGCGGGCCGCGCTGCCGGCCGCCATGATCCCCTCGGTGATCCTCACCGCCGACGAGCTGCCGCTGACCGCGAACGGCAAGGTCGACACGGCGGCACTGCCCGCGCCCGCCCGCGCGCCGCGGCAGTCCGACAGCGACTACCTCGCGCCGCGCACCCCGGTGGAGCAGCTCGTCTGCGACCTGTGGGCCGAGGCGCTGGCCGTCGAGCGGGTCGGCGTGTGGGACGACTTCTTCGAGCTGGGCGGCAACTCCCTGCTCGCCATGGACCTGATCGGCAGGACCGAGGCCGTGTTCGACGTGGAGCTGCCCATCCGCGCGCTGCTGCACAACCCGACCGTCGAGGAGTTCGCCGAGGCGATCGACGACCTGATCGGCCTGGAAGGGGCGCGTGCATGAGGATCTCCTCGGGGCGGGGGACCGTGCGGGTCTCCGAGATCGACCTGTACGACCCGAAGGTGTTCAGCGACGGCGACCCGCACGCGGCGTGGCGCACGCTGCGTGCCGAGGCGCCGGTGCGCTGGCAGGACCTGCCGGACGGCCGCGGATTCTGGTCGGTGACGCGCTACGACGACGTGCGGCGGGTGCTCGGCGAGTACACGGAGTTCACCTCGGAGCGCGGCGCCATCCTGAAGATGCTCGGCGTCCGGGACCCGGCGGGCGGGCGGCAGATGGCGGTGAGCGACCCGCCCCGGCACACCCACGTGCGCCGCCCGCTGCACCAGATGCTGACGATGAGCGCGTTGCGGTCGCGGGTGCCGCGCATCCACGCCGCCATCAGGGCGCTGCTCGAGCCGATGGTCGAGGGCGAGACGTTCGACCTCGGCGCGGCGATGACCGCGCTCCCCATGATCGTGTCCGGTGTGGTCATGGGACTGCCCGAACAGGACCACCCGGAGCTGGTGCGAGCCGGGCTGATGACGGTGGCCCCGGACGACCCGGAGTTCCAGGTGGACGGGAGCCCGGAAGCGACGCTGCAGCAGGCGCACCACGACCTGTTCGCCTACTTCGGCCGGCAGGTGCGCGGCCGTCGTGGCGAGCCGGCCGGGGACCTGGGGGACCGGGACCTGATCGGCAGGCTGATGACCATGCGCGTCGAGGGCGCGCCACTGTCCGACGGCGAGATCGTGTCCAACTGCTACAGCATGCTGCTCGGCGCGAACGTCAACACCGGCCACGTCGTCTCCGCGGCGATCCTGCACCTGCTCGACGATCCCGAGCAGTACGACCGGTGGGCCAAGGACGAGACCCTGCTCAAGACGGGGATCCGCGAGGCGCTGCGGTGGGCCTCACCGGTCGTGCACTTCCTGCGCTACGCGGTGGCCGACGTCGAGGTCCGCGGGCAGCGGATCCGCGCGGGCGACGGCGTCGTCGCCTGGATCCCGTCGGCGAACCGGGACGAGGAGGTGTTCGCCGACCCGTTCCGGTTCGACGTCGGCCGCGAGCCCAACAAGGAGATCGCGTTCGGGTTCGGCCCGCACCGGTGCATCGGCGCCACCGCCGCGCAGATCACCCTCGAGCTGACGCTGCGGGAGATCTTCTCGCGGGTGGCGTCGTTCGAGCAGGCGGGCGAGGTCGACCACCTGTGCTCCAACTTCACCGCCGGGATCAAGCACTTCCCGGTGACGGTGCGCGCGCGGCGGTGAGCCGCTCGCCGAGGTCGCGGGCGAACTCGGCGAGCAGGGCAGGTGGTGCGGCCAGGAAGTCGTAGTGCTCGCCGTCGAGCAGCACGTGGCGGCAGTCCGGGGTGAGGTCGCGCCACCCGCCCATCAGGTCGAACGGCACCTCGGTGTCCCCGGACCAGCCGATCGCGGTGACCGGGCACGGCAGCGGCCGCGGCGCCGGCACGCGGTAGCGTCGGTTGGCCTCGATGTCCTTGACCAGCAGCTCGACGCCGAGCTCGATCAGGGTGGGGCTGGGCGTCCCGCCGAGGCTCTCCACGAGCCTGGCCAGCTCGGCGCCCAACTCGTCCTGGCTCAGGTGCAGGAACCGGCCGTACGGGCCGTCGTGCGGAGCGACCTGCGAGGAGATGAACAACCGTTGGGGCGTCGGCAGTCCGGCGTCGTGCAGCTGGTGGGTCAGCTCGACACCGGGCAGCGCCCCGCCGCAGTGCCCGAAGAACGCGAACGGCCTGTCCAGGAACGGCGGCAGGTACTCGACCAGCGCCGCGGCCAGCTCCTCGTAGGTCCCGTAGTGCGGCTCCCTGACGCGGTTCTCGCGCCCAGGCGGCTGGACGAGGCACACCTCGACCGACCCGACCGTGCGGGGCCACCGGTGGTACATCGACGCGCCGCACCCCGAGTAGGGGAAGCAGAACAGCCGCGCGGACGCCTCCGGGTTCGGCCGCCGCAACAGCCAGCGCGGCTCCTTCTTCCGGCGGGGAGCGGGAGAGGTCATGATCCGAAGCTATTCGCATCCGGCGTGTGCGGCAAGCGTCCCGTCCGGACCACGCACGACCCGCAATCCCGTGCGGTACAAGCGATCCGGCGCGACGTGCGGTAGCCGGACCGGCGGTGGACCGGCGGTGGCGACGCCCTGCCCGCCGATCACCAGCTCGCCGGGGACCCCGACCGGTACCGGCCGGCCGTCCTCGCCCACCACGTGGCAGGTGGTGTTGGCGAGCGGGGTGCCGACGTCCGGTGCGCCGGGCGCCTCGACGCGTGCCGCGGTCGACCAGAACGTGGTGGCCGGGTAGCCGTGGACGCGCCACACCACCCGGCCGAGGCCGGGTGGCAGGCGGTCGGTTCCCGCGCCCGTGCGGACGATCCGCAGGGCGGGGTCCCCGGGCCACCCGTGGTCGACCAGCGACCGCCACCACCCGCCGGGTGCGAGCGCGGTGGTCGCGCCGGCCAGCAGGCCGGCGAGCGCGTCCGGGTCGTGCGCCTCCTCCGCCGTGGGCAGGTCGAGCCGGCCGCCGGTGGAGAGCGGCAGGAAGAGGTCCAGCCACCCCTGGTCCGGCGTGGTGGCGAGCAGCACCTCGTCCTCGCCCTGCCAGCCCAGCCGCGCGCACAGCCCGCGCCGGGCGTTGTCGAGGGCGCGGTGGGTGAGCGTGACGCCGTCGGGCCACACGAGAGCGGGTGCGTCGGGAGCGGTCGGCCCGGGCGGTGCCGGTGGCGCCGCGCGCGGCACCGCGGCGAGGTCGAGCACCGGCACCCCGGCCGGGGCGAGGTCCGGGCGGTCGGTGACGAGGACCGCCGCGTCGGGCCGTTCGCCGGGCACGGCCGGGAGGTAGGCGCCGGCGGCCCGGTGGACGGCCAGCAGGGTGGCCGGGAGGTCGGTCGACGGCGCGACCGCGACCGCGACGACCGAGCCGGGGGCGAGCCCGGTGTCGTGCAGGCGCGCGGCGATGGCGGTCGCGCGCGCGTCCAGCTCGCCGTAGGTCAGCTCCTGCCCGCCGCATCGCACGGCGACCGCGTCCGGCGCGGCGCGGGCGTGCTCGCTGACGGCGTGGTGTGCGCCGACCGGCCCCGGCCAGGCCCGCGCGGTCGCGTTGACCCGCTCGACCAGTCGTCGCTCCTCGTCGGTGCGCAGGTCGGTGTCGGCGGGGGCGTCGGGGTCGGCGGCCATCGCGGCCAGGACCCGCCCGAGACAGGCGGTGGCCTCGCCGTCGAGCACCGGAACCGCCGCCGTGTCGTCGAACGAGGTGGTGCGCGGGCCGGGGATCTGCCACCCGACCAGCTCGACGCCCTGCCCCGGTGCCGCGTGGCGGACGACGTCGACGATGTCGGTGTCGACGTGGTCGAACACGACACCGACCGGTGCCGCGACCGGGACCCGGGATGCGTGCGCCACCGCGCGGACGAGGTCGCGCCAGGTGCCGCGCAGGACGTCGACGCGCACCGACGCGAACCGCCGGTGGTCACCGATGAGCCCGTCGCCGGCGGCGTTCGCCGGCCTGCCGTCGACGCGGAGGGTGACCGCCACCTCCCCGCGGCCGGCGAGCAGCCCGGCGACGCGCGCGTGCGCGGCGAGCGCCACCGTCCCCCCGGTGAGCCCGGTCTCGCGTGCCCGTGCGCGCAGCCCGTCCGCCACGGCGGGGGGACCCGGGACGCCTCCCCGTGCCGGCGCGGGGAGGGGACCCGGGGAACGGCGGGGGTAGGCGGCGACCAGCTCGGCGGCCAGCAGTGCCATGCCCCAGCGGTCGGTCACGGCGTCGAGCGTGAGGTCGAACGCGCCGGCACCGGGCCGGACGTGCACGGCCAGGGTGTGCGCCGCCGGGGCACCGGGCGGCGGCGCGAGTGCGGTGCGCAGTGGGGCGTGGCGTGTCTCGAGCGCGGCGAGTGCCGCGTGCAGCGCCCGGTCATCGAGGTCACCCGCCAGACGCAGCACCACACTCGTCCGCCCGGCGTCGCCGGTGGGCGGGGAGAACGGTGCCGCCACCGGCGGTGCGGCCGCGGCGAGCTGTGCGAACGTGCGGGCGCGCACCACGTCCGCGACGGTGAGGTCGAGGCCCTGTCCCGCGAGGGCGGCGGCGAACCGCAGCGCGGTCATGGAGTCGCCGCCGAGCGCGAACAGGTTGTCACCCACCCGCACCTCGGGCAGCCCCAGCAGCCTGGCGGCGGCCCTGGTCACGGTCCGTTCGGCCGGGGTGCGGGGTCGGCCGGGGCCGGTGTGGCCGGCCGGCTCGTCGTCGGCCGCCGCCAGGGCCGTCCGGTCCGCCTTGCCGCTCGGTGTCAGGGGAAGTGCGTCGAGGAACCGGATGCGGCTCGGCACCATGTAGCCGGGCAGGGTCTCGTGCAGGTGGGCGAGCAACTCGGCCGGTTCCGGCGTGGCGCCGGCCGCCGGCACCACGTGCGCGTCGAGCCGGACCGCGCCGTCCCGCGCGGCCACGGTCACGACGGCGTCCGCGACGGCGGGGTGGGCGGCGAGCCGGGTCTCCACCTCGCCGGTCTCGACCCGGTTGCCGTAGATCTTCACCTGGTGGTCGAGCCTGCCGAGGTACTCGACGGCGCCGTCGTGCCGGACCCGTCCCAGGTCGCCCGTCCGGTACAGGCGGGCCGCCGGGTCGGCGGCGAACGGGTCCGGCACGAAGCGTGCCGCCGTGAGCACCGGCCGGTCGAGGTACCCCGTGGCGACCTGCACGCCGCCGATGTGGATCTCGCCGGCCGCGCCGATCGGCACCTCGCGCCCGGCGCGGTCGAGGACGTGGATGCTCGTGTTGTGCACGGGCCTGCCGATCGGGGTGCTCGTTTCACCCGCCCGGCACGGCCACCACGTGACGTCGACGGTCGCCTCGGTCGGCCCGTACAGGTTGTGCAGCTCGCACGACATGCGGGCGTAGAAGGCGTCGACGGCGTCCGGGGGTAGCGCCTCGCCGCTGCACAGCACGCGCCGCAGCGACGGGCAGCGCGCCGTCCCCGGCTCGGCGAGGAACAGCCGCAGCACGGACGGCACGAAGTGCAGCGTGGTCACCGCCTCCGCGCGGACGACCTCGACGAGGTAGGCCACGTCCCGGTGGCCGCCCGGCGCGGCGAGGACGAGCCGGGCGCCGACCGTGAGCGGCCAGAAGAACTCCCACACCGAGACGTCGAAGCTGGACGGCGTCTTCTGCAGCACCCGGTCCCGCGGCGTGAGCGAGAACGTGGCTTGCGTCCACGCGATGCGGTTGCGCAGCGCGCGGTGGGTGATCTGCACGCCCTTCGGCCGACCGGTGGAGCCGGACGTGTAGATCACGTACGCGTGCGTGTCGCCCTCGACCCTGGTCGGCACGGGGTCGTCGGATGCCACGAGCTCCGCCGCCAGCTCGTCGAGCACGGCCACGGGCACGTCGACGGCCGGGAGGCGCGCGCGCAGGTGGCTCTGGGTGAACACGAGCGACGGCCGCGCGTCCTCGACCATGAACCTGATCCGCTCGCCGGGGTAGTCGGGATCGAGCGGCAGGTACGCCGCACCGGCGGCGAGGGTGGCGAGCAGTGCCACGACCAGCTCCGGCGACCGCTCGACCGCGACGCCGACGATCGCGCCCGGACCGACACCGCGGTCCCGCAGGTGGTGGGCGAGGCCGTTGACGCGCCGCGCCAGCTCGCCGTAGGTCACCGACCGGCCCGCGAACCGCAGCGCCACGGCGCCGGGCCGCTCCGCGGCCACCGCGAGGAACTTCGCCGGCACCCAGGGCTCGTGGTCGTGGTCGTGGGTGGTCTCGTTCCAGGCGGCCAGAAGCCGCCGCTCGCGCGCCGTGGTGAGGGGGAACTTGGCGAGCGGACGTGCCGGGTCGGCCGCCACCGCGGCCGCCAGCTCCTCCAGGTTCTCGAGCACGGCCGCGGCGGTGCCGGCCGCCGGCACATCGGCGCCCCACCACAGCGACAGCGACAGTCCGGCCGGTGTCTCCTCGGTGAGGAGTACCAACTCCGCCGCCGCACCGGCCGACGGCGCGGGCAGCGGCCGTGCGGCGAGGCCGCCGCCGAACGTCAGGTCCGCCGCGGCCGGCCGGTGGACGTGCACGGCCTGGCACACGGGGGAGCGGTCGGAGTCCCCGCGGTCAGTGACGCGGCCGACGAGGCGGCTGAACGGCACGAGCCGGGCGGCGTGCGCGACGCCGGCGGCCCGGCCGCCGCGCGCCAGGACCTCCGCGAACGTCGGGTCACCCCCCAGGTCGAGGTCGACCGGGACGCGGTTGGCGAAGTTCCCGGCCACCCGGGCGAACCGCGGCTCTGGGCGCCCGTCCAGCACGGTGCCGACCACGATCCGGTCCTGCCCGGTGTAGCGGTGCAGCACGATCTGGAACAGGGTGGTCAGTGCGACCGCGCTGGTGGTCGAGGTGTCGCGGGCGAGTGCGGCGAGCGCCTCGGCCGTCGCGGCGGGCATCGTGCGGGTCGCGAACGCCGCGCCGTCGCCTGCCGCGCCCCGCGGCAGTTCCAGGGGTGCGGGCGCGGGTGTGAACCGCGCCGCGAGCCCGGCCAGCTGGTCCGCGGCGTCCGGCCCGGTCAGGAAGTCCGCCTGCCAGGCCACGAAGTCCCGGTAGCGGGCGGGCGGCGGGGGAAGCGCGCGGCCGGTCCGGTACAGCTCCGCGCACTCCGCCAGCAGGGCGGCAGCGGACGGGAGATCGGCGACGAGCGGGTGCAGCACGACCAGGACCCAGTGCCGTTCCCGGTGTCGTTCCCGGTGTCGTTGTGCGTGCTCGCGGTACACCCGTAGCCGCAGCAGCGGGTCCGCGCGCACGTCGAACGGCGCGGCGGCGTCGCGTTCGAGCACGTCACGCACCTCGGTGCCGGCGACCTCGTGCTCCCGCAGGTCGAGCTCCCGCGCGGGGAGCACGACCTGGAACGGCACCCCGTCCCGCGCGTCGAAGGTGGTGCGCAGCACCTCGTGCCGGGCGACGAGCGCCACCCAGCAGTCGCGGAACAGCGCCACGTCGAACGGACCGGTCAGCTCGACCGCCTGGCTCACCGCGCCGACGTCGTGGCCGCACTCGATGTCGAACCAGCACGCCGCCTGCACGGCGGACAACGGGTACTCCACTCGACCTCCCTGTGCCCGGGCTCCGTCGACCGTGATCCATTCTGGCGCCTCGCGGTGGCGTTGTGTGCCATCCTCCACAACTGCCGACGGAAGAACGAAGCCCTTCGCCGATGTCCGAGTCAGCCATAGCCCCCAACCGTGCGTTCGTGATTAGCTCACCGGTGTGCTGTCGCCCGCGTCCGACGAAGAGTTGAGTGTTCGGCAGGCGGTGCTGCAGGCTGAGGCGACCGACGTGCTCGCCGAGCTTGACCTGGCGGCGGTGGTCGGGCCGATGTCGCTGACCGGCAGCTATGTCTCCGGCCTGATGTGCTGGCCGGACCTGGACGTCATGGTGTGCGTCGGCGCCGCGTTCTCGCCGCGGGAGGTGCTGCGGCTGCTGGAGAACGTTGTCGACCGGCCCGACGTGCTCGGGTTCGAGTATCACGACGAACGAGGCCCGCGGTCGCCTACCGGCACTGTCAGGGACGAGCGGTACCACGTGCCCATCGCCCTGTCCCGTGGCGACCGGACCTGGCGCATCGACCTCACCCTGTGGTTGAACGACCCGCACGCCAACCTCACCGTCTGGCACGAGAACCTCCGTGACAGCATCACCGCCGAGCAGCGCGCCGCCGTCCTGCGGATCAAGGACGTGTGGCACCGGCTACCCAGCTATCCGGACCAGATCGGGGGCACGGAGATCTACACCGCGGTCCTCGACGACGGGGTGC
>NZ_JBJMIE010000417.1:0-20846 GCF_045807065.1 Actinophytocola sp. | reverse complement strand
GGCGAGGAGGGCTGCGAGGGCTGGGCGACGACGGCGACCGTCTGCCAGCCGGCCACCTCCGGCCCCAGGAACAGCGGGCCGGAACCGGAACTCATGCGTTGACCTTCTCCCTAATCCCCGAGAACAGGTCGTCCTCGGGCAACGTCGTGTCGACCAGGGACCGCACCAGCTCGTACTCCTCGTACGGCCAGACCTCCCGCTGGATCTCCAGCGGCACGAAGAACCAGCGGCTGTTGGGGTCGATCTGCGTCGCGTGCGCGAGCAGCGCGGCGTCCCTCTTCTCGAAGTATTCCCCACACTCGACCCGCGTCGTAACCCGGTCCGCGACATCGCCGCGCTGCTCGTCCCACTTGTCCAGCCACTCCTGGTACGGGGACTCCAGGCCGCGGGTCAGCAGCGCGTCATGGATGGCCTGCATGCGCTTGCGGGAGAAGCCGTGCGAGTAGTACAGCTTCAGCGGCGTCCACGGCTCGCCGGCCTCGGGGTACAGGTCCGGGTCGCCGGCCGCGTCGAACGCCGCCATCGACACCTCGTGGCAGCGGATGTGGTCGGGGTGCGGGTAGCCGCCGTTCTCGTCGTAGGTGATGACCACGTGCGGCTTGAACTCACGCATCAGCCTGACCAGCGGCGGGACCGACTCCTCCAGCGGCACCAGCGCGAAGCAGCCCTCCGGCAGCGGCGGCAGCGGGTCGCCCTCGGGCAGGCCGGAGTCGACGAAGCCGAGCCAGCGGTGCTCGACACCGAGGATCTCGGCCGCGCGCGCCATCTCCTTGCGGCGGTACTCGGGTATGTTCTCGAGCACGTCCGGCCGCTCCATGGCGGGGTTGAGGATGGACCCGCGCTCGCCACCGGTGCACGTCACGACCATGGTCTCGTGCCCCTCGGCGCCGTACTTGACCAACGTCGCGGCACCCTTGCTGGACTCGTCGTCCGGATGTGCGTGCACCGTCATCAGACGCAGCTTCTCGGCCATGACCTTCGCGTTCCTCCCTGGACGTCCCCCGGCGGCGGGTGCTCATCACGGTGAGCGGATACTCGGCTCGGACATACGAACCATTCCGGCGGGGTGCATTGTTCCCGCTGGGTGAGACATTCTTGCGGAGGCCCGAGCATGACCGCCCCCAGTGGGACGTCGCTGGCGGATCGCTACGGAACCAAACCGAAGCGGACCAGCCGGCGCACCTACTGGATCGTCGGCGCGATCGCGCTGGTCGTGAGCGCGTTCGTGGCGTGGATCGGGTACGTCAACTTCGGTACGGCACCGATCGAGACGCAGACCACGAGCTACGCCAACCTCCCGAACAACCAGATGAAGATGACGTTCGAGGTCACCAGGGACACGCCCGGGCGTCCCGCGGTGTGCATCGTGCGTGCCCGGGTGCTGGACGGCAGCGAAGGAGGCCGCAAGGAGGTGTACATCCCGCCTGCGCAGGGCGCCACGACGGTGACGACGGTCATCACGAGCAGCGGCGAACCGGTCACCGCCGATGTTTTCGGGTGCTCCTATCAGGTACCCATATATCTGTCCACGCGCATGCCGCCAAGAGGGTGAACTAGAGGACCACCCTCCGGCCAGTCGGACGAAACGGACAAGCGAGTTCTTGCATCCGTGATATCCTGACGTACCTGCACGGCCCCTTGCGGGCCGTGTTTTTCCGTTCCGGGTGTCCGCCGCCCGCCCGGAAACTACCGCCCCGAATCCCCGGGATCCGGAAGTATTGACGAGGAGTTGGTGACCGTGAGCGACACCCAGGTGACCTGGCTGACCCAGGAGGCCTACGGTCGGCTCAAGCAGGAGCTCGACGAGCTGATCGCGAATCGCCCGGTACTCGCCGAGAAGATCAACACGAGCCGCGAAGAGGGTGACCTCAAGGAGAACGGGGGCTACCACGCGGCCCGTGAGGAGCAGGGGCAGAAAGAGGCGCGGATCCGCCACCTGCAGGAACTGTTGCGCAGCGCGAAGGTCGGCGAGGCTCCTCGCAACGACGGGCTGGCCGAGCCCGGGAAGGTCCTCACGATCCGGTACGAGGGGGACGACGAGGACGAGAAGTTCCTACTCGCCACTCGTGAGGAAGGTGCCGAGGGTGAGCTCGAGGTGTACTCACCCGAGTCGCCGCTGGGGAAGGCACTGCTGGGCGCCAAGGAGGGTGAGACCCGGTCCTACGAGCTGCCCAACGGTTCTACGCAGAAGGTCACGCTCATCAAGGCTGTTCCGTACGCTGGTTGATCTCTGCCGCGGCTTCGGGGACCCGGTGGGTCCGGGGCCGCGGGTGGAGTGGGGCACTGCTTGGCGAAGGGCTCGAGTTGGTCATGGCCGCCTGAGCCCTTCGTCCGTACTGGTTGGCTTGAGGCTCTGTGTCGCCACGCGTTCCAGTAGCGGGCGGACTCGTGGAGGGATCGGGGTCGACAGGGCGATCGAGGTCGACATTCGGCTCACCCACTGGACGTTGACCACCTCGTCGATGACCCTCTGCAGGTCCGCGTTCGACTTGGCGACCATGCGGACCAGGAGGTCGCCTTCGCCCGTGGTGGCGTGGGCTTCGCAGACCTCGTCTATGGCCGCCAGGCGTTCTGCCACCTCCGCGCGTTTGCCCTGCGCTATCTCCAGCACCGCGAAGGCGGTCAGGCCGTAGCCCATCGCCGCCAGGTCCACGTCCGGCGGGAAGCCCCTGAGCAGGCCCTTCTGCTCCAGGCGGTCCATGCGGGCCTGCACCGTGCCCCTCGCCACGCCCAGGCGGCGGGAGCACTCCAGGACGCCCAGCCTCGGTTCGTCGGTGAGCAGCAGCAACAGCCGTGCGTCGAGCTGGTCTATCTCCACTGGCTCGCCTCCCTGCGCACCCTGCTCACTCTGCCTGCTCAATGTGCGGCCCAGCTAGGCAGTTTGTCCAGTGCTGATGTCGACTGTTGCGCAGGCTGCCCTGTCCACGGATCCTGCGGTTACCGCAGAACATCCAGAGAGGGAGGGCGTCATGACCGGCACACTCGGCCAGGACCGTCAGCTCGACGACGTCAGCTTCGACCAGCTGCGCCAGCTCGTCGGGTTGGTCGACTACGACTCGTCGAAGGATCCCTTCCCGGTGCGGGCCATGGACGCGGTCGTGTTCGTGGTCGGCAACGCCACGCAGACCGCCTGGTTCTACCAGGTCGCGTTCGGGATGCGGCTCGTCGCGTACTCCGGTCCGGAGACGGGGAACCGCGGCCACAAGTCGTTCGTGCTGAAGTCCGGCTCCGCCCGTTTCGTGATCAACGGCGGCGTCACCCCGACCAGCCCCCTGCACGACCACCACCGCAAGCACGGCGACGGCGTGGTCGACCTCGCACTGGAGGTGGCCGACGTCGACCAGTGCGTCAAGCACGCGCGCGCCCAGGGCGCGACCATCCTGGAGGAACCGCACGACGTCTCCGACGAGCACGGCACGATCCGCCGCGCGGCCATCGCCGCCTACGGCGAGACCCGGCACTCACTGGTCGACCGTTCCCGCTACAACGGCCCGTACCTCCCGGGCTACGTGGCGAAAGAGTCGACGATGCCGCGGCGCAAGCGCCTCTTCCAGGCCGTTGACCACTGCGTGGGCAACGTGGAACTCGGCAGGATGGACTACTGGGTCGAGTTCTACAACCGCGTCATGGGCTTCGTGAACATGGCCGAGTTCATCGGCGACGACATCGCCACGGACTACTCGGCCCTCATGTCGAAGGTGGTCTCGAACGGCAACCACAGGGTCAAGTTCCCCCTGAACGAGCCGGCCATCGCC
Source organism: Actinophytocola sp. (assembly GCF_045807065.1). Taxonomy (GTDB): domain Bacteria; phylum Actinomycetota; class Actinomycetes; order Mycobacteriales; family Pseudonocardiaceae; genus Actinophytocola. The sequence goes on along the minus strand of NZ_JBJMIE010000417.1, from coordinate 17,091 downwards.
AAGCGCAAGTCCCAGATCGACGAGTACCTGGAGTTCTACGACGGCGCCGGCTGCCAACACATCGCCCTGGCCACCAACGACATCATCGGCACGGTCACCGCGATGCGCGAGGCGGGCGTCGAGTTCCTGGACACCCCAGACTCCTACTACGACGACCCAGAGCTGCGCGAACGCATCGGCCAGGTCCGAGTCCCGATCGAGGTGTTGAAAGAGCACCGGATCCTGGTGGACCGAGACGAGGACGGCTACCTACTCCAGATCTTCACGGCCCCCATCGGCGACCGCCCCACGGTGTTCTACGAATTGATCGAACGCCACGGCTCCCTCGGCTTCGGCAAGGGCAACTTCAAAGCCCTGTTCGAAGCCATCGAACGCGAACAGGAACGCCGCGGCAACCTCTGAACAAACACAAAGAGCAATGAGAAATGAGATGGGAGAGGCGAAAGCCTCTCCCATCTTTCTTACATCGAGCTTGAGCGGAGGAAGCCGGACTTGAAGGTCGTCGCCAAGCCGTTGACCAGGGAGATCGAGTTGGCGGCGCGATCGAGCGCCTTCGTGGCCGAGCTTGTTGCCCGATGGATAAGTGCAGGCCACGAGCTTGATCAATTTAGGCTACGTGGTATCGAGCCCTAACCGGACCTACAAAACCCACCCAACTTGCCAACCCCCCACGCACCAGCCCTAACCAGACCTGCAAAACCCACCCATCTCGCCAACCCCCCACACACCAGCCCAAGCGGACCTGCAAAACCCACCCATCTAGCCAAGCCTCTCCCCACGCACCCCGGCCCCCCGGCCCACCCCGGGCCCCCCCTCAACAACCCACCACCATCAATGCGCCTGCTAAAAACCCCGAGCAAGCCCACTAACCCCATGAACAGCAGGCGCAACCTTCCCATCCCGCTGCGGAGTAACAGGCGCGGGCGGCAACTGCTCAGGATCCACGCAGCTCCCCACCAGCTCAACCTGCCCGTCATCGTGCAGGACGTACCGCCCGGGATCGGCACACCCGGCCTGCTGGACGCTGAACACCGCGACCCCACCCAACGCCACGGCGGCCAGTGTCGCCCCCGCCAGTGGAAGCACACCCGCGATCCGCGCCCCGACCGCCATGCTCGTCTCCTGCATCCAGGTCAAATTCGTGTTGGAATCGAGAATACCCGGGTTGGGGGACGGGTGGCGGGGATGCGCGGATCTCGTCTCGGCGGGTGGGTCAGTCGAGGGCCTGCAGCAGGTCCTGGACCAGGTCGGTCCCGTCCTCGATGCCCACCGACAGTCGCAGGACGTCACCCGAGACCTGGAGCGGGGAGCCCGTGGTGCTGGCGTGGGTCATCTTGCCGGGGTGCTCGATCAGCGACTCGACGCCGCCGAGCGACTCGCCCAGGATGAACAGCTTCGTGCGGGCCGCGACGGCCAGTGCCGCCTGCTCGCCGCCGGCCACCGAGACCGACACCATGCCGCCGTAGCGCCTCATCTGCTTGGCCGCGATCTCGTGGCCGGGGTGGTCGGGCAGGCCCGGGTAGTAGACCTTGGTGATCTTCTTGTGGCCCAGCAGTGCCTCGACGATCCGCTCCGCGTTGTCGCTGTGCCGTTCCATGCGCAGTGCGAGGGTCTTCGCGCCACGCAGGGTCAGCCACGCGTCGAAGGGGCCGGGCACGGCGCCGACGGCGTTGCGCAGGAAGCCGAACTGCTCGTTCAGCTCGTCGTCGGAGGTGATCAGGGCGCCGCCGACGACGTCGGAGTGGCCGCCAAGGTACTTGGTGGTCGAGTGCAGCACGACGTCGGCACCGAGGCCGAGCGGCGACTGCAGGTACGGGGTGGCGAACGTGTTGTCCACGACCAGCCGCGCGCCGGCCGCGGCCGCCACCTGCGCGAGCGCGGCGATGTCGGCGATGCCCAGCAGCGGGTTGGTGGGCGTCTCGGTCCAGATGACCTTGGTGGTGGGCCGGACGGCGGCACGCGCGGCGTCCGCGTCGGCCAGGTCGACGGTCGTGTACTCGACGCCCCAGAGCTTGAGGACCTTGTCGAGCAGGCGGAACGTGCCGCCGTACGCGTCGCCGCCGAGGATCACGTGGTCGCCGGGGCGCGTCATGGTCCGCAGCGCGACGTCCGCGGCCGCCATGCCGGACGCGAACGCGAGCCCGTGCCGACCGCCCTCGAGCGAGGCCAGCGCCTCCTCGAGCGCCGTGCGGGTGGGGTTCGCGCTGCGTGAGTACTCGTACCCACCCTCACGCACGCCACCGACGCCGTCCTGCGCGAACGTCGAGGTGGCGTAGATCGGGACGATGACCGAACCCGTACGCGGGTCAGGGCGCTGACCTGCGTGAATAGCGCGCGTTTCGAATCCCCATCGACTCGTGTCCTCTGCCATGAGGACAAGATTACGGGTTTCCGGTCGCGTGCCCATCATGTGGGACTACAGGTCGAATGGGAATAACTCCCCCTCGGCTCGCTGCCGACCGTAGTCGTTCGAGCGGGGCCCTCCTCCAGACGAGTGGCAGGTCAGGCAAAGAAAAACGCCGGTGGGCAGCTGCCCACCGGCGTCTCTCAGGTCACCACTGCTGCGGCGGCCCACCCTGCTGGGGTGGCTGGCCGTAGCCCTGCTGCGGCGGCTGCTGCCCGTAGCCCTGCTGGGGTGGCTGGCCGAACCCCTGCTGGGGCTGCCCGAAACCCTGCTGCGGCGGCTGCCCGCCGAACCCACCGGACTGCGGCGGCCCGCCGAACCCACCACCGGGACCAGCCAGCGCGGACTCACCACCGAGGAACTTCTTGGTCTGCGGGATGAACGCGAGCGCACCGATCGCGGCGACGATGATGCCGCCGATGAGCGCCCAGATCGGCACGTTCGGCTTGTCACCGCCGCCGTCGCCGATGGCGCCCTGCGTGGCGAGGTAGCCGATGCCCGCGATGAGCATCAGCGCACCGGCCGCCGCGGTGACGTAACCCGCGAGCTTGTGCTTCAGGAAGATCAGGACGCCACCGGCGATGGCGCCGACGGCGCCGACCAGCGCGATGATCGTCCACAGCCACAGGGTCCCCGGCGAGGGAAGGTTGAGCTGGCCGAGCTGGTCCTTGATGCCCGCCTGGTTGATGCTGTCCGAGTAGTCGCTGAGGTCACCGAAGTCGGTCAGCGCCATGATGGCGACGAGCAGGCCCAGGAGCGCCGCAAGGCCGGCGAGCCCCCAGGAGATCATCTGGGTGTTCTGGCCCTGCCCGCCGAAGCCCGGCCCCGAGCCGAGACCCGGCTGCTGCGCGAACCCACCCTGCTGCGGCGGGTACCCGGGCGGCGGCTGCTGCCCGTACCCGGGCGGCTGGCCGTACCCCTGGGGCTGCTGCCCGTACCCGGGGGGCGGCTGCTGGCCGGGGTAGCCCTGCTGCCCGTAACCCTGCTGCCCGGGGAACCCGCCCGTACTCGCGTCCGCACCGGGCGGCGGCGCGTACGGCGGCTGCTGCGGGGGCAGCGATCCGGGCGGCACCATCTGCGTGGCGCCGGAGTCCTGCTGGTGCGGCTGCTGGCCGAAGGAGCCGGGCGACACGACCTGCGTGGCGCCCGAGTCGTCGCCGGCGGCCGGCGGCCGCTGACCGGGTTGGATCGCCTGAGTGCGCTCAACACCGTCAGCGCCGGTCTGGCCGCCGTGTGGCGGCACCTGCTGGCCCGGCTGGATCGCCTGTGTCGGACCCGCGTTCGTGAGGGCAGGGTTCTGGTTCTCTCCCTCCCCCTGCTGCGGTGGCTGGCCGCCCTGCCACGGTTGGTTCGGCGGCTGCGGAGCGCTCATCGGGCTACAACCCCTTACACCTGTTTCGTCGAGTTTGTTCGCCCAACGCTAGTCCATCGGGTGATGACCTGCTGGTAACGGCACAGAAGTCGAGAACGATCTAGCGGCCCGCGAGGAAGCCGAGCAGGTCCTGCCGGGTCACCACGCCGGCCGGCTTGCCGTCCAGCAGCACCAGGGCGCCGTCCGCGGACGACAGGGCCGACATGGCCGCCGTGACCTGCTCACCTGCGCCGATGGTGGGCAGCGGGGGCGACATGTGGCTCTCCAGCCGGTCCGCCAGTGCCGCCTTGCCGGTGAACAGCGCCTCCAGGAGGTCACGCTCGTTGACCGCGCCCACGACCTCGGCCGCCATGACCGGCGGCTCCGCGTTTACGACCGGCATCTGGGACACGCCGAACTCACGCAGGATGGTCACGGCGTCCGAGACCGTCTCGTTCGGGTGGGCGTGCACGAGGTCCGGCATGGCGCCGCCGGTGCCCTTGCGCCGCAGCACGTCGCCGACCGTGGCGCCGGAGTGCTCGGGCGGGAGGAAGCCGTAGGAGGCCATCCAGTCGTCGTTGAAGACCTTCGACAGGTAGCCGCGGCCGCCGTCGGCCAGCAGCACGACCACCACGTCGTCCGGGCCGAGCCGCTTGGCCAGCCGGATCGCGGCCGCCGCCGCCATCCCGCACGAGCCGCCGACCAGCAGGCCCTCCTCACGTGCCAGCCGCCTGGTGACCTCGAACGACTCGGCGTCGGAGACCGCGATGATCTCGTCGGCGATGGTCCGGTCGTACGCCGCCGGCCAGAAGTCCTCGCCGACGCCCTCGACCAGGTACGGCCGGCCGCTGCCGCCCGAGTACACCGAGCCCTCCGGGTCGGCCCCGACGACCTTCACCCGGCCGTCGGACACCTCCTTGAGGTAGCGGCCGGTGCCGGAGATCGTGCCGCCGGTGCCGACACCCGTGACGAAGTGCGTGACCCTGCCCTCGGTCTGCCGCCAGATCTCGGGGCCGGTGGACTGGTAGTGGCTCTCGGCGTTCTCCGGGTTGGAGTACTGGTCCGGCTTCCAGGCGCCCTCGATCTCGCGGACGAGCCGGTCGGAGACGTTGTAGTAGGAGTTCGGGTGCTCGGGCGCGACCGCGGTCGGGCACACCACGACCTCGGCGCCGTACGCCTTGAGCGTGTTCCGCTTGTCCTCGGAGACCTTGTCCGGGCACACGAACACGCACCGGTAGCCCTTGCGCTGGGCGACCATCGCGAGGCCGACGCCGGTGTTGCCCGAGGTCGGCTCGACGATCGTGCCACCGGGCTTCAGCTCACCGGAGGCCTCCGCCGCCTCGATCATCCGCAGCGCGATGCGGTCCTTGACGCTGCCGCCGGGGTTGAAGTACTCGACCTTCGCGAGCACCGTCGCGGACACCCCCTCGGCCAGCGCGTTCAGCTTGACCAGTGGGGTGTTGCCCACGAGGTCGGACACATGCTCGACGTACTCCACCCTGCACTCCTCTCGACTCCGTGAACGAGCGTAACGAGGCGCTATTACCACTGGCCGGCCAGTTCACCTAACAGGTTCAAGTTCAGTTCGAGCGGCTCGCGAGCGACACACCACAGACTCGATAACGAGTCGGCCATCTTCACACGGACGTGACTACCGGCTGCGACACTCGGGATGGGAGGACGGCGATGACTGGAGCCCGCGCGCTCAAGGCGCTCATCTTCGCCGCCGGCTCGGTCGGCGGACTGTCCGGTGCGGCATATGGCCTGCTCACCGGCCAGTCCAAACGTGCCCGCTCGATCATCGGACTGCCGAAGGATCTCCCGCTGAACGCCGACGGGCTGTACTTCCCGGACGGTTCCGGTCCGTTTCCGCCCACGCGTGGTGACTCTCTGTCGTTCGCCGTGCTGGGTGACTCGCTGGCCGCCGGGCTTGGTGCGGAGTTACCGGACCTGTTGCCGGCCGTTCGCCTGGCCCGCGGACTGGCCGACGAGCTCGACCGCCCGGTGCGGCTCGTGACGCACGCCATCAGCGGCTCCCGCACCACCGACCTGGAGGCGCAGGTCGACCGCGCGCTGATCGACCCGCCGGACCTGGCGCTGGTGATCATCGGCGGCAACGACGTGACGACCAGGACCAGCATCGGCATGTCGGCCACGCTGCTCGGCCGCCAGACCACGCGGCTGGCCAACGCCGGCACGACGGTGGTCGTCGGCACCTGCCCCGACCTGGGCATCATCCAGCCGATCCCGCAGCCGCTGCGGACGATCGCGAGCCGGTACTCGCTCTCGCTCGCGCGTGCGCAGCGCCGGGTGCTCGACCAGCTCGGCGTGCGGGCGGTGTCGCTCGCGGCGCTGCTGTCGCCGGAGTTCTACGCCCGCCCGCGGGACCTGTTCAGCGACGACCGCTTCCACCCGAACGGCGAGGGGTACGAGTTCGCCGCGAATGTGTTGCTCGCGCCATTGTGTGCCGCCATGCACTCCGTCCGCGTAGCCTCCTGGTCAGGTGTCTGACAGAGGAGTTGGCATGCCAGAGGCGGTCATCGTGTCCGCGGTCCGCTCGCCGATCGGGCGGGCCGGCAAGGGTTCCCTGATCGACGTCCGGCCGGACGACCTTGCAGCGCAGATGGTGCGCGCCGCGCTGGACAAGGTCCCGGCACTGGACCCGACCGAGATCGACGACCTGATGCTCGGCTGCGGCCTGCCGGGCGGCGAGTCCGGGTTCAACATGGGCCGGGTGGTCGCGGTCCTGCTCGGGTACGACCACCTGCCCGGCTGCACGGTGACGAGGTACTGCGCCTCGAGCCTGCAGACCACCCGCATGGCGTTCCACGCGATCAAGGCCGGCGAGGGTGACGTGTTCATCAGCGGCGGCGTCGAGACGGTGTCCCGGTTCGCCAAGGGCAGCTCGGACAGCTGGCCGGACACGCACAACCCGCTCTTCGCGGACGCGGAGGCCCGGACGACGTCGACCGCGGCCGAGGGCGCCGAGGAGTGGCACGACCCGCGTTCCGATGGCTCGGCGCCGGACATCTACATCGCGATGGGCCAGACCGCCGAGAACCTGGCGCTGACCAAGGGCGTGACGCGCAAGGAGATGGACGAGTTCGGCGTGCGGTCGCAGAACCTCGCCGAACAGGCCATCAAGGACGGCTTCTGGGCACGCGAGATCACCCCGGTGAAGCTGCCGGACGGCCGCGTGGTCGACACCGACGACGGCCCGCGACCAGGCGTCACGTACGAGAAGACCGCCCAGCTCCAGCCCGTCTTCCGCCCGAACGGCCGGGTGACCGCCGGCAACTGCTGCGCACTCAACGACGGCGCGGCCGCACTGGTGATCATGTCCGACACGAAGGCCGCGGAGCTCGGCCTCACGCCGCTCGCCCGCATCGTGTCGACGGGTGTCTCCGGGCTGTCGCCGGAGATCATGGGCCTGGGCCCGGTGGAGGCGTCGAAGCGCGCGCTGGCCCGAGCCGGCATGACGATCGGCGACATCGACCTGGTGGAGATCAACGAGGCGTTCGCGGCGCAGGTGATCCCGTCCTACCAGGACCTGGGCATCGACATCGACCGCCTGAACGTGAACGGCGGCGCGATCGCGGTCGGCCACCCGTTCGGCATGACCGGCGCCCGCATCACCACGACCCTCATCAACTCCCTGCAGCACCACGACAAGCAGTTCGGCCTGGAGACGATGTGCGTGGGCGGCGGCCAGGGCATGGCGATGGTGCTGGAGCGCCTGAACTGACGCATCGGCACGGCGCGCACCGGTAACGCCCGCACCGGCCCGACGGGGGCGGCGACACGCCGTTCCCGCATCGGAGGGCGCATGGTCACCAGGCGGAGCGGCGCTCCGTCGGGAAACCGGTCCAGCGCAGCGAGGGCGGTAGGTGGGACTGGTCGTTGAACGTCACGAGGTTCGGTGGCCAGCCCTGCCGGTACTGGATGATCGTGAGTGCCGCGTTGGCCGCGTTGATGCCCAGCCAGCGGGCGGTGGGCGCGCCGAGTGCGGCACGCACGAACCAGCACACGATCTGGCTGTGCGTGATGATCAGGTCCGACCGCGGTACCGGTGCGGTGAACTCGGCCAGCGCGCGGTTCGCGAGGGCGGGACCGACTTCGTGTTGTTGCGTCGAGTAGTCCGCGACGTGCGCGAGCGCGACCGAGGCGAACTCCGGTGCCAGCTCGATCGCGGACGGTGCGTACGGCAGGTAGTCGCCGACCAGCGGGGACACCGAGACCCGCACGCTCTTCAGCGCCGAGGACACCAGCGCGGCGGTCTCCGCCGCCCGTCTCACCGGGCTGTGGAAGACCTCGGTGAGCGGCACGTCCGCGAGCCGCTCACCCAGCAGCAAGGCCTGTGACCGGCCAGCGTCCGTCAGTGCTCCGGAAGCCTCGCCGTGCCTTGCCAGGTAGAGCGTTCTCAAACGCTCGGGGCCATCCGTGTGGCCGCCATGATCATGCGGTCGAACGCGTCGCCGTCCTTCGGGTCGTACAGGCCGGCGAGCAGCTTCAGCACGAGCTTCATCAGCGTCGCGCGCGGCAGGCCGTACTTCGTGGCCGTGCGCATGACGAGCGGGTTGCCGATGAGGCGGCTGAAGATGTTGCCGAGGCGGTAGTAGCTGCCAAGCGCCTGCTTGAGCGCGAGCGGGTACCCGTGCAGGGCCTTCTCCCGCGCCGGGCCCTCCGCACGCGCCAGCGCCTGCACCACGACCTCGGCCGCGAGCCTCGCCGACTCCATCGCGTACCCGATCCCCTCTCCGTTGAAAGGGTTCACCATGCCGCCCGCGTCACCGACGAGGAGCAGCCCACGCGAGTAGTGCGGCGTGCGGTTGAAGCCCATCGGAAGGGCCGCTCCGCCGATCTTGCCGATGGCGTTGTGCTCGCGGAACCCCCATTCTTCCGGTGTCCCGTCCAGCCACGACCGCAGCAGCGCGCGGTAGTCGGTCTTGCCGAACGCCTTCGAGGTGGACAGGATCCCGAGGCCCACGTTCACCGTGCCGTCGCCCATGCCGAAGATCCAGCCGTAGCCCGGCAGCAGCTTCGGTTCCGCCGGGTCGCTGCGGTCCCACAGCTCGAGGTGCGACTCCAGGAAGTCGTCCTTGCTGCGCGGCGACGCGTAGTACCGCCGCACGGCCACACCCATGGGCCGCTTCTCGAGCTTGTCGATGCCGATGGACAGCGCGAGGCGCGCGGACACCCCGTCGCACCCGAGGACGATCGGCGCCCGGTAGGTCACCGGCTGACGATCCGACCCCACCTTGGCCGTCACGCCGACCACGCGGCCGTTGCGCTCGTCGGTGACGGCACCCGTGACGTTGGTCTGCTCCAGGAGGCGCGCGCCGGCCCGCTGGGCGGTGCGGGCGAGCATCTCGTCGAAGTCCTGCCGCGGCCGCACCACGCCGTAGGGCGGGAAGGTCGCGAGGTCGGGCCAGTCGAGCTCGAGCGTGACCCCGCCGCCGACCACACGCAGCCCCTTGTTGTGGAGCCAGCCGGCCTCCTCCCGGGTGTCCACCCCGAGGTCGATGAGCTGCTTCACGCCCCGCGGGGTGAGACCGTCGCCACACACCTTCTCGCGCGGGAACGTGCTCTTCTCGAGCAGCAGCACGTCGAGCCCGGCCCGGGCGAGGTAGGTCGCCGCCGTGGAGCCGGCTGGCCCGGCGCCGACCACGATGACCTCGGCGTCCTCTGCCGGCTTGCGTCGGCTGGGCGTTCCCATCACGGCTCCCTCACGCTTGTGAAAACCTTCACGAACCACCCGCATTTTATCTTGCGAGTGCTGATCCGAAACGGACAGCGCCTGACCGGCGATTCCAGGTTGTCACGAACTCGCGTCGCCTGGGGACCGATATGCCGAGTACCGCCACCCCGGCACCTGTCCGGCAGGTGGCCGCGGTGACGTGCGTCATGACCTTCGTGACCTGCGTCGTGGGGGCACTCGGCACGTGGGCGACGTGGCACCATTACCTGGTCGGGGTGGACTACGTGGCCGGCGAGCCGGGCGTCGGCGTGGCGGCCTACGTGAGCGCGGACAACACGGCCGCCAACATCGGACTGCTGTGGCTCATGTCCTACGGCGTCACCGCCGTGACCTTCCTTACCTGGTCGTGGCGAGTCAGGTTCAACTCGCAGCTGCTGTGCCCCGTCCCGCACCGGCTGGCGCCGGGCTGGGTCATCGGTGGCTGGTTCGTGCCGGTCGTCCCTCTGGTCGTGCTGGAGGACGTGTGGCGGACGTCGCGCCCGCACGTGGCCGAGGTCTCACACGCGCGTGAGCTGCCGAAGGCGCCGCTGGTCCGCTCCTGGTGGGCCGCGTCGATGGCGTGTGTCGTGGCCGCGCTGTGGCTGGCCGCGGTCCGCGGCGGCGAGCCGGACCTGGACACCGTCCTGGACATCGCGATGACCACGACGGTGCTGGCGGTGCTGCAACCGGTGGCGGCCACCCTGGAGATCGCCATGGTCCGCCACATCACCGAGTGGCAGTCCACCGCCTGACAGTCCACAGAGGACCAGCCGGGTCGGTGAACCGCGGTGCGCGAAGGGTCACCGCGCTGGCTTGATCGCCCTGTGCAGCGCGACGACACCCATCGTCAGATTCAGCCACTCGACCTCGTCCCAGCCGGCCTCGGCCATCAGCAGAGCCAGCCCACGCTGGTCGTGCCAGTCGCGCATCGACTCGGCCAGGTAGGCGTACGCATCCTTGTTGGAGGAGAACGGCCGGGTGATCTTCGGCAGCAACCGCAGTACGACGTTGTGGTGCAGCCACCGGATCGGCCCCCACACCGGCTGCGACACCTCGCAGATCACGACGCGCCCGCCCGGACGCACGACGCGGCACATCTCGCGCAGGGCGGCCACCGTGTCGTCCATGTTGCGCAGCCCGAACGACACCGCCACCGCGTCGAAGGAGTCCGTCGCGAACGGCAGGTGGAAGGCGTCGGCGGCGACCTTCGGCACGTCCCGGTGCACGCCGACGTGGAGCATGCCCAACGAGAAGTCGGCAGCGACACACCACGCGCCGGACTTGGCGTACTCGGCCGTCGACACGGCCGTGCCCGCGGCCAGGTCCAGCACGCGCTCGCCCGGCGCGGCGTCCAGCACCCGTCTGGTCAGCCAGCGCCACCGACGGTCGAACCCGAGCGTCATCACCGAGTTCGTCCGGTCGTAGCCCTTCGCGACGCCGTCGAACATCTCGGCCACGTCGCGTCGGTTCTTGTCCAGCCCGGCACGTGACATGCCCGAACCCTACGACACCCGCTGCGCGGCCAGCACGCTGGCGCTCACCTGTGCATAGTGACCCAGCAACTCGTCACACACCGCCGACCACGTCCGCCCCAGCACCGACTCCCGCGCCGCCGCGCCCAGCTGCCACCGGGCGTGGCGGTCCCGCAGCAGGTTCACGCACGTGCACAGCTGCTCCGCGAACCGGTCGTCGTCGTACGGCTCCAGCAGGTAACCGGTTCGGCCGTGCTCGACCAGGTCTAGCGGGCCACCCGCGGCCGGCGCGAGCACCGGCAGGCCGGAGGCGAGGGCCTCCTGCGCGGCCTGGCAGAACGTCTCGAACGGCCCGGGGTGGACGAACACGTCGAACGAGGCGTACGCGGTGGCCAGCTCCAGGCCGGTGCGGAAGCCGAGGAAGGCCGCGGTGGGCAGCTGCCTGCGCAAGGCCTCCTCCGCCGGGCCCTCGCCGACGATGACCACCCGCACGCCGGGCAGGGCGTTCAGGGCGGCGAGCCGGTGCACCTGCTTCTCCGGTGCGAGCCGGCCGACGTAGCCGACGAGCAGCTCGCCGCGCGACGCGAGCATCGACCGCAGGACCGGGTCGACGCGGTGCGGCGCGAACAGCGACGTGTCGACGCCGCGTGCCCAGCGGTGCACGCGTGGCACGCCGTGGTCGGTCAGCGCGCGGACCGAGGCGTGGGAGGGCGCGAGCGTGCGGTCGGCGTTGCTGTGCAGCTTGCGGATCCACCGCCAGGCGGCGCGCGCGCCGTGCTTGAGGCCGTAGGCGGCGGCGAAGCCGGCCACGTCGGTCTGGTAGACGGCCACGGTCGGCACGCCGAGCCGTCTCGCGGAGCGCAGACCGGAGGCGCCGAGGACGAACGGCGACGCGAGGTGGACGACGTCCGGCGCGAAGTCCGACAGGGCGGTGTGCACCTTCGGCGACGGCACACCGATCGGCAACGAGCTGACGACCGGCAGGTCGACCGCGCGGACGCGGCGGACGTCCGCGTGCCGGTACCGGTCAGGACCCGGACCCGGCGCCACGACCATGGCGTCGTGGCCCCGCCGCTCCAGGTGCTCGACGACACGGAGAACCGAGTTCGTCACGCCGTTCACCTGGGGCAGAAAGCTCTCTGTGACGATGGCGACTCGCACGGAAGGACCGTCGCAACCTGTCCTTCTGTCCGTAGAACGCTGAGTTGACCTCCCGGCGAACGTTGCGCCAAGAGTTATGCGTCGTAGTCGACGGTGACCTCGGCGGACAGCGGCAGCGCCTGGCAGGTCAGCACGAAACCGGCGGCGACCTCGTGCTCCTCGAGCGCGTAGTTCCGCCGCATCTCGACCTCACCGGAGGTGACCCTGGCACGACAGGTGCCGCACACGCCGCCCTTGCAGGCGAACGGAAGATCGGCGCGCACACGTTGCGCGGCGTCGAGAATGGGCGTGTCGGCGGGCAGGGTGAGCGTGGTCTCGCGGCCGTCGAGCAGCACGGTGACGCGCGCGACCGGACCTTCCACGGTGGACTCGTCCGGTCGCTTGGGCTCGGGAGGTGGTTCGTCCACGTAGAACAGCTCGCGGTGGATGGCGCCGCGTGGCACGTCGTGTGCGGCGAGGGCGACGTCGGCGTCCCGCAGCATGCCGTACGGGCCGCACAGCCACCAGTGGTCGACCTCGGACGTCGGCACGACGCCGTCGAGCAGCTTGGCGATGCGGTCGGCGTCGAGGCGGCCGGAGAACAGCTCGACGTCGCGCGGCTCGCGGGAGAGCACGTGGACGAGCTGGAACCGTTGCGGGTAGCGGTCTTTCAGGTCGGCCAGCTCGTCGGCGAACATCACCGTGTCGCTGCGGCGATTGCCGTAGAGAAGAGTGACGTGAGTGTCCTTGTTGGACAGCAAGGAGGTGATGATGGACAGTGCGGGCGTGATGCCGGAGCCCGCGACGATGAACGCGTGGCGTTGACCGGTGCCGTCGGGGGTGAACTTCCCTTGCGGGCGCAGGACTTCGAGGGTGTCTCCCGGCGCGAGCTGGTCGACGATGCGGGCGGAGAACAGGCCGTTCTCGACGCGGCGGACACCGATCCGCGGCGGCGCGCCGGCTGGTGCGCAGATCGAGTACGAGCGGCGTTCCTCGACGCCGTCGATCTCCTGGCGGAGCGTGAGGTACTGGCCGGGGCGGAAGGCGAACTCGTCCGCGAGGTGCGGCGGCACGTCGAAGGTGACGGCGACCGCGTCCGCGCAGAGCCGGTCGACCCTGGCGACCGGCAGCTCGTGGAAGGCGGGGCGGCCCATCAGATCTCCTTGACGTGCTCGAACGGCTCACGGCAGTCCTCGCAGCGGCGAAGCGCCTTGCACGCGGTCGACGAGAAGCGGGACAGCTCGGTCGTGCGCGGCGAGCCGCAGCGAGGGCAGGCAACCCGCGACGGCGGCGGCACGAGGTTGAGGGGAACCGGCCCGACGCCCGTGCCCCGCGGCGGCACGCCCGTGCCCCGCGGCGTGGCCTTGCGCCGCGGTGGTGCGATGCCGTGCTCGGCGAGCTTGCGGCGGCCTTCCTCGCTGATCCAGTCGGTGGTCCAGGCCGGTGCGAGGACGGTGCGGATCTCGACGTGGTCGTATCCGGCGTCGAGGAGCGTGCGGCGTAGGTCGGCACGCATCTCGTCCAGGGCCGGGCAGCCGGAGTACGTGGGTGTGATGGTGACGACGACGTTGCCGTCCGCCTCATGGACGTCTCGGAGCACACCCAGATCCGCGAGGGTGAGCACGGGTAGCTCCGGGTCGAGCACCTGCTCCGCGACGGCTCGAGCCGATACCGCGGTCACCACTTCGCTCCGGGCATCGAGCGGGCCAGGTGCTGCATCTCCGCCAGCAGGTAGCCCATCGCCTCGGTGTGGACGCCGTCGCGCCCCGCGCGGTCGCCGACGAAGGACATCGGCTCGACCGTCGGGGTCTCCAGGGACGCCGCCGTGAGCACCTGGTCGAGCACACCGTCCACTTCGGATCGCACGGAGGTGGGGTCCACCGCGACGCCGGGTAACCGGAGTTCCACCTCGTGCGCGGTGAACAGCTCCGTCACCAGTGGCCACACGCGGTCCAGGCCGGCGACCATGCGGGTGCGCGAGTACTCCGTGCCGCCGGCGAGCCGCAGCGTCCACTGGGCCGCGTGGTCGCGGTGGTACGCCAGCTCCTTCACGCCCTTCGCCGCGATCGCGGCGAGGACCGGGTCGGACGACGTCGTCAGGCGTTGGAACACCGCCAGGCGCCACGTCGAGAACACCAGCAGCCGGGCGATCGTGGTCGCGAAGTCGCCGCCCGGGCCCGGGCCGCAGTCGATCTCCACCAGGCGTACGTTGCGGAACTCGTGCTCGTCGCGCAGGTAGGCCAGGGCGTCCTCGTCGCGGCCGGCGCCCTCCACCTCGCCTGCTCGCGTCAGCAGCAGGCGTGCCTGGCCGAGCAGGTCCAGCGCGATGTTCGCCAGCGCGACGTCCTCCTCCAGCTCCGGCGCGCGTGAGCACCACTCCGCCAGGCGCTGGGACAGGATCAACGCGTCGTCGGCCAGCATCAGGCAGTAGGCGAACAGGTCCTCGGTGGACACCGCGGCCGGCACCGCGCGGTCCACCCCCGCCAGCGGGTCGTCGAAACCCGTGCCGAAGGCCCAGTGGTGCTCGTCGTTGTCTGAGGTGATCGAGTCGTACGCGTTGTCGAAGCTCATAGGTGCGGCACGTCCTCCGGGATGGTGTAGAACGTCGGGTGCCGGTACACCTTGTCGCCACTCGGGGCGAAGAACGGGTCCTTCTCGTCCGGGGACGACGCCGTGATCGCGGCCGCCGGCACGACCCAGATGGACACGCCCTCGTTGCGCCGCGTGTACAGGTCGCGGGCGTTGCGCAGCGCCATCTCGGCGTCCGGCGCGTGCAGCGAGCCGACGTGCACGTGGTTCAGGCCGCGCTTGCCGCGGACGAACACCTCCCACAGCGGCCACGACGACCTGGCCCCGGCACCAGCAGAACCGGCAGTACCAGTCACGCGACCACCTCCGCCGACGACGAGCGCGCGGCGTAGGCGGCCGCCGCCTCGCGGACCCAGGCGCCGTCCTCGTGCGCCTTGCGCCGGTGCTCGACCCGCTGCTTGCTGCATGGGCCGTTGCCGCCGACCACGCGCCAGAACTCGGCCCAGTCGATCTCGCCGTAGTCGTGGTGCCCGCGGTCGGGGTTCCACCGCAGCTCCGGGTCCGGCAGCGTCACGCCCAGCGCCTCGGCCTGCGGCACGCTCATGTCCACGAACCTCTGCCGCAGCTCGTCGTTCGTGTGCCGCTTGATCCGCCACCGCATCGACTGCTCGGTGTTGGCCGACTCGGTGTCCGGCGGGCCGAACATCATCAGCGACGGCCACCACCACCGGTTCACCGAGTCCTGGACCATCCGGCGCTGCTCGGGAGTCCCGCGCATCATCGTCATCAGCAGCTCGTAGCCCTGCCGCTGGTGGAACGACTCCTCCTTGCAGACGCGGATCATCGCCCGCGCGTACGGCCCGTACGAGGTGCGGCACAGCGGCACCTGGTTGCAGATCGCCGCGCCGTCGACCAGCCAGCCGATGACGCCGACGTCCGCGAAGGTCAATGTCGGGTAGTTGAAGATCGACGAGTACTTCTGCCGGCCCTCGACCAGCTTCTCCGTCAGGTCCGCGCGGTCGGCGCCCAACGTCTCGGTCGCCGCGTACAGGTACAGCCCGTGGCCGGCCTCATCCTGCACCTTGGCCAGCAGGATCGCCTTGCGGCGCAGTGACGGCGCGCGGCTGATCCAGTTGGCCTCCGGCTGCATGCCGATGATCTCGGAATGCGCGTGCTGGGCGATCTGGCGGATGAGCGTCCTGCGGTAGCCGTCGGGCATCCAGTCCCTCGGCTCGATCCGCTGCTCGGCCTCGACCAACCGGGTGAAGTCGTCCTCGCTCACGCCCCGATGTTACATCTCGAAGCAGATTCTGAGGAGAAGTGTTACATCCGGCGGCGGAGCCACCACAGCGCGGGCACGACCACCGCCCACACCCCGACCAGCGTCAACCCCACCGGCAGCAGTGTGACGAAGGCCCCTCGATTGGCCACCCGCACCAGCTCGGGGTTGTTCTGGCTGTACTCGACCTGCACGACATCCCCGACCCTGAGTCCCGAGGGGTACAGCACCCCGGTCTGCGGGATGTGCTCCGCGCCGTCCGGCGTGTAGAAGAGGACGAGGGTGCGGGCGAAGTTGATGGAGACGACCTCGGCGGCCGCGGAACCCGTGTTGTCGTCGATCGAGATGTCCTCGGTCCAGGCGCCCACCACGAGCACGACGCACAGGAACGTGACCACACCGGCGAACGCGAGCAGGCCGCGCCTCACCCACCGCCGCGCCCGCGGCCTGCGAGTCACCTGCTGTGTCACACCGCTGAGCGTAGCCACGCCGGCCGCAACCCTCGGACACGCCCTTCACCCGACCGGGCTACTCCACGGGCAGACGGTTGCGCGGTTCTCGACCGGCTGGCGCAATACGACCGGATTACTCCTTTTGGTTTACGCCGTTCGTTGGGTCCCGAAAATATTCGCTGTCCGTAATATTCCCTGCGCACCTGGTCAGGCTATGGAGTGATCCGGTGTTGGAAAATCGTGGAGGACGCGTGCAACGAAGAGTTCTCGTCGGTCTCGCTACAGCCGCTCTCATGGCGGCTGGGCTGACGACAATGGGTACGGCCGCACAGGCGGCACCACCTCCGGGCGACACGGCGAAGTCGGTCGCTGCGCCCGTCGACGATCTGCCGAGCCCGGCCGAGGAGAAGCAGCGCGCACTGCGCCAGGAGGCGCTCTCCGACGTGCTCAGCGGCAAGAAGAAGCCCGAGCGGCGCGGCGACAGCACCGTCGTGAGGATGGGCACGAAGCCCGGCCCGACGACCAAGGGCAAGAACAAGCGCGGCCACGTCGACCAGTACGTCGAGCTGTCCCGCGAGAAGACCGACAAGATCTTCGTCGTGCTCGCGGAGTTCGGCAACGAGCGGCACCCGAGCTACCCCGACCAGGACACCTCGGCGGCGTTCCCCGGCCCGGCCACCTTCGAGGGACCGCTGAACAACGCCATCCCGCAGCCGGACCGTTCGGT
>NZ_JBJMIE010000416.1:0-36923 GCF_045807065.1 Actinophytocola sp. | reverse complement strand
GCGGCGCACGCCACCTCACCGGCATCCGGGCAGGGCGCCTCGATGGCGATCGAGGACGCGGTGACGCTCGCGAAGTGCCTGCGAGACTCCGCCGGGGTGCCCGAGGCGTTCGCGCGGTACGAGTCACTGCGTCGCCAGCGGGTGGAACGCGTTGTGGCACAGGGAAAGCGCAACGGCGACGGCAAGTCGCTCGGACCGGTCATGCGGCACCTGCTGCCGCTGATCATCAAGCTGTCCAAGCCGAGCGAGAAGAGCTTGAACTGGCTCTACGGCCACCGCATCGACTGGAACAGGAAGGTATCGGCGTGATCAGCTCCGCCGGGCGGTCGCGCACGACTGGCAGCGGGTCAACCGCGGCCAGCCCTCGCGACCGCCCCACATCGGCCAGGCCACGCCCGCCATGCTGCGCACGACGCAGCGCCGGCAGATCCTGTTGCGGCCCTGGTGGTTTCGACTCATCTCGGCCCCCTTTCGTTGCGGCAGGAGAAGAGTGCGCAGCGGATCTCGAGAGCGGCTCAAGGCTGGGACGAGAACGTGGTAGCAGGTCGAGCGGTGGTCGAAGAACGCTGACGGTCCCCGGCGTACTCGCTCGGCGGTGCCACCATGGGTTGCCGGAGCGACGGGCTCTTTGCCGAGAAAGCGCGATGTGGGGTCTCCATGCAGAATCGTCAAACCGGCACCGCGGTACAGCCGCACTTATCCGTGCCCCAGGACACGCCGCCGGCCGGCGGCAGCACACACGGCTCGGACCGGGCGATCATGCTCGGCCTGCTTGGGCCGCTGCTGCTGCTCCGCGCCGGCCGCCATATCACCCCGTCGGCACCGAAGCTCCGCCTCGTGCTGTCGCTGCTCGCCGTGCAGGCGAACTCGGTGACCAGGGTGGACCAGCTGGTCGAGGAGCTGTGGGGGGAGTCACCACCGCCGAGCGCGTTGACCACCGTGCAGACCTACATCTACCAGCTGCGCAAGCTGCTGAAGCTCGACGACGCGCCGCCCGCCGACGACCCGGCCAGGCCCGCGTTGCTGAGCCACCCCGGCGGCTACATCCTCCAGCTGCCCGACCTGTCCGACGTGGACGCGAACCTGTTCGAGCAGCTCTCGCGCCGCGGCCGTGCCGAGTTGCTCGGTGCTCATGCGGAGGCGGCGGCGGAGACGTTCCGGGACGCGCTGGCGTTGTGGCGCGGCAACGTGCTGGAGGGCGTGCCCACCGGGCCGGTGCTGTACGCGCACGCCACGCGCCTGGAGGAGCTGCGGCGAAGCATCGTGACCCTGCGGATCGAGGCGGACCTGCAGCTCGGCCGCCACCACGAGCTGATCGGCGAGCTGGGCAGCATGGTGGCCTCGGAGCCGACCCGCGAGGACATCTGCGCGAAGCTGATGGTCGCGCTGTACCGCAGCGGGCGACGGGTGGACGCGCTGAACGTGTACCAGCGGATGCGCACCGTTCTGATCGACGAGTTGGGCCTCGACCCGGCCGCCGAACTGCAGCGGCTGCACCAGCTGATGCTGGAGGCGAACCCGGAGCTGGACCTGCCGGAACGACCCGCGGTCGCGCCGCAACCGGTCGCGGTCGCCGCGCCGCCCGCACCTGCACAGCTGCCCGCAGACATCCCCGACTTCGTCGGCCGGGAGGCGCAGTTGGAGGCGCTCACGGAGCTGCTGTCCGGCGGCGAGACCGTGCGGGTCGTCAACGTGGTCGGCCGGCCGGGCACCGGGAAGAACGCGCTGGTGGTGCGGGCCGCGCGAGAGGTGCGGGAGAACTTCCCGGACGGTCAGCTGTACGTGGACCTCGTCGACGCGGACGATCGGCCGACGCCCACCCGCGAGGTGCTCGCCGGGATGCTGCGGGCGCTTGGCTCGGACGTCGTGCCGGAGAGCCTGGGCGAGGCCGCGCTGCTGTTCCGCAGCTGGACCGCGGACCGGCGACTGCTGGTCGTGCTGAACAAGGCGTCGGACGAGCACCTGCCGCACCACCTGTTACCGACGGGCGCCGGATGCGCGGTCGTGGTGGTCAGCCGGGCGCCGCTGGACGCGCTGTCCGGGGCCGTGCGGGTGCGGGTGCCGACGCTGTCCACTGTGGAGGCGGTGGCAATGCTGGCGAGCACCATCGGCCAGTCGCGTGTGGACCAGGAGCGGGCCGCGGCGGTGGAGCTGGTCGAGCTGGCGGACCGGTTGCCGCTCGCCCTGCGGGCCGTCGGCGCGCGACTGGCGGCCCGACCGGCCTGGCACCTGGCGCGGATGGTGGAACGCATGCGCGACGAGAACCACCGGCTGACCGAGCTGAGCTATGGCGGGTTCGACGTGCTGGACCGGTTCGCCGCCGTGTTCCAGGGGCTCAGCGCGCGACAGCGGTGGGTGCTGCGTCGGCTGGCCGCGGCGGAGGGTGAGCCGCTGACGGTCGCGGAGATCGCCACGCGCGCCGGCATGAGCGTCGCGGTCGTGCACGACACGTTGGACGAGCTGGTGGACGCGGACCTGGTCGAGGAACTGGACACACGGGAGGAGGAACCCCTGCACCAGGTGCCCGAGCTGGTGAAGCTCGTGGGCCTGTCCGGTCTGGTCGGCAGCACCTGGTGGCGTAGTTCCGTGTAGTCCTCCCTGCATGGGGTTGCCTCGGCTACGCGTACTGCGCCGGGACCGCTGGGCGACCAGTGCATCGAGTTCCGGGCCGCAGCGCTCGCCGCTCTTCGAGCGGGGTTCGAGCGAGTCTCGTTGGTTCGGCCTTTCCCTGAGTCCACTGGGCTTGTGGGAGGACGATGTGGTCGGCGAGACGTCGCACGGGAACGAAGGGCCTGCCCACCGGGAGGCCGAGGTCATCGTGCTCGCCGCCGGCTTACGCACCGGTATCCGGATCGTGCCGCTGACGCGGTCGCTGGCGCGGCGTCCGGCGGTGGTGGGCGCGGAGGTGGCCGTCACCGCGAGGCTCGTCGACCAGCTGCCGCTGGCACGGTCGTTGGTCGTCGTGGTGCCGCCGGAGATCCCCGCTTCGTCGTGCGTGCTGCCGCCGGTGGCACTGCCGGGTGCGGCGGTGACGGTGACGGTGACGCGCCCGTCGCCGGCACCGCACGGACCGGGCGGCACGCTGTCGATGTACAACCAGCACGCGGAGGCGCTGCCCGAGGCGTTCGTCGAGGCGGTGGCGGCGGCCCGGCGTTGTGGGCTGGTGACGCCGGTGGGCAACGTGGTGTTGCTGCTGCAGGAGTTCGTGCCGACGGTGGCGTCCGCGGTGGTGCGGGCGACCGCCGACACGGTACGCATCGAAGGGCGGTGGGGCCTGGCCGAACAACGGTCGGCGGCGGACGTGTTCGAGGTGTCGGCGGACGGACCTGTCAGCGAGACCCTGGCCCGCAAGCCGACGGCGAGCCTCGCCGCGGCCGGCGGCACCCACACGGTGCCGATGCCGGACGAGCGGCAGCACCGGTCCTCGCTCGGCCAGGGGACCATTCGCCAGCTGGCGGCCCTGTCACGAGAGGCGGCGGTGACGACCGGACTGGCGCTCTCACTGGACATCGTGCTCGGGGACCGGGAGCCGGTGGTGCTCCGGTGCCGGCCGAGTACGGCCTAGCTCTTGGCGGCTGCGACGAACCGGGCGATGAGCGCCGCGTCCTTGACACCGCGGCTGGACTCGACACCGCTGGAGACGTCCACACCCCAGGCCCCGGCAGTCTCCCGCGCTTCGGCGACGGTGCCCGGGGTGAGTCCGCCGGCAAGGAGCCACTGTCCGGAAAGTCCGTTGATCGAGCGGTAGTCCCAGGCCTCACCGGAGCCGGCCCTGGGCGCGTCGACGAGGAGGAGGTCGTCTCCGTAGGCACCGACGCGGAGGTCGGGCGCGGCGTAGGAGACCGCGCGGACGAGTCGCCAGGCGGGGTCGGCGAGCTCGGTGAAGGCGTCCTTGGAGTAGTCGCCGTGCAGCTGAACGGCCCGCACTCCCGACTCCTCGGCAACCGCACGAACCTCGGCCACGGGCATCCCCTTGAACACCCCGACGGTAAGCACGTCCCCGGCGGCTTCCACCAGGTCACGACCGGTGCGAGCATCAACCCGCCGAGGACTGGCCGCGAAGACGAACCCGACTGCGTCCGCCCCCGCAGCCGCCGCGGCGGCAACGTCAGCGGCCGTACGCAGGCCACAGATCTTCACGAACGGAGCCATACGCGAAAGCCTACGCGGCCCCGCTTGCGATCTCCCTCCCGCGGTGTAAAGTCGAACGCATGGTCGAAATGGTCGCCACGTTCATCGAGAGCCTCTCCGAGGAGGAGGCCCTCGAACTCACCCGTGAACTGGACCGCCGCCGCGAGAAGCTCGACCTCTTGCAGGAGCGTGCGGTGGCTCGATTAGCCGAGTTGCGTGGGGCGGCTCCGGCGGCTTGATGTCTTGTTGGTTGCATCGGTCGGTGGTTCTTTCCGGCCGGGTCGGGGAGGGGCGCGGGTTGGTGAGGCTGGTTGCTTTGGTCTCGCGGCTTTCAGCGTTCTCGGGGTTCCTTCTTCGTGGCGGCCGGGCCGGAGTTGAGGGCAGGTTAGCGAGGCTGGTTGCTTTGGTCTCGCGGCTTTCAGCGATCCGGGGGTTTGTTCTTCCCGGCGGCCGGGCCGGGGAGGGATGCGTTGGCGAGGTTGGTTACTTTGGTCTCGCGACTTTCAGCGTTCCCGGGTTCTCTCCCTGCTCACATGCTTCCTGTGAGAGGGCGCGCCTTTGGCAGCGTTCAACTACTCGGCTTCAACTACCCAGGCCTGCCCGGCGGGCGGCCACCGCGGCCTCAGTGCGGTCCGCGATCTGTAGCTTGACAAAAATTCTAGAGAGATAATTGCGCACGGTCTTGATCGAGAGCCCGAGTCGGCGGGCGATGGACGCGTTGCCCATGCCGTCGGCGACTAGTTCCAGTACGGCTCGTTCGCGGTCGGTTAGTTCCGGGAAGGGTTTGCTGGACTCGCGGGGCTTGTTGAGGTGGTCAAGCGCCCACGGTGCCACCTCGGGGCCGAACACCACACCGCCGCGGTGGACGGTTCCGATGGCCTGGCTGATGTCGTCGGTGCTCGCTCCCTTGACGAGATATCCGCGCGCACCGGCACGCATCGCGGCGAAGAAGGTGTCGCGGTCCTCGAGCATGCTGAGCACGATCACGGCTGACTCGGGACAGCGCGACGACAGCGTCTTGGCCACCTCGATGCCGCTGGCTCCTGGCATGTTCACGTCCACAAGCGCCAGGTGTGGCCGCAGACGATGAACCTCTGCCAGGGCCTCCGTGCCGGAGCGGGCCTCCCCGACCACCTCGACGGAATCAATGGAACTCAGCAGCATCCGCAGCCCGGACAGATAGACCGGGTGGTCGTCGGCTATGACCACCCGAACGAGCGATGCCTCAAGCTGCGCGGTCATGTGGAACCCGCCCTTCCGGTAGATGTGCCGTCACGGCTACCCCATGACCGGTGTCGACCACGTCGCACCAACCGCCGAACTCCGCCGCCCGGCCTCGCATCGTGCCGAGCCCCATCCCGGACTCGGTCAGGCCGCCGTGTCCGTCGTCCACAACGGACAGGCGGAGGCCGTTGTTGACCCAAACCCTTACGGCGCAGGCGGTTGCTCGGGCGTGCTTGACCACATTGGTCAGCGCCTCCCTGACGATCCAGAACGCCGCCACCTGGCTCGTCCGATCCGCGGCATCGACCCCGGCCGCCACGTCGACCCGAACAGAAAGCCGGCCGCCGGACGCGGCGCTGATCCGCTGGCCGAAGGCGGGCAGCGCGTCGGCGAGCGCAGTTCGGTCCAACTCGGCAGGTTCGCGGTCGGAAAGTACGCGTCGCATCTCGGCCAGGAATGCGGACGCCTCCTGTCGCAGCTCCTGGAGTACTTCCCGGCCGCCGGTCAGTCCCTGGTCGCCCTTCGTCATCAGCTGGGCGAGTAGGTCGGCCCGGACCATGATCCCGGCGAGGCTGGGACCGAGCCCGTCATGCAGATCCCGCCGCAGACGGGCCAGCTCGCGGTGATGAGCGCACTCGCCCCCACCACACGAGTCCTCATCAACACGATGCCCAACGGCAAGTCCATACGGCACGGTGACCTCCGACAACTGAGCCAGCAGCCCGATGGTCAGCGGCCGATCTGGAGCCCCCCTCAACGACGAAGCAGCACGCCGTTGAGTCATCCGTCAGCACCCACCCGGGACGGTGTCCCACCCGGGTCAGGACGACATGGCACCTCCGCCGGGCCTACGGCCGCAGTACCACCCGGCGGCCGTGCAGTTCGCCGTTCTCCATGCGCCGGTGTGTTCGCGCGGCCGCGCTCAGCGGCAGTTCCTCGACCTCGCGCGGGCGCAGCACACCCGCCGCGAGCAGGCGGTTCACCTCGGCCGACGCCTCCGCCAGCTCGGTCACGGTCGCATGGGAGATGACGAAGCCGGCGATCGAGCAGTCGTTCAGGTACAGCGGGCCGACCGGCAGCACCGGGCGGGTCGCGGCGCCGGCGAGCAGCACTATCCGGCCACGCGGGGCAAGCAGGCCGACCAGCGTCGGCAGGTCGTTCACGCCGGCGCACTCCACGATCAGGTCGACCTCGCCCGGCCACGCCGGGGACCGGTAGTCCACGGCCGACGCCGCGCCCAGCGAGCGGCAGTAGTCCACGTCCCGTGCGGAGGCGGTGGCGTGGACCGTCGCGCCGGCGGACGCCGCCATCGCGACCGCCGCGCTGCCGACGTTTCCGCCGCCGCCGATCACCAGGACCCGCGCGTCGGGGCGCAGCAGGCCGTGGGTGTACAGCGCCAGGTAGGCGGTCGCGGCCGGGTGCACCACCGACACGGCCGTGACCGGGTCCACACCGGACGGTAGGCGGTACAGCCGGTCCGCCGGCACGACCGCCCGCGACGCTGCCGCGCCCTGCCGGCCGCCGTGGCCCAGGCTGTTGCACCACACCAGGTCGCCGCGCTCGAAGCCGTGTGCCGGCTCGGTCACCGTGCCCACCAGGTCCCTGGACAGCACCAGCGGCAGCACCACCTCAGTCCGGAACGCCCCGGAGCGGACGAACGTGTCGACCGGGTTCACCGTCGTGGCCAGGACGTCCACCAGCACCTCGTCCGGTGCTGGTGACGGATCCGGCAGTGTCCCGTAGCGAATGTTGTCCGGCGGCCCCAGCCGCTCGACGAACGCTGCGCGCATGCCTTCACCGTAGGTTGCCTTGCTCGGGCTTCGAGCAACACTGGTGCACGCCGGCGCACGCTGGCGGCCATGACCCTCTTCCAGGTGCGGGTGAGCGTGCCGGTCACCGCAACGCCGGCCGACGTCTACGCGGTGGTGTCCGACCTGCCGCGCAGTGGCGAGTGGAGCAGCGAGTGCCAGGGCGGCACGTGGGTGCACGGCACGCCCGTCACGGTCGGTGCCGTGTTCCGCGGGGTGAACTACCGGGCCGAGGACGTCGTCGAGTGGGCACCGGTCGTGCGGGGCAAGTGGACCACCGAGGCCGAGGTGGTCGCCGCCGAACCGGGGCGGCGGTTCAGCTGGTCCATGCGCGACAGCAAGGGCCACCGACAGGACAGCACCTGGACCTACGAGATCGAGCCGGGCCTGCTCACGCACCACTTCCGCATGGGCGAGGCCACCGAAGGCATCCGAGGCATCACCAAGGACATGGACGACGCCGACAGGCAGCGGTTCTTCAGCGAGTGGGGCAAGAAGCTGGAAGGCGACATGGCCGCGACCCTCGATCGGGTGAAGGCCGTCATCGAAAGGTGAGCTGATGTTTCTGCAGCGCGTCGGCAACCGGGGCATCGGCCTCGGACGGCTGCTCGACCGGGCGGCGGCCAAGCACCCGACCAACGTCGTCATCCTCGACCACGACCTGGACATCGCGCCGGAGATCGGACGGCGTGTGACCGTGCCGGAGCTGGCCGACCTGGTCGACGACTTCGCGTCGCGCCTGTGGGCGGCGGGGGTGCGGCCGGGTGAACAGGTGGTGGTGCACAAGTCGGACGGGTTCGACATCACGCTGCTCGCCCTGGCCACGGCGCGGATCGGCGCGGTGCCGGCGCTGCTGTCGCCCAAGCTGGACGGTCCGACCGTCCTCGCCCTGGTGCGTCGGGCCGGGCGGCCGCACCTGGTCACCGACGGGACCAAGCTCGCCGCGCTCCCGGACGAGGTGTTCGGCGAGGCGACCTCGGTGCTGCTCACCTCCGGCCGCCACGCCGGCGCGGTCGAGTTGCGGGCGTTGGCCGGCGCGCCACGGGTCGCGCCGGTGGACAACCCGCCCGACCAACCGGCGCTCATCACGCACACCTCCGGCACGACCGGCATCCCGAAGCTCGCCGTCCACACCGGGCGGACGCTGCAGGCGCGCTACCGGCCCCAGTACCTGGTCACCCGGCCGGTCCTGCTGCGCCGGGAGACCATCGCCATCCACGTCTCGTTCGTCCACTCGCGGCTGTTCACCGCGCTCGCGATCTCGCTGTACCGGGGATTCCCGATCGTGGTCATGGTCGACTCCGACCCGGCGCGGACGGCCGACCTCTTCGCGCGGATGCGGCCCGGCATTCTCGAGGCGCACCCGAACTCGTACCTGGCGTGGGAGGAACTGGCCGACGACCCACGCGGCCCGCTCGCCAACGTGAAGCTGTTCAGCAGCACGTTCGACGCGATCCACCCGCGTACCGTGCACCGGCTGCTGCACGCCTCGAAGCGACGGCTCCCGTTGTGGGGGCAGCTCTACGGGCAGAGCGAGATCGGCCCGACGGTCGTGCGTGGCTACACGAGACACCGCTCACCGGACGCCGACGGCCGGTGCGTCGGCATGGCATTTCCCGGCATGACCGGCGTGCGGGTCGTGTCCCGCAACGGACAGCCGCCGTCGAGGGAGAACCCCGGCTACGTGGAGATCCGCAGCGACGGACGGGTCGTCACGTACCTCGGCGAGCAGGAGCGGTACGACAAGCAGCTGTCCGACGGCTGGTGGCGGATGGGTGACGTCGGCTATCGGACGCGGTGGGGCTGCCTGCACCTGCTCGATCGCGAGGTGGACGTGATCGACGGCTTCGGCAGCACACTCGCCGTCGAGGACGCGCTGTTCAACCGGCTCCCGCAGCTCAGCGAGGTTGTCATCATTCCCGGTGTGGACGGGCGCGCGGTTCCCGTGATCGCCACGAAGAGCGACGAGCCGCTCGCCCCGGGAACCTGGCGCAGCGCCGTGAAGGGTCTGCCGCCGATGGCAGATCCGGTGCAGTTGCGGCACGAGGAACTGCCGCAGACCGCCACGACGAAGATCAAGCGGCTGGAGCTGGCCCGCAGGTTGGGCGACAAGGCCGCGTGAGATGACCCGCCTTGAGGTCGCGGTCGTCGGAGTCGGGCCGCGTGGGTTGTCGGTGCTCGAACGCCTGTGTGCCAACGAACGCGCCGACCCGCGACACGACGCGGTCGTCGTGCACGTGGTGGACCCGGCCGCGCCGGGAGCAGGGGCCGTGTGGCGCACCGACCAGTCGCGGTACCTGCTGATGAACACCGTCGCGTCGCAGATAACCCTGTACACCGACGAAAGCTCGCGGATCGACGGACCGGTCGAGCCGGGTCCGTCGCTGTGGGAATGGGCGTCCTCGCTGCGTGAGCACGACGAGCACACGCTCGCGGAAGCCGCCGGTCTCGGCCCGAACTCCTATCCGACGCGGGCTTTCTACGGGGCGTACCTCAACGACTGCTTCCGGCGGATCGTGGCCAACGCACCAGGGCACGTGCGGTTCGAGGTGCACCGCTCACAGGCGGTCGCGATGGCGGACACGCACGGCGTTCTCGGTGGGCCGCAGGGCATCCGGCTGGCCGACGGCACCCGGCTGAACCGCCTCGACGCGATCGTCCTCGCGCAGGGTCACGTGTCGGCGCACCTCACTCCACAACAGGAGCGGACGGCCAGCCTCGCGCGGATCCACCACCTCACGTACCTGACACCCGCGAACCCGGCCGAGGTCGACCTGTCCGGAATCGCGGCCGGCGAGCCGGTGCTGTTGCGTGGGCTGGGCCTCAATTTCTTCGACTACATGGCGCTTCTCACGGCCGGACGCGGCGGCAGGTTCCGGCGAACCGGCGACGGGCTCACCTACGAGCCGTCCGGCCGGGAACCGGTGCTGTACGCCAGCTCCCGGCGCGGTGTGCCCTACCACGCCCGCGGCGAGAACGAGAAGCGCGCGTTCGGCCGGTACTTCCCCCGGCTGCTCACGCCGGCTCGGGTCGCGGAACTGCGTGCCCGGCCCCTGCGGTTCGCCGAGGACGTGTGGCCGCTGATCGCCCGCGAGGTCGAGTGCGTCTACTACGAGACGTTGCTGTCGCGGCAGCACAGGGACGCCGACGGGTTCGGCGCCGCCTACCTGGCGGATCCCGCCGCAGCCCTCGACGCGTACGAGGTCGTCGAACGGTTCGACTGGGAGTCGCTGACGCGGCCGCACCGGGGCCGGTCGTTCGCGTCACGCGCCGAGTTCACCGAGTGGCTGCTGTCCTATCTGCGAAACGACGTGCGGCACGCGCGGGAGGGCAACGTCCGCGGTCCGTTGAAGGCGGCCCTCGACGTGCTGCGCGACCTGCGGAACGAGGTCCGGCTGGCGGTCGACCACGGTGGCCTGGACGGCAGCTCGCACCGCGACGACCTGGACGGCTGGTACACCCCGCTGAACGCGTACCTGTCGATCGGACCGCCGGTGTCGCGGATCGAGGAGATGATCGCGCTGGTCGAGGCGGGAGTGCTGGTACTGACCGGCCCAGGCACGCAGATCCGGCTGGACACCACCGAACCGACGTTCGTCGCCGCCTCGACAGAGGTGCCGGGCCCACCGGTGCGGTCACGGGTGCTGATCGAGGCACGCCTGCCGGAGCCGAACCTGCGGCGGACCGTCGACCCGCTGCTGCGGCACCTGTTGGCCACCGACCAGGTGGCGCCGTACCGCATCCCGGGCGCGAACGGCACCGTGTACGAGACGGGCGGCCTGGCGGTGACCGAGCGCCCGTACCACCTGCTGGACGGCCGGGGCCGGTCACATCCCCGGCGGTTCGCGTACGGCGTCCCGACGGAAGCCGTCCACTGGGCAACGGCGGCGGGCATCCGCCCAGGCGTCGACTCGGTGACGCTGGCCGACTCGGACGCCATCGCACGGGCGGTGCTGTCCCTGCCGGCGCTGACCTCGGTACCGCCCGAGGTCCGTCCGACGGCGACCGAGACGGACCTGACCGGCGTCATCGTGTGATCACTCGAGCCCGGCTCGAAGACCGGCGTGCTCGTCGGTGCCTGCGGCTAGCTTGAGAGTCGTGAATGTGGACGTTGCCGCACCGGGCTCCCCCGGCTACGAGCTGACCCGTGCGAACACGATCGTGGAGGAACGGCCGGCCGGTGTCGTGAACGCGCGGTCCGCCGCCGACGTGCAGGAGGCCGTGCGATACGCGGTCGCTGAGGAGTGGCCGGTCGCGGTGCAGGCGACCGGCCACGCGTACACGACACCAGCCGACGGGGCACTGCTGATCAACACCCGCCCGATGGCCACAGTCTCGATCGACGGCGACGCACGCACCGCCCGGGTAGAGGCCGGGGTACGAGCCGGCTCGTTGATCACGCAGGCCGCCCACTACGGTCTCGCGCCGATCAACGGAGCGGCACCTACCGTGGGTACAGTCGGCTTCACCCTGGGCGGTGGACTAGGCCCACTAGGCAGGCGATACGGCTTCGCGGTCGATCACGTTCGGTCGCTGGACATCGTCACCGCGGACGGCTCCGTACTCACCGCCTCGCCGACCGAACTCCCGGAGCTGTTCTGGGGCGTGCGAGGCAGCCGCGGAAACCTCGGCGTGGTGACCGCGCTGGTCACCGACCTGGTGCCGGTAACACACCTGTACGGCGGCGGCCTGTACTTCGACGCGTCGTCAACCCCCCGCGTCCTGGATGTCTACCGCGAGTGGGTGAACACGGTCCCCGACGCGATGTCCACATCGTTCGCACTCCTGCGACTACCACCGCTGGAGTTCATCCCCGAGCCGATCCGCGGAAAGTTCGTCCTCCACGTACGCATCGCCTACACGGGCAGAGACGGCGAGGCGCTGGTCCACCCACTGCGCTCAGCGGCCCCAACCCTGATCGACACGCTCGATGAGATGCCGTACACGTCCGTAGGGAGCATCCACAACGACCCGACCGAGCCGGGCCCGTTCGTGGAGAAATCGGCCCTGCTGCGAGAGTTCTCAGCCGAGACCCTCAAGATCCTGCTGGACTTGGCGGGCCCCGACGTCGAGGCACCGCTCAGCATCGTCGAGTTGCGCCACCTGGGCGGTGCACTGGGCCGTGCCCCCGAGCGTCCCAGCGCAGTGGGCTTCCGAGACGCGGCGTTCAGCGTCTTCATCGGCACAGCGGGCCTCCCAGAACTGATCGACCCAGCCCACGAGTACCACGCACACCTGACCGACGCCCTGTCCCCCTGGCGAATCGGCGGCCCATTCGTCAGCTTCCTCAGCGGCACGGACACCGACCCCGCAGTGGTCGCCACCGCCTACGAACCCGACGACTACAAGCGACTACGCGCTTTGAAGTCCACCTTCGACCCCACGAACCTGTTCCGCATCAACCACAACATCCCGCCACATTAACTGCATTATCCCTTGCTCATGTACTGTGGCGTGGACCGGATTGAGCACACGCCACGTACATCGAACCGTCGACTACAGACCAAGACGCGAAACCGCGGTGTCGACGAAGGCCCGCCAGTTCTGGGTCGAGAACACAAGGATGGGACTCGACGTGCCCATTTTCGTATCACGGACGCCGCGGCACTCAGAAGCAAAACCCACCTCCACACAGTTGTCAGGCGACAGGTTGCTGTAGGTGGACTTCCGCCACTGTGTGAAGCAAGAGGTCATGGTCCGTCGGCTCCTTGATGGTCAAACGCCTGTCACACAGGGGTGACTACAGCTGGGTTCGTTACGTTGTGCACGACCACGAGACTCTCTCATCAGAGGATCCAGGGTCGGGCCGAACCCTAGTGCATGATCAACTAGAGTGATCATGCGGTGCCTGAAACGATCGATCTCGATCGGTACGTCTCGAACCGATCGACGGGACCTCTCAACGGTCCGGGTCAGTAACCCTCAGCGGTCTCGAGGAGCATCTCTCTCGACTGAACGGGATCTAGCGAGGCTCCAACGAGTCGTTGCCAAAGGTCACGATAGGTATTGATGGACTCGTGGTCGTCTCGATATTGGCCGTCGTCATACTCTTCTATGTAGACATACTCCAGCGGAGCTGACTTGCCTGGCGACGGAATTCGAAACATTGTGAAGGGCATCGGACATCCGGACGGAAACGTGCGCGCCTTGAACGGCAACACCTGGAGGTGCACATTAGGCAGAGCCGCGACATCGGCAACGTGCCGAAGCTGGTCACGCATGACCTTCTCGTCTCCCGCGAATCGGAGAGCCGATGATTCAGATATGACGAACCCGATCTGTGGGGCATTGGGCTTTGTCAGCACCTGCTGTCGCTCCAGCCGACCTGCCACCCCTTTCTCCACATCGTCGCCGGACAACGATGTGCTCATGGAGGCGAATATCGCACGCATGTAGTCCTCGGTTTGAAGCAGGCCTGGGATCATCTCCATCTGGTACTGGTTGATGAAGCTTGCATCCTTCTCCAGATCCACAGCCATCCGGAAATTCTTGGCGTAGATCGAGCGGTATCCAGACCAGCGACCGCGCTGGTTGCAGTGCTTCGCCGTCTCCACGGCCCACGCGGTCTCTTCCTCCGTTGCCCCGAGGGCCTCACATAGAATGCGGATATCCAGCGGGCGGGCACTGGACTGCCCGTTCTCCAGCCGCGACAGCTTCGTGGCCTTGTTTCCCAGAACCTCGACAGCCTCGACCAGTGTCCAACCGCGGGCTTCGCGGAGGCGTTTGAGCTCTTTGCCAAGCTGTAGTTGAAGTACCGTGGGAGTCGGCATGGCTGATCAACTCTCCAGACCGCGCCGGTAGACCACACGCCGTTCGAGGGAAACTTTCTGTAACGACACGCTGCTTCACCTCGATCGACCTATCGACAGCGCTCGATGAGATGTTACGGTGAAATCGCTCAAGCGTCGATAGGGGTCTCATCATTGGAACCTGTCCGTGGGGTTTCAGGGTATGTGCATGGCCGTGGCGCAGCGAGTCTGCCTGCTAGGGAGGCGGCGCATGGAGACGATCAGCGGCGGGTCTTGGGTCACGGTTGGGGACGGGTGTCCGTTGCGGGCCATCGCATCCGGGAGTGATGAGGGGTGCCTGGTGTTCGGGCAGGCGCCGCATGAGCATGAGATTACGTTTTCCATGGCGGCGCTTCGGGACTTTGTCGATAAAGGAGCCGCTGTGCTTGCGCAGATGGATGCGCTGGCGGCCAAGGAGCGGGCCGAGTGGGAGGCCGCCGCCTCGGCCTGACTTCATGCCGAGGCGGCAATCTCCTTTACCAGTAGGTTCTTTACCATATTCCTGAGAATTTCCAGGCCGTCTGGGCTCAGGATCGATTCCGGGTGGAACTGGACGGAGCTGAAGGTCGTCGAGCGGAGGGCGTGTACCTCACCGGTTTTCTCGTCGTGGCTCACCTCTACTTGTGGGAGCCCTACGCAGTGGGTCACCGGCGTTTCGCAGTGGCTGGCGAAGGTGTTGTAGAAGCCCACCTTCACCGGCAGGCCGAACAGGGTGATTTCTTTCTGTACGCCCTGGTTGGGGGTTTCCCGGCGCAGGAGGGGTAGGCCCAGTAGGGAGCTGAGTACCTGGTGGCTCAGGCAGACCGCCAGGAACGGCTGGCCGGACATCAGCAGGTCGCGTATCGCCCCGCGCAGGTGGGCGATTTTCGGGTTCGCCGCGTCTCTTGGGTCGCCTGGGCCGGGACCCATCACTACCAGGTCGTAGCCGTCCGTCGGGTGGGGCTCGTCGTGGCGGCGGATCGTTACCGTCAGGCCCAGGGCGCGTAGCTGGTGGGCCAGCATCGCGGTGAAGGTGTCCTCCGCGTCCACTACCAAGGCTCTGCGGCCGGTCAGTGTCGGGTCCGGGCGGTGGGACGGGCTGCGCCAGAACGGGGCGATCGTCTCGTTGCGGGAGGCCAGTGCCTGCTGGACCTCCGGGTGGGTGCTGAGGCTTGTCGGCTTGGTCAGGGCCGCCAGTACGCCCGCTGCCTTTGCCTTCGTCTCCGCTACCTCGGCCATCGGGTTCGAGTGGCGGACCAGTGTGGCGCCTACGCCGATCCGCACCTCACCCGTCGCGGAGATGTCGGCCGTGCGGATCAGGATCGTCGAGTCCAGGGTTCTTCTGCCCTGCTCGTCCCGGCCGATCAGGGCCGCCACGCCGCTGTAGTAGCCGCGGCCCTCGGGCTCGTACGCCGCGATCACCTGGCTCGCGCTCTCCAGCGGGCTGCCGGTGACCGTCGGGGCGAACAGCGTCTCGCGCAGGATGTCGCGGACGTCTGCCTCCGTGTGGCCCTCGATGAAGTACTCCGTGTGGGCCAGTCGCGACATCTCCTTCAGGTACGGGCCCACCACCCTCGTGTCCTCGCACACGCGGGACATCATCTTGAGTTCCTCGTCCACCACCATGAACAGTTCGTCGGTTTCCTTCGGGTCGGACAGGAAATCGATCACTTCGGGCAGTGACGGGCCGCCGGCCGGGTAGCGGTACGTGCCGCTGATCGGGTTCATCACCGCCACGCCGTCGTTGACCGTCACGTGGCGTTCTGGGCTCGCGCCCACCAGTGTTCGGGACCCCGTGTGGATGATGAACGTCCAGTGGGCGCCGGACTCGGCTGCCAGTAGGCGGCGGAACAGCGTCAGCGCCGAGGCCACCGAGTAGCCGGTGATGTCCGCCGTGAACGAGCGTTTGATGACGAAGTTGGCGCCCTTGCCCTGGCCGATCTCGTCGGTTATCACTCGGCGGACCATGTTGGCGTAGTCCTCGTCGGTGATGTCGAACCTGCTGTTGGACAGGGCGATCGGGGTTTCCGGGATGCTGGCGATCGCGTCGGGGGTGGGGATCCTGTCCTGTTCGGTGATCGACATGGCCAGCAGCGGTGTGCCGTCGTCCGGGGCGGTGTAGCCGCGCTCGGTGATTTGTCGATACGGGATCAGGGCCAGGACGTCGTTGCCTGCGCCGAATTCGCGCAGGGGTAGGTCGAACAGAGCGTCTACTTCGGACACTTGACCCAGGAGTACGTCTACGCTGTTTCCTCTGGCCAGTAACGCGAACGGAGGCGGCGTCGGTTCCAGGATCTTCTCCAGTGGCCTCATGCCGCCTCCGTCACGCGCAGTTGTGCCAGAACGTCGTCGGTCGTGGTCACGACGGCGCACCGGCCGGCCGCGTAGTCCAGTGCCAGGCGGTGTTCCGCCTCACCGAAGTCGGCTACCGCGTCCGCCACCAGGAACGGTTGGATGTCGTACGTGAACGCCTCCACCGCGGACATCAGCACGCCCACGTGTGCGTACACGCCGCAGATCACCAACTGGTCGCGGCCCGCTCGCCACATCCTGGCGCGCAGCTCGGTGTTGAAGAACGCGCTGTAGCGCCACTTCGTCAGGAGCCAGTCGGCGGGGCCGGGCTTCAGCGGGCCGATCACCTCGCGGTCCGCCGGGGTCGGGGTCATGCCCAGGCCCCAGAAGTCCTTCAGCAGGCCGCGTTCGGCGGGAGTCATGCCGCCTGGTTGCGCGGTGTAGGCGACCGGGATACCCAGGGCCGCTGCCCGCCGACGTAAGCTGGTGGCGTTGGCGACCAGTGCCGGTGCGGGTGCCTTGTTGTCGAACGGGCGTAGGAAGAAGCGCTGCATGTCATGAACCAGCAGCACGGCACGGGTGGGATCGACAGTCCACCGTGCGGTGTTCGGCGGTAGGTCGGTCGGCATCTCGTACGGGACGATCTCGGGGATTCCTGGCATGGCTTGTCTCCTAGTGGCCCAGCGTCGCGCCGCCGTCGACGGTCATGGTGTGCATCGTGATGTGGCCGGCGCGGTCGGACAGCAGGAACAGCACCGCGTCCGCGATGTCTTCTGGTTGGGCCACCTTGCCGAGTGGGATGCCCAGGCGGAACTGTTCCGGTACGCCTTCGATGGAGGGTCGTCGCCAGTCTCCGCCTGTCCACAGTGAACTCAGCATCTCGGTGTCGGTTGAGCCGGGAGCGACCACGTTGCAGCGGATGCCGTGCTGCGCCAGCTCGAGGGCCATGACCTTGGTGAACGTGGTCGTGGCCGCCTTGGAAGCGGCGTACGCGGCCATCCCGGTACGCGGGTTGTCGGCCGCGTTGGACGCCACCGTGACCACGGCGCCTCGACCGCGCTCGGCCATGCGGTCCGCCACCGCGCGGGTGACGTAGAACGTGCCCGTCGTGTTGACGGCGAGGGTTTGCGTCCAGTCCTCATCGGACAATCGACGTCCCTCGGCCACCCGGAGGATGCCTGCCGCGTTGACCAGGTAGTCGATGGGACCCAGTTGGGATTCCGCCTGCGCAACCGTGGTGTTCACTTCCGCGCTCGAGCGGATGTCCGTGGGGAACGCCGCCGCGATCACGTTGTCGTTGGTCAGGTTCTTGGCCGCCAGGCGTAGACGCTCGGCGTTGCTGTCGACCAGGGCCACGCGTGCGCCGCAGGCACCCAGTTGGGCGGCGATCACCGAACCCATGCCGCCGGCGGCGCCTGTGACCAGGGCGGTCCGGTCGGCCAGCTCGGGGTACGTCATCGGGGGCCTCCTGCCAGGCGATGGCCGTGCCACGCCGAGACCACGGCCATCGCCTGGCTCGGGTTGAGGCGGGGGTCGCAGAACGTGGTGTAGTCCGCTTCGGCCAACTCGGACAGTTCGGCGACGCATTCGGTTACCTGGCTGGGTGTGATCTCGAGGTGCAGTCCGCCCGCCACGCCGCCGGACTCGGCGACCGCCGGTTGGAACCGGTTCACCTCGCGGATCATGGTGTCCAGCAGTCGGGTCTTGCGGTTGCCGACGGTGATCGTGTTGCCGTGCATGGGATCGCACAACCAGATGACGCGGCGGCCCGTTCGGGCGACGGCGCGTACCAGCGGTGGCAGGCGGTCCGCGACGCGGTCCGCGCCCATGCGGGCGATGAGGGTCAGGCGGCCGGGTTCGCGGTGCGGGTCCAGGCGCGCGACGATGGCCAGCAGTTCGTCGGCGGTGGTCTTGGGGCCGACCTTGCAGGCGACCGGGTTGACGACCTCGGCCAGCATGGCGACGTGTGCGCCGTCGGGTTGCCTGGTCCGGTCGCCGATCCAGGGCCAGTGGGTGGAGGACAGCAGGCGGCCGCGGAGCATGGGCTCCTCGTAGTCCAGCAGTAACGCCTCGTGACTTGTCCACAGTGGAGGATCGATACCGTTGGGGCGGAGGGCGTCCATGGCTTCGCGCGCCGCCCAGTAACCGAGGAGGATGCGTTTCGGGTCGGGCCGGCGGGCCTCGTGCTCTGGTTCCGGTGCGTTGACCATGTGGCCGCGGTACACCGGGAGTTCCAGGCCGTTGACGGTTTCCGTTGTGGCAGAGCGGGGTTTGGCGTACTGGCCGGCGATGCGGCCGACGCGCAGGACGGGCTTGCGGGTGTTGGTCTTCATCAGGCCGGCGAGGGTGTCGATCAGGCCGGTCTTGCGGGCCAGGTGGTTGGGGGTGCACTCGGCCGGGTCTTCGGCGCAGTCGCCTGCCTGCAGGACCTGCGCGTTACCGGCAGCGACCTCGGCGAGCGCGGCGCGCAGTGCGTTGACGTCGTGCTCGGTCACCAGGGCCGGCAACCCCGCCAGTTCGTCCCGCACCTGCGCGACGAGTTCGGGGGCGCCCCAGTCTGGTTGCTGGGCGGCCTCTGCCTTGGACATCCGCTTCCTCCCAGTTCGCCCACGAGGACGAGTCAAGGTTGGGTCGCGGGCCTCAATGGCGGCTCAAGAAGGGCTCAACCAGGCCGGGGACGCGCGGGGAAGCGCAGGACGCGAGACTGCCGGTGTCTCAGTGCAGGATGTAGGGGGCGGTGAGGATTTCCAGGCTGTGGCCGTTCGGGTCTTCGAAGTAGACGCCTCGGCCGTTGTAGTCCGTGTTGGTTCTGCCTGGGTGGTTGTGGAACGGGTCGGCCCAGTAGGGGAGGCCGCGGTCCTGGATGCGGGTGAAGATCTCGTCCCATTCGTTCTCCGAGACCAGGAACGCGTAGTGCTGGGGCGGGATCTCAGCGTCGCCCGCGGTCATGAAGTCCAGGCTTACCTCGTTCGCGGTCTCCACCGCTACGAAGGGGCCCAGGCGGCCAGCGATCCTGAGACCCAGGATGTCCGCGTAGAACTTTGCTGACTCCTCGTTGTTCTTCGCCAGCACTATGGTGTGGTTCAGCCGCACGGGCATGTCGACCTCCCTGAGACGAGTTACTCTGCCCAACCCGGGCGGACCAGGCCCGACTCGTAGGCCAGTACTACCAGTTGGGCGCGGTCGCGGGCGTTCAGCTTGATCATGGCGCGGGAGACGTGTGTCTTCGCCGTCGCGGGGCTCACCACCAGCCGGGCGGCTATTTCGTCGTTCGTCAGGCCCTCGCCCACCAGGGCTACTACCTCGCGTTCGCGGTCGGTCAGCACGTTCAGGGTGTTCGGGGCTTTGACCTTTTTGGCCTTTGTCGCGAACTCCTCTATCAGGCGGCGGGTTACGCTCGGGGAAAGGAGTGCGTCGCCGCGGGACACCACTCGGACGGCGTGTACCAGTTCCGCCGGTTCGGTGTCCTTCACCAGGAAACCGCTCGCTCCCACGCGGATGGCTTCGAAGACGTACTCGTCCTCTTCGAACGTCGTCAGGATGAGGATGTGGACGTTGGCCAGTGCCGCGTCCGTCGAAATCATCCTGGTGGCGGCCAGGCCGTCGGTGCCGGGCATGCGGATGTCCATCAGTATCACGTCCGGCCTGTGGTCGCGGGCCACGCGGACGGCCTCGTCGCCGTCGGCCGCCTCGGCTACCACCTCCACGTCCTCCTGCGCGTTCAGCAGCGCGCGGAAGCCGGCTCGCAACAGTGCCTGGTCGTCGGCCAGTGCCACTCGGATCGTCATGTGTCTCCACCTGTCGGGAAGGTCGCCACCACGCGGAAGCCGCCGCCCGGGCGTGGGCCCGCTTCGAAGGTTCCGCCCAGTGCTTCGGCTCGTTGGCGCATGCCCGTCAGGCCGCTGCCCGTACCGACGCTGGGGCCGGCCTCGCCGCGGCCCTCGTCCTCCACCTGGACGCGCAGTTCGCCAGGCAGGTAGGTGAGCGTGACCGTCGCCTTGGTCGGGCCGGCGTGGCGATAGGTGTTCGTGAGTGACTCCTGGACGATGCGCTGGGCCGCCGCGTCCACGCCTTTCGCCAGTGGGCGTTCCTCGCCGATGATCTTCAGCTCCACCGGGAGGCCGGCCTTGTCCATCCGGCCGATGAGGCGGTCCAGCTGGTCCAGGCTCGCCACCGGGTGCCGAGGGGCGGCGCGGTCGACGTCGCGCAGCACGCCCAGGATGTTGCGCAGCTCGACCAGCACCTCCTTCGACGACTGCTTGATCGCCGTCAGCGCCTCGCGGACCTGTTCCGGCTGCGAGTCGATCAGGTGCAGCGCCACCCCGGACTGGACGTTGATCAGCGACACGTGGTGGGCCAGCACGTCGTGCACCTCGCGGGCGATGCGCAGCCGCTCCTCGCTCGCCTGCCGCCGGTCCTGCTCGGCGGCCGCGGCGGCGACCTGCTCGGCCCGGTCGCGGCGGGCCTTCGAGACCTCGCCGAGGCCCATGACCAGCGAGATCCACGCGAGCACGGCACCCGCCGTGCCGTAGTTGAAGGGGAACTCCTGGTGGCCGGCGACCATGGCGGCGAACAGCACCACCGCGCCCAGGTAGCCGGTCGCCCAGGCCGGCAGTCGGGCGCCGTTGGCCACCGCGTTGAACAGTGCGACGGCGACGCTGATGAACACCGGGCCGAACGGGAACCCGAGCGCGAAGTACGCGGCGAGCAGTGCGTACACCGCGGCGAGCACCAGGACCGGCTGGGCGCGGCGCCAGTAGAGCACCCCGGCCGACGCCAGCACCAACACCAATGTAAGCGCATTCACATGGGCCAGCTCGCGTTGTCCGGCCGCGGCCGCGAAGGTGAACACGACCTGCACCAACGCGATGGGCACGACGATCGCGAGCGGGGGCAACTGGCCGAACCAGAACTGCCGGTGCATGGTCATCAGACCCCCCTCCCGCCTCGGCGACGACGTTGCGCTCCGCAAGCTCCGCTCACCCGCAGCGTACTTGTCCGGGGCGCGTACTACCTGGGGCGCAGATCGCCGCCGCCCGGCGTATCCGCCGGTGGTACCCCAGGTGCCGTCCGCCGCCCGACGATTTCGGGGCGGAAAAGGACCACATTGGTACCCATGAACGAGCGACAGGATATCGAGCGGGCGGTGCGGGCCTCGGACACCGAACGGGAACGCATCGCCAGACTGGTCAGCGAAGCCGCCGGTGAAGGGCGGCTGTCCATCGCGGAGGCCGACGAGCGCCTCGAACGCGTCTACACCACCAAGTTCCGCCACGAGCTGACCGAGTTCGTGGCCGACCTGCCGGCCGAACGGACGCGCACAGCCCCCACGGGGCTTGAGCGGTTCCCGGCCCGGCTTCGAGTGCACGCGGCCGTCGCCGTGGTTGTCTCGGTACTGCTGATCCTCCGGTGGGCCGCGATGGACGTGCCGTTCTTCTGGCCGGCCGGCCCGATGTTCGTGCTGTGGGGCACGTTCCTGCTGCACGCGCGTCTCGTCCGGTCGGGCGGCGTTCCTCCATGGGCACGTCAGCGCTCCGGCCCACCATGGTGGGTCGAGAGGCAGCGCGTCGGCGGCTAGGAGGCGGGGAGGGTCATGAAGATCTCGACGCAGGGCATTCAGCCATTACCCAGGCGGGTCCGGCAGATCTGGATGATCCTCCACGTCGCGTGCTCGGTGGGCTGGCTCGGCGTGCTGGTCGCGGACCTCGCGCTCTGCCTGTCCGCACTGAGCACGGACGACCCGACGCGGGCCGCGGCGCTCGACACCGCCGTCACCTCGCTCTCCAGCACCTTCTTCCTGCCCGGCACACTGCTCGTGCTGCTCACGGGCGTCGTCCTGGGCATGGGCACCAGGTGGGGCCTGGCCAGGTTCTACTGGGTGCTCGCCAAGCTCGTCATCGCGCTGGTGCTGCTGGCCGTCGCGAACCTCGCGACCGCGGTGGACCCCGCGCTGCTCGGCCTCCTCACGGTCCTCACCTCGCTCGCGACCGTCCTGTCGATCCTCAAGCCATGGGGCCGGGTCAGCTGGCGCCGATCCCCAGTACTCCAGGAGCAACCATGACTACCGTCGCCCCCGAAACGATCACCGGTCTGGCGGCCCGCGCGGTCGGCGTGACCAAGAAGTTCGGCCTGGGTGCCACCGCCGTGACCGCACTCGACGACATCTCCGTGGACATCCGCCGCGGCCGGTTCACGGCCATCATGGGCCCGTCCGGCTCCGGCAAGTCCACGCTCATGCACTCGCTCGCCGGACTGGACACCGTGAACTCCGGTCAGGTGTGGATCGGCGAGACGGAGCTGACCACGCTGTCCGACAAGGGCCTGGCGGACCTGCGGCGCAACCGGGTCGGCTTCGTCTTCCAGCAGTTCAACCTGCTGCCGACGCTGTCCGCCGAGGAGAACATCCTGCTGCCGCTCGCCATCGCGAAGCGCACGCCGGACCAGGCGTGGTTCGACCAGGTGGTCGAGGCCGTCGGGCTGGCGGACCGGCTCGCGCACCGGCCGAGCGAGCTGTCCGGCGGCCAGCAGCAGCGGGTCGCGTGCGCGCGGGCGCTGCTGCCGAAGCCGGACGTGATCTTCGCGGACGAGCCGACCGGCAACCTGGACACCCGCGCCAGCGGGGAGATCCTGCGCTTCCTGCGCCAGTCGGTCGACGAGTTCAACCAGACGATCGTGATGGTGACGCACGACGCCAGCGCGGCCGCGTACGCGGACCAGGTCGTGTTCCTCCAGGACGGCAAGGCGGTGCACGAGCTGCTCGAGCCGAACGCCGACGAGGTGCTGGACACCATGAAGAGCCTCGACGGGGGTTCGTGATGCTGAAGGCGACGCTGAAGGGGCTGCTGTCCCGCAAGCTCCGGCTCATCCTGGCCGGCTTCGCGGTCGTGCTCGGTGTGATGGCGGTGTCCGCCGCCATGGTCACCACGGCCACCATCGGCAGCGGGTTCGACTCGATCTTCGCGAGCACCAACGCGGACATCGACGTCTCGGTGAGCAAGAAGTCCGATGTGGACTCCGGGGTGGGCGGCAAGGGCTTCGCCCCACCGGTGGCGGCGTCCGCGGTCCAGGAGATCGCGAAGGTGCCGGGTGTGAGGTCCGCGCAGGGCCAGGTGTCGGTCGACGGCGCCCGGCCGGTCGGGCACGACGGCAAGGTGATCAGCGTGCAGGGGCCGCCCCGCAGCGGGGTGGCCTGGCACGGCGAGACCGGGCTGGTGCGGCTGTGGGAGGGTCGCGGGCCGAAGTCGCCGAACGAGGTGGCGATCAACGGCGGCCTCGCGGACCGCGGCCAGTTCAAGGTCGGCCAGACCATCGACGTGCTCACGCTCGCACCCCGGCAGACCTTCACGATCGTCGGGATCTACGGCTACAGCAACGGGCGCGGCTCGATGGGTGGCGACACGCAGGTCGCGTTCACGGAGCCGGTGGCGCAGAAGCTGATGCTCGGCGCGTCCGATGTGTACAGTTCGATCACCGTCACCGCCGACCCGGGCGTGTCGCGGACCGTGCTGAAGACGCGGATCGCGCAGGCGCTCGACGGCACCTACAACGTGCGGACCGGCGACGAGGTGGCCTCGGCGACGGCCGCGGACGGCAAGGCGTTCCTGGAGATCGTGCGGATGGTGCTGCTCGGGTTCTCCGGGCTGTCGCTGCTGGTCGGGATCTTCCTGATCCTCAACACCTTCAACATCCTGGTGGCGCAGCGGACCGGCGAGCTGGCGCTGATGTCGGCGCTCGGCGCCCGGCGGCGGCAGATCATCGGCTCGGTGCTGGTCGAGGCCTTGCTGGTGGGTGCCGGCGCGTCCATCGTGGGCATCGGGCTGGGCATCGGTGTCTCGGTGCTGCTGAAGATGGTGATGGAGGCCAACAGCGGGGCGTCGCTGCCGGTCGGGCTGATCGTGCCGGTGTCGCAGCTGGTGCTGGCGTTCGCGATCGGCGTCGCGGTGACGCTGGTGGCCGCGTTGCTGCCGGCGGTGAAGGCGTCGCGGGTGCCGCCGATCCAGGCCATGCGGGCGTCCGCCGCCGAGCAGCGCTCGCTGACGCGGATCACCGTGCTGGGGGTGGTGCCGACGGTCGTCGGGATCGCGGCCGTGGTCGCGTCGCTGGCGGACCTCGGCTCGCTGCGGTGGGTGGCGCTGACCGGCGGGATCGTGCTGGGGCTGTTCGGGTTGGCGTTGCTGACGCCGGCGCTGAGCCGCTCGCTGCTGCCGGCCCTCGGCCGGGTGGTGGGCTGGTCGATGCCGAGCAAGCTGGGCAACCGGAACGCGGCCCGCAACCCGCGGCGCACGGCCATCACCGTGTCCACCATGGTGATCACGCTGGGGCTCGTCGGCGGCGTGAGCGTGCTGGCGCAGTCGATGAAGGCGGACCTGAGCGGGAGCGCCACCCGTGACCTCGGGGCGGACCTGGTGATCAGCGGTGACGGTGTGACCGCGCGGGCCGGTGGTGGCGGGATCGGTGGCCCGCCGTCGGCGGCGGACGGGCGGATCATGCCGACGTTCTCCGCGTCGGTCATCGACAAGGCACAGGACGTGCCCGGGGTCTCGCGGGCCGTGGCGCAGTACGTGGACACGGTGCAGCTGCCGTCGGGGTCCTCGCCCGCGGCCGCGGCGGACCTGTCGCAGCTGTCCCCCGTGCTGAAGCTGACGGGGTCGCCGCGCACACCGGCCCCTGGTTCGGTCGTGGTGGACGAGGACACGCTGTCGAAGCAGGGCCTGCACGTCGGCGGCACGATCCGCCTGGCGACGCAACGCGCCGGCTGGCGGGAGTTCCGGATCGCCGGCTCGTACGAGGCGACCTACCTGTTGCGGGGACCGGTGTTCAACCCGTCCGAGGTGCCGAACCTGTTCGTGTCCGACGC
The DNA here is from genome assembly GCF_045807065.1 of Actinophytocola sp. Classification (GTDB taxonomy): domain Bacteria; phylum Actinomycetota; class Actinomycetes; order Mycobacteriales; family Pseudonocardiaceae; genus Actinophytocola. Next base: position 11,844 of record NZ_JBJMIE010000416.1, on the reverse strand, counting down.
GCCCGCGATCGGGTACGTGCAGCTGGCGGACGGCGCCGACGCGGCGGCCGCGGCCCGGGCCGTGACCGCGCTGGTCGCGGACAACCCCGAGGTGACGGTGCAGGACCAGACCCAGCTGGCGGCGGACGCGGCGAACCAGGTCAGCATCGCCGAGACGATGCTGTACGTCCTGCTGGGGCTGTCGGTCGTGATCGGGATCCTGGGGATCATCAACACGATGGCACTGTCCATCCTGGAGCGGACGCGGGAGCTGGGGCTGCTGCGGGCGATCGGGATGCGGCGGTCGCACATGGTGCAGATGGTCGTGACCGAGTCGGTGCTGATGTCCCTGTTCGGGGCGGTGCTGGGGCTCGTCGCCGGTGGGGCGGCCGGGGTCGCCGTGTCGACCGTGCTCGGGCTCTCGGCACTGGAGATCCCGTGGGTGTCGCTCGCGGTGTTCCTCGGGCTCGCGGTGGTGGCCGGACTGCTCGCCGCCCTGGCCCCGTCGACCAGGGCGGCGAAGGTGAACGTGCTGTCGGCTATCGCTTACGAATGACCTCCGGGTAGCACCTGGACGGCGAGTCCAACAGCGGTTGGGGCTCGCCGTTCAGGTGTAGGTCGAAGAAGGCCCGGACGTAGCGGCGGGTGATCTCCACCGAGCGGGTGCCGGGCAGCCCGCTACCCAGGTCGACGCCGATCTGCTGGGCCAGCATGTCGTAGTCGGTGAAGGACTGGTGCACCGAGCCGGCGACGGTGAGCCAGCGCTTCCAACCGGTGAGGCGTGGCCAGTCCCGTTCCCAGGTGGGGTCGGTGATCTGCTGCTCGCTGAAGAAGAGGAACGGCCGGGACAGCCCGCTCTCGGGCAGCGGCTTGAACATCGAGCCGTCCAGGTTGGCCCCGGCGCGTACCCGCTGGTCGGTCAGCATCGTCTCGCCCACACTGGCGCCGCCGAGCGACTGGCCCGCCATCCCGATGCGGGACGGGTCGACGAACCGGTACCCGGACAGCTCGTCCAGCACGAAGGACACGTCGCGGGCGCGGCTCTCGATGAGGAGCGTGGGGAAGTCGTCGACGTCCAGCGTGCACGCGGCGCAGGTGGTGACCCGGCCGTCGGGGAAGGTCGTGGCGAAGCTCTCGTAGGTGTGGTCGATGCCGGCGACGACGTAGCCGTGGCTCGCGAGGTCCTCGGCCAGTGCGGTGAGCGTGCTGACCGGCCAGGTGAAGCCGGGCGAGAGCACGACGAGCGGGTGCCGGCCCGGTGCCGGCGCCGCGTCGGTGTAGGCGTTGGTGCGGGTTCTGCTCAGGATGTCCGGTGGCACGCCGGTGACTCCGGTGCCTTCCAGTACGAGCTCGGACTCCGTCGGCGTCATGTACTGCGCCCGGTGCGTGCCCCGCGACTTCGCCGGGAACCACAGCCTGACCATGAGTTCACGCGGTCCGGCCGACGGGACCCAGGGGTCCTGGCGGTTCTCGTCGGTCAGGTGGAGGGACGTGGTGCCGACCGGACGGGAGCCGGTCGGCGCGGGTAGGTACGGCGTGTTCACGGGGTCGGCCGACGCGGGCGTCGCGATGGCGAGCAGTCCCGCGAGGACGACCAGCATGCGTTTCATGGGCTCATCGTGTTGAGTCCGCGCAGCGCGGCGCATCGGTCCGAGGAATGGTCGCGACCGTACTTCTGGCCGATCCCCCGGGCAGGTGCTGGTTCGTAGTCTGGTGCCGTGACGGTTGGGGATCGGCTGACCGGTGCCGCGTTCGCCGTGGCGCTGGCGGTCCAGGCGTACGCGATCGTGGACAGTTGGGGTGGCGCCTACTGGGTGTTCGGGTGCGTCGCGGGGGCCGCGGTCTGCGTGCTCGCCCTGCTGCGGCGCCGCCTGTGGGCCGCCGGCCTGGGACTCGCGGTCGCGGTCGCCGCGGTGGCGGTCGCCAGGGTCGCCCACCTGCCTGGCGAGCCCAGCCCGGCGATGGCCCTCGGGTTGGCCGTCCTGCTCGGCTCCGCGATCCGGGTACGGCCGGTCCGGCCAGCGGCTCTGGTCGCCACCGGCGGACTGGCGGTGGTCGCCGGCAGCTGGTTCGTCACGCCGGGCGTCGCGACGCTGAACGCGCTTGCCTGGTGCGGGGCCGTCATCACCGGGCTCGGCCTACGGCTGCTCGACGATCGCCACCGCGCGGCCGCCGAGGAGGCGCGCCGGGACGAACGCCTCGAGCTGGCGCGGGAACTGCACGACGTCGTCGCGCACCACGTCACCGGCATCGTCCTCCAGGCCCAGGCCGCCCGGGTCGTTCGGCGCAGGCACCCCGAGGCGCTGGACGAACACCTCGCCGGCATCGAGACCGCCGGGGCCGAGGCGCTGACCGGCATGCGGCAGGTCGTGGGGCTGCTGCGGGACACCGGCGACGCGGTCTCCGCCGCGGCGATTCCCGAAAGCCTCGGTGAGCTGGTCGGACGCTTCGACGGGCCGGCGGTGCGCCTGCGGCTGCCCGACGGCGGGACGGCGTGGCCGCGGGAGGTGACCAGCACCGTGTACCGGATCGTCCAGGAGGCGTTGACGAACGTCGCCCGGCACGCCCCGCGCGCGCGGTCGGTGGCGGTCAGCGTGGCTCAGGACCGGGAGGGGATCACGGTGGAGGTCGTCGACGACGGACCGGCCGCCCGGCCGCACCGCGGCGGGTACGGCCTGGTCGGCATGCGTGAACGGGTCGAGGCGCTCGGCGGCACGCTGTTCGCCGGGCCGTGCGACGGTCCCGGCTGGACCGTGCGTGCCAGGCTGCCGGTGCGATGATCAGCGTCCTGGTGGCCGACGACCAGGCCATGGTCCGCACCGGCCTGCGGCTCCTGCTCTCCGACGAGCCCGACATCGAGGTCGTCGCGGAGGCCGCGGACGGTGTCGAGGCGATCGACCTCGCGCGGCGGCTGCGGCCGGACGTGTGCCTGGTGGACATCCGGATGCCGCGCCTCGACGGCATCGAGGTCACGCGTGCGCTCGCCGGGCCGGACGTCACCGACCCGCTCCGGGTGGTCGTCGTCACGACCTTCGACCTCGACGAGTACGTCTACGGCGCACTGCGCTGCGGCGCCGCCGGTTTCGTGCTGAAGGACTCCGGACCCGCCCTGCTCGCCGAGGCCGTCCGCGCCGCGAGTGTCGGCGACGCACTCGTCTCGCCGTCGGTCACGGTGCGGCTCCTGCGGCGGCTCGCACCGGTCCACACAGGACGATCCGGTGGACGGCCCCTGTCCGAGCGGGACACCGAGGTCGCCCGCGCCATCGCCAGGGGCCGCACCAACCGGGAGATCGCGGCCGAGCTGTTCATCTCGGTGAGCACGGTCAAGACGCACGTGGCCGGCATCCAGACCAAGCTCGGACTGCGCAACCGCGTCGAGATCGCCGTGTGGGCGTGGGAGAACGGGGTCAGTCGGTCGTGAGGACCAGCTTGCCCGTGACGCCCTGCTCCAGCCGGCGGAAGGCCTCGTCCGCCGCGCGCAGCGGCAGGGTGGCCACCTCGCGCGGGGCGATCTTGTCCGCCGACAGCAGGTTCAGGACCTCGGCCAGGTCCTCGCGATAGGCCGCGGGCTGCTTCTTCTCCAGGGACCAGGCGTTGTAGAAGCCCGTCTTCTTGCCGTCCGGCTTGAGGTTCGGCAGGGCGATGCCACCGAGGAAGCCGACCGCGCCGATGGCCAGGTTGCGTTTCCCGTTCCGCAGGGCGTTGTTCTGGCCGTACGCGACCAGCCTGCCGCCCTTCCTGAGGACGGCGTACGAGCGCCAGAAGTGGCCGCCGCCCATGGGGTCGAAGACCGCGTCCACGCCGCCGACCGTGTCGCGGACGACGTTCATGAAGTCCTGGGCGCGGTAGTCGATCGCGACGGCGCCGTGGCGGGTGATCAGGTCGGCGTTCGCGGCGGAGCCGGTGCCGAAGACCGTCACGTTGCCGATGTGCTCGGCGAGCTGCAGGAACGCGAGGCCGACGCCGCCCGACGCGCCGTGCACCAGGATGCTCTGTCCACTCCGGACCCGCGCGACGCGGTGCAGCATCTGGTAGGCGATGAAGTAGTTGAGGGCCACCGAGGCCACCGCGACCGCGTCGACTCCGTCGGGCACCGGGACCAGCCGCGCGGCCGGCAGGTTGACGGCCGTGGTGTAACCGCCGGACACCACCAGAGCCGCGACCCGCTGGCCGACGGTCAGGTCGACGCCCGGGCCGACCTCCTCGACGACACCGGTCAGGTCGCAGCCGGGCACGAACGGGGGCTTCGGGCCGCCGGGGATGACACCGCGCTGGAAGAGGAGGTCGCCGTAGGAGACGCCGGCCGCCTCCACCCGGACCCGCGCGTGACCCGCGGGCGGTGGCGGGATCTCCTCGGTGCGGACCTCGAGACTGTTGGTCTGGGCCCGGTTGACGGCGTAGACCGAGGTGCTGGACATCTTGTCCTCCGTGGGCATGGATTTCTCGTCCGTACCGACGCTAACAACCAGTTTTCCCACTCCCCAGGGGAAATCGTCCCGCCCGGCTGGGACCGCGTGTGGACGACGCTGGGTCACCACGCCTGACATGGTCGGGGTCGACTGTGTTCCCAAGGGGAGGTCGAATCCCGATGTCAGACGAGAACATCGAGCTCGTTCGGTTCATCACCGAGGAAGGGCTCAACAAGGGGAAGCTGGACTTCATCCACGACGTCTTCTCCCCCGACTACGAGGTGCACACCGCCGGGCTGGCGCTGCCGAAAGGCCCCGCCGCCTTCCAGCTGGCGGTCGAGTTCTGGAAGCGGGCCTTCCCGGACTTCACCTGCGGCATCCAGGACATGTTCGCCGCCGGCGAGCTGGTCGGCCTGCGGTTCCGCACCACCGGCACGCACACCGGGCCGCTGATGTGGATGCCGCCCACGGGCAACTCGTTCGTCGTGGAGGGCGTCGACCTGCACCGGGTGCGTGACGGCAAGGTCGTCGAGTCGTGGATCAGCGACGACTTCCCGCGGATCCTCTTCGAACTGGGCATCGTGAAGGAGCCCGCGCCGCCGGCCGGCGCGCGGCCGCCCGAGGGTGTCGCGCTGCCCGAGGCCAGCTGATGGGCGCCCCGAAGATCGCGTTCATCGGCCTCGGCGCGATGGGCGGCGGCATGGCGGCGCGGCTGCTCGACAGCGGCGCGCACGTGACCGTCTACAACCGGACGCGTGCGAAGGGTGCGGAGCTGGCCGAGCAGGGCGCGGTGCTGGCCGACACCCCCGCCGAGGCGGCGGCCGGCGCCGACGTCGTGTTCCTCTCGCTGGCCACCAGCGAGGTCGTGGAGACGCTGCTGTTCGGCGCCGACGGCGTGGTCGAGACCCTGCCCAGGGGCGCGGTCGTCGCCGACATGTCCACGGTCGCGCCGGACTTCGCGGTTCGGCTGAAGGACCGGCTGGCCGGGACCGGGCACCGCGGGCTGGACGCCTGCGTGCTCGGCAACGCCCAGCACGCCAGGGACGGCGAGCTGCGGTTCATGATCGGTGGCGCGGCGGAGGACGTCGAGACCATCCGGCCGGTGATCGCGCACCTCGCCAAGGAGATCGTCCACCTGGGCGAGTCGGGCAAGGGCGCCACCGCCAAGCTCGCGCTCAACCTGTTGATGGGCGTGGAGATGCAGGCACTGGCCGAGGCCGTCGTGTTCGGGGAGAAGGCCGGGCTCGACCGCGGCACGCTCATCCGGCTCATCGCGGCCAGCGGCTACAGCGCGCCGGTCATGAAGTTCAAGGCCGGCGTGATGGCGCGGCGGGCGTTCGAGAACCCGGACTTCCGGCTCAAGCTCATGCGCAAGGACCTCGGGCTGGTGCTGGCCGAGACGTCCAGGCTGGGGGTGCCGATGCCGGCCACCGCGGCGAGCCACGACTGGCTCACCAACGCGAAGAACCAGGGCCTCGGCGAGCACGACTGCGCCTCGATCATCGCGATCCTGGAGCAGGCCTCCGGTCTCGACTACCCGTGGCCGGGGGACGTCAAGTCCTGAGTGTCGTGTGGTGAGCGCCGTGTCCTGGGCGGTTCGGGACTCGGGACTCCTGTCCGTGGGACGGACGAAGCGGATCCTCAGAAGGAAAACCACTGCCGAAGCTGGAGTGACTGGCCGTGCACCGATCATTGATTGTCGCTCGAATACTGCCGGACGCACACGACAGGGTCGCCGAGATCTGGGCGGAGTCCGACGCCACCGAACTGCCCCGCATCGCCGGCGTCCAGCACCGATCACTGTGGACACTCGGTGACGTCTACATCCAGTTGCTGGAGACCGACGAGCCGGGGCAGGAAACCATCAACCGGATCAAGGGCCACCCGGAGTTCGTCCGGATCTCCGAGCGGCTGAGCGAGTACATCTCGCCGTACCTCTCGACCTGGCGCTCGCCCAAGGACGCCCAGGCCCGGCCGTTCTACACGTACGACAAGTAGGGAGAGTCCAAGAAATGGCGAACGTCACCTTCGAAGACGTCGAGTCGATCCTGGTCACGAAGGTGGGCCTGGACCAGCGGACGCTGGCCGGCAACCGGGAGGGCACGCTGGAGGAGCTGGGCCTCGACTCGCTCGCCGTCCTCGAGCTGCAGATCGTGATCACCAAGGCCTACGGGGTGGAGATCCCCGACGAGTCCGGCGACCTCAACGTCGGCCAGATCGTCGACTTCATCAACGACAACGTCGCCGAGCAGGCAGCGTAGAGGGGGCGGAGATGGCTGGGCACACCGACAACCAGATCCGGATCGAGGCGCCGTTCCAGCTCGTCTGGGACATCACCAACGACGTGCCGAACTGGCCGGACCTGTTCACCGAGTACGCCGCCACCGAGGTGGTGAGCGAGGACGGTGACACGATCACCTTCCGCCTCACCATGTACCCGGACGACAACGGCGTCACGTGGAGCTGGGTGAGCGAGCGCACCCGCTACTACGACGAGAAGCGGACCCACTCGCACCGCATCGAGACCGGTCCGTTCGAGTACATGAACCTCGACTGGTACTACGAAGAGGTCGAGGGCGGCGTGATCCTGCGCTGGGTCCAGGACTTCCACATGAAGGACACCGCGCCGGTGGACGACGAGTGGATGGTCAACAACATCAACACCAACTCGAAAGTCCAGATGCGGGTCATCAAGGACAAGATCGAGAAGATCCACCACTCGAAGCGGGCGTCCGACGACAAGGTCGTGGCCATTCACCAATGCCCGCAGGACCACCGGCGGGGCGGCACGATCCAGACGCTGCTGTCGCCGCGGACGGTCGCCAGCACGTCCGGGTTCATGGGTGGCGCCACGCTGGCACCGGGTGAGGCGATCGCCGAGCACTACCACCCGTACAGCGAGGAGTTCGTGTTCTGCATCCGCGGCACGCTCGAGGTCGACGTGGACGACAAGGTCGTTGAGCTGCCGGCCGGCAGCGCGATCCTGGTGCCCAAGGAGAAGCGCCACCGCCTGCGCAACGTGGGTGGCGACGAGGTCTTCGCCGTGTTCCACCTCGGCCCGCTCGCGCCGCGGCCGGAGCTGGGCCACGTGGACACCGAGACCCGGGAAGAGGCCGCCGCGTTCGCCGCGGAGATCCTGGCCGCCAGGGAGAAGAAGGCCGCATGAACGCGGCCTGCGGAGCGAACCATCGGTATCCAGGCCGGCGTCGGGTTCGCGAAGGGCGCCGGTGGAGCGGAGCCTGCGGAGCGTTCCGGCGCCACGGAGCGAAGGAGGCGACGGCATGAGCCAACACCGCAGGGTTGTCGTCACCGGGGTCGGCGTGGTCGCCCCCGGTGGCGTCACGCGAACGCAGTTCTGGGACACCCTGACCGCGGGCCGCACCGCGACGAGGAAGATCACCTTCTTCGACGCGACGAAGTTCCGGTCCAGGGTGGCCGCGGAGGCCGACTTCGACCCGGTCGCGGCCGGCCTGACCACACAGGAGATCCGCCGCGCCGACCGGTACGTCCAGTTCGGACTGGCCTGCGCCGCGGAGGCGCTGACGGACTCGGGCCTGGTGCTGGACGAGCAGACGCTCGAGAACACCGGCGTCGTCATGGGCTCCGCGGTCGGCGGCACGATGGCACTCGAGGACGAGTACGTCGCGGTGTCCAACACCGGCAAGGAATGGCTGGTCGACCACACGTACGCGGGCCCGTTCCTGTACCAGGCGCTGGTCCCGTCGTCGCTGGCCGCGGACATCGCGCACCGGTACGGCACGCACGGCCCGACGCAGGTGGTCTCGACCGGCTGCACGTCCGGCATCGACGCGATCGGCTACGCCTGGCACCTCGTGCAGGACGGCGAGGCGGACGTGATCATCGCGGGCGCGTCGGACTCGCCGATCTCCCCGGTGACGGTGTCGTCCTTCGACGCGATCAAGGCCACCACCCCGGAGAACGACGACCCGTCGCACGCATCCCGGCCGTTCGACGCGACCCGCAAGGGCTTCGTCATGGGCGAGGGCGGCGCGGTCCTGATCCTGGAGGAGCTGGGCCACGCACTGCGCCGCGGCGCCAAGGTGTACTGCGAGGTCACCGGCTACGCGTCGCGGTCGAACGGCTTCCACATGACGGGTCTGCGCCCGGACGGGCTGGAGATGTCCGAGGCCATTCGGGTGTCGCTGGACCAGGGCCGCACCAACCCGACCGACGTCGACTACATCTGCGCGCACGGCTCGGGCACCAAGCAGAACGACCGCCACGAGACGGCGGCGTTCAAGCGGGCGCTCGGCGAGCACGCGTACAGGACGCCGGTCAGCTCGATCAAGTCGATGATCGGCCACTCCCTCGGCGCGATCGGCGCGATCGAGATGGCGGCCTGCGCACTGACCATCGACAACAACGTGGTCCCGCCGACGGCCAACTGGTCCGAGCGCGACCCGGAGTGCGACCTCGACTACACGCCCGTCACCGCGCGGGAGAAGAAGGTCGACGTGGCGTTGTCGGTGGGCAGCGGGTTCGGCGGGTTCCAGAGCGCGATGGTGTTCAGCGCGTTGAAGGAGGCGGCGTGAACAGGGCTGTCATCACCGGTATCGGCGTCGTCGCGCCATCCGGTGTCGGGGCGGACGCGCACTGGAAGTCCGTGCTGGACGGCACGTCGAAGCTGGGCCGGATCACCCGCTTCGACCCGTCGTCGTACCCGGTCGCACTGGCCGGCGAGGTCCCGGAGTTCGACGTGGCGGACTACGTGACCGCACGGCTGAAGGTCGCCACCGACCGCTGGACCTGGCACGGTTTCGCGGCCAGCCAGGAGGCGCTCGACGACTCCGGCATCGATCTGTCCACACTGGACCCGTACGGGGCGGCGGTCGCTCTGGCGTCGTCGTCCGGCGGCAACGAGTTCGGACAGGGCGAGCTACAGGCACTGTGGGCCGAGCCGGACGGCAAGGTCAGCGTGTACCAGTCGATCGCCTGGTTCTACGCGGCGAGCGTCGGCCAGATCTCGATCCTGCACCAGCTGAAGGGCCAGTGCTCGGTGCTGGTCGCGGAGGCGGCGGGTGGCCTGGACAGCTTCGCCCAGGCCACTCGAACCATCCGTCGTGGCACCAAGGTGGTGCTGGCCGGCGGAACCGAGGCTCCGCTGTCGCCGTACGCGCTGACGTGCCAGCTGTCCACCGGCCGGCTGTCGGTGTCCGACGACCCGGCGACGGCCTACCAGCCGTTCTCGGTCGGCGCACGGGGTTATGTCGCCGCCGAGGGTGGCGCGGTGCTGCTGGTGGAGGACCTCGACCACGCCCGCGCACGGGGCGCGGACATCTACGGCGAGGTGCTCGGCTGGGCGGCCACACACGACGGCCGCGCGACCCGCCCCGGAAACGGCGGCTCGGTCGAGCAGTACTCGCGGGCCATGCGCGTCGCGTTGGCGCGAGCGGACCGGTCGGCGTCCGACGTGGACGTCGTGTTCCCGGATGCCGTCGGGGTGCCGGCGGCCGACGCGGTCGAGGCCGAGGCCATCCGGTCGGTGTTCGGCGACGTGCCGGTCACCACCCAGAAGGCGCAGATCGGCCGCATGTACCAGGGCGGCGCGGCGCTGGACGTGGCCACGGCGCTGCAGGCCATCCGGTACGACACGCTGCCGGCAACACACGGCCTGGGTGACGTCGCACCGGGCTGCGAGCTGAACTTCGTCCGCGAGGCCACACCGAGCCACGTCGACGTGGCCGTGGTCAACGCGCGTGGTTACGACGGCTACAACACGTCCCTGGTCGTGGGCCGGTACGAGGAGTGAGTGTCATGACCCATGCCCGAATCGTGTTCCTGGTCCGGGTGCCGCGCGAGCGCACCCAGGAGTTCCTGCAGGCGTACGAGAACATCCGCTACGAGGTGGCCACGGGCGTCCAGGGGCACATCCTGGACCAGGTGTGCCAGTCCCCGGCCGACCCCGAACAGTGGCTGATCACGAGCGAGTGGGAAACACTGGACGACTTCGTCCGGTGGGAGCAGAGCCCCGGTCACCGCGACCTGGCCGGACCGATGCGCGCCTGCATGAGCGAGGCCCGCTCGATCAAGTTCGTGGTCCGGAAAGAGACGAGCAAGACCCGGCTCGCCAGCTGAAACAGGAGTAGAGAAATGACCAACGCGCTCACCATCATGAGTGTCTGGGTGCTGGCCGCGTCCGGCATCCAGCTCGGCACCCTCTGGATCATGAAGCTGTCCATCCTCCCGCTGCTCAACGGCCTGCCGTACGACCGTTACGTGTCGACCTGCCAACGAATCGACATGCACGTCTTCCACCCGATCGCCGTGTGGAACGGCGTAATCGCGGCGGGCATCGGCGTCATCGCCGCGTTCGCCACCGGCAGCGCGGCGGCCGCGACACTGTTCGTGGTCGGCTCGGTCGGCATGGCGGTCGTGGGCCTGACCTCGGAGGGCGTGAACCGCCCGATCTGGCGCCAGGTCGAGAAGTGGAGCATCGACAAGGTCGACGACGAGAGGTGGGCGCAGAAGCGGCACACCTGGCACCTCGCCCACCAGGTCCGCACGTACGGCGCCATCGTGGCCGTGGCCGCGTACATCGCCGCGGTACTCGCGGTCTGAGGCAAGGCATGCACGTGACGGCGCCCCGGGCGGCACGCCCGGGGCGCCGTCACGTGTGGGGAGAAAAGGGGGAAGGAGAAGGGCGGCGAGGCTGAGGCGCGCTCGAAGGCGAACAAGAACCAACTCAAGAGCGACTCAAAACCAGCTCAAGAAATGCTTTGACGAGCCAGGACCTGGCCTACGTTCGACAAGTGCCTCAATGCGGCAGAAAGCCCGGGCCAGACAACCGGCCCGGGCTTTCTTCATGGGACTCAACGCCCCGGTGGACGACCACCGGTGCCACCCTGGGGCGCACCCAGCTGCGACATCTGCAACCCGGCGATCACCCAGTCACCACCGACCCGAACGAGGGTAGCCGAGTAGCGGAGCTTCGACATCGGCACCGGGTTGCCCTGGTACGTCGCCGCCTGGTCCTGGATGCCGACCGCGATCGCCGCGTCGCCGTACTGGCGGACGGTCGTGTCCAGCAGCTTGTACTGGGTGTAGCCGAGGTCGCCGGAGGCGTGCCGCTGCAGCCACTCCTCCCTGGTGAGGGTGAAGCCGAACGGGCCGATGCCCAGGAAGTCCGCCGCGAGGAACGTGCCGATGGCCTCGTGGTCGCCGGACAGCTCGGCCTCGGCCCAGCGGTCGAGCAGGTCGGTGATCGCTGCGGTGTCGTCGCTCATGTCGCCCTCTTTCGACTGGAGATCCTTGCGATGGAACAAGAATGGCGGTTTGGGTCCCTGCCCGTCGTCACCCGGGCGACGGCTTCCCGCGTACTCCCGGGGGAGACCTCGCCGCCCCATGAGCACCGTACGCGACGTACACGAGATCACCTCGTCAGCTCGACTCGGTCGTCAGTATTCCCGGCCACACTGGGGTCGGCACTGGCGCGCGG
>NZ_JBJMIE010000415.1:0-6661 GCF_045807065.1 Actinophytocola sp. | reverse complement strand
CGTCCCCGCGTGGTTCGTGGGCGGGTACCGGGAGCTGCACCAGGTGACGACCGACTCGCAGCTGTTCGCGCGCGACACCAGGCGCTGGAACGGCTGGGAGAGCGTGCCGGACGACTGGCCGCTCCTGCAGCACCTCGTGCCCAACCCGTCGGTGATGTTCACCGAGGGCCCGGAGCACACGCGGCGGGCCGGCGCGCTGAGCGACGCGCTGGCGTCGATCGACCAGTTCGAGCTCGCCACCCAGTGCGAGCGGATCGCCGACCGCATGATCGACCGGTTCGCCGGCGCAGGCGAGGTCGAACTGGTGGGCCAGTACACGACGCGGGTTCCGTTGCGTGCCCTCGCGATGATCTGCGGGATGTCCGAGGACGAGGCGGGCGCGCTCGTGGACGACGCGATGGGCGGGCTCTCCACGTCGGCGGAGAACCAGATGCAGGCGTACGCGCGGATGCAGGAGGAGATGCAGCGGCTGATCGACGAGAAGCGCGTGAACCCGGGCGCGGACATGCCCTCGCACCTGCTGGGCGACGCCGCGAACCTGGCTACCGAGGAGATCCTGAACGACCTGCTGATCGTGCTGCTCGCCGGACACCAGCACACGACCAACTGGATCGGCAACACGATCGTCCTCATGCTCACCGACGAACGGTTCGCGGTCACCCTGTCCGGCGGGCGGGCCAGCGTCGGCGACGCGCTCACCGAGGTGTTGTGGCACAACACGCCCACGCAGAACTGGATCGGCCGCGTCGCCACCCGCGACACCATCCTCGGCGGCCAGCGCGTCCGCACCGGCGACCTCCTCGTGCTGGGCCTGGCCGCCGCGAACGCCGACCCCCAGGTCCGCCCGTCCGGCAGCACGGCCGGCAACCGCGCGATGATGTCCTTCGGCCACGGCGAGCACGGCTGCCCCTACCCGGCGCCGGAGCTGGCGGAGATCATCGCGAAGACGAGCATCGAGGTCCTCATCGACCGGCTGCCGGACCTCGTGCTGGCCGGCGAGCCGGAATGGCGGTCGACGGTGTGGACCCGCGGTCTGACCAGGCTCCCGGTGACCTTCACCCCGGCCTACGTCGGGTGACCGCGTGGCTCAGGGTTTCTCCCTGAGCCACGCGCCGCCGTCATCCGGTAGGAAGGCCTCATGCGAAGGGGCATTCACTGGAGCGCGGCGTTGCTCGCCGCCGCGACGGTTCTCAGCACCACCGTTTCCGAGGCGCCGGCCGAGACGCGGCACGGGTTGGGCGCCGACATCCGGTACACCGAGTACGGCGTGCCGCACATCACCGCGAGCGACTTCACCGGGCTCGGCTACGGGTACGGATTCGCCGCCGCCACCGACAACGTCTGCCAGCTGGCGAAGATCTACCTGACCGTCGACGCGCGGCGGTCGGAGTACCTCGGCGCGGACACGCCGTCCGACTTCGACTACGGGCCCGCCACGTCGAACCTGAACAGCGACCTGTACTTCCAGCAGATCAACGACTCCCGGGTGGTGGAGCACCTCATCGCCCAGCCGGCGCCGGCCGGCCCGCGGCGCGAGGTCCGCGACATCATCCGCGGGTACGCCGCCGGCTACAACCGGTACCTGCGGCAGGTCGGCGTCACCGACCCGACCTGCCGCGGCGCGGACTGGGTTCGTCCGATCACCGAGAAGGACGTCTACCGACACTTCTACGCGGTGTTCACCTACGCCGGCACCGCGCAGGTGATCGACAGCATCGCGAACGCGGCGGCGCCGACCACGCCGAGCACGCCGTCCGCGATCCCACCGGACGCCGTGGACCGGGTGCGCAAAGCCCTGGACGGCATGGACATGGGCAGCAACGCCGTCGCCGTCGGGTCGGCCGGGACGGCGAACGGGCGCGGCCTGCTGCTCGGCAACCCGCACTTCCCGTGGCAGGGCGGCCGCCGGTTCTGGCAGGCGCAGCTGACCGTGCCGGGCAAGCTGAACGTCAGCGGTGGGAGCCTGCTCGGCCTGCCGCTGATCCAGATCGGCTTCAACTCCGCCGTCGCGTGGAGCCACACCGTCTCCACCGCCACGCCGTTCGGTCTGTACCAGCTGAACCTGGTGCCGGGTGACCCCACGGCCTACCTCGTCGACGGCACGCCGGAGCGGATGACCAGCCGGCACGTGCGCGTCGGAGTCCGCAACGCCGACGGGACGCTCGGCACCGTCGAGCGCACGCTGTACTCGACGCGGTACGGGCCGGTCCTCTCCCCGGCGTTCGGGCTGCCGCTGGACTGGACCACCACCACCGCGTACGCGATGCGCGACGCCAACCGCGACAACCTGCGTGGCCTCAACACCTGGTTCGGCCTCGGGGAGGCCGGCAGCACCGAGGACATCGTGCACGTGCTGTCCGAGACACAGGGCGTGCCGTGGGTCAACACGATCGCCGCGGACCGCGACGGGCACGCGCTGTTCTCCGACATCCAGGTCGTCCCGCACGTGACCGACGAGCTGGCCGCGCGGTGCGGCACGCCGCTGGGCCAGATCCTGTTCCCCGGCGAGGGGATCTCGGTGCTGGACGGGTCGCGCGGGGACTGCGCGTGGGGCCGCGACCCGGACGCGCTCGTGCCGGGCATCTTCGGGCCGCACCGGATGCCGGTGCTCACCCGCGCGGACTACGTCGAGAACTCCAACGACAGCGCGTGGCTGTCCAACCCCCACCAGCCGATCACCGGCTACCCGCGGATCATCGGCGACATCGGCACCCAGCGCGCCCCGCGCACCCGCATGGGGGTCACCGCGGTGGAGGCGCGGCTCGGCACGTTCACCCGGCAGTCCATGCAGGACATGCTGTTCGCAGACCAGAGCTTCATGGGTGGCCAGGCCGCGGCCGCCGCGGCCCGGATGTGCGCGGCGTTCCCGGACGGGCGGGCGCCGACTTCGGACGGCGGCACCGTGCCCGTCGGCACCGCGTGCACCGCACTGTCCGGCTGGGACAGGACGATGACCGTGGACAGCCGCGGCGGGCTGCTGTTCGAGCGGTTCTGGCTGCGGGCGGCCAGGCTGCCCGACCTGTGGCTGGTGCCGTTCGACCCGGCGGACCCGATCGCCACGCCCAACACGCTCGACACGGCGAACCCTGCGGTGGCCCGGGCACTCGGCGACGCCATCGCCGACCTGCGCGGAGCGGGGATCGCGCCGGACGCGCCGCTGGGGGACAACCACTACGTCGTGCGTGACGGCGTGCGGATCCCGATCCACGGCGGGCACGACGCGCAGGGCGTGCTCAACATGATGATCCCGGTGTGGGACCCGAGCGCCGGCGACGTCGAGGTGGTCCACGGGTCGAGCCACATCCAGGTCGTGTCGTTCACGGGTGGCCGGTGCCCGGACGCGGCGACCCTGCTGACCTACTCGCAGTCGAGCGACCCCACGTCACCGCACTTCGCCGACCAGACGAGGCTCTTCTCGGCGAGCGGCTGGGTGCGCTCGCGGTACTGCGAGCGCGACATCCTGGCGTCGCCGGCGCTGAAGGTGGTGCGCCTGCGCGGATAGTGCCCCACAGCTCACGCACAGTTTACTCAGGGTTTACACACATACGGGGCTCATACGTTCCGTGCTCACGTGTTCCCGCACAGTGAGGACAACCATGGACAACGACGATGAACCCGTAGGCCGCGTGCTGGGCCGGCGGCAGGCTCTCGCGATTCTGGGCATTTCCGGAGTGGCGTTGAGCGTCGCCGGTTCGGCCGGGGTCGCCGCGGCGGACACGTCGGCGAGGGCGGCGGACTGCGTCGACTGCGTCGTGAAGCCGGAGATGGTCGAGGGGCCCTACTTCGTGGACGAGGGGCTCAACCGCGCCGACATCCGCAGCGACCCGTCGGACGGCACGGTCTCCGCCGGCACCACCTTCGGGCTTGGCCTGCGGGTGCTGCGGATCGCGAACGGCCGGTGCACGCCGCTGCCGGGCGCGGTCGTGGACGTCTGGCACTGCGACGCGCTCGGCTCGTACTCCGACATCGCCTCCGAAGGCACCAGCGGCAAGAAGTTCCTGCGCGGCTACCAGGTCACCAACCGGGCGGGCCACGCCGGCTTCACGACGATCCTGCCTGGCTGGTACCGGGGCCGGACGGTGCACATCCACATCAAGGTCCGCACCACCGGCACCGACGGCAACCCGTACGAGTTCACCTCGCAGCTGTACTTCACCGAGGAGTTCAAGGCCGGGTACCTGACGGCGCCGCCGTACGCGTCGAAGGGCACACCGGACACCACCAACGCGCAAGACTTCATCTACACCGGCAACGGCGCGGGTGACCAGATGCTCCTGCACCCGCACCGCCTGGGCCGCGGCTACGCGGCGGAGTTCGCGATCGGCCTGGACCTGTCCGACACCGCGGTCGGCGGCGACGACGGCAACACCGGCGGCCCACCTCCGGGCGGCCCGCCACCCACCACCTGACCCCGCGAGTCCAACCCCCAAGACCCGCGTGTCCAACGTTCCGATCCCGCGAGTTCGACAAATCGTGCCGTCGTCCGCCGCACGATTTGTTGAACTCAGGGGTCCGGCGCGTTGGACACGCGGCCTACTGGGGTTGGCAGGTGATGGTGGGGACGGGGCGGGTGTTCGGGGTGCCGGGGGTGGTGGCGTTGAAGCCGAAGGTGGTCTGGCCGCCGGCCGGGACGGTGGTGTTCCAGTCGGCGTCGCTGACCGTGACGTCGGTGCCGCCGGCGCCGTCCTCGGTGAGCCGGCCGTTCCACAGGTCGCGGATGCCGTGGCCGGCGGGTAGCCGCCAGCGCACCGCCCAGCCCTCGAGCGTGGTGTCGCCGTCGTTGCGGACGGTCACCGACACCTGGTAGCCGCCGGGCCAGGAGTTGACGACGTCGTAGCTGGCCACGCACGTGCCGCCGGCCACGATCGGGCGCTGGGACGTGGACGGCGCGGCCGTGGTGGTCGACGACGGTGGCGCCGCCGCGGCGGCGCCACCCGAGGGCGTTCCGCGCAGCGCCACCCCGAGGAGCACGCCGCCCACCAGCAGTGCCACGCCCGCCGCCCCGATGGCGATCAGCAGACCCCGCCGGGGCGTGTGCGTCTGGTGCGCCTGTGGTGGCGCCGGCATCGCCACCGTCGGCGCCCGCGACCGCGGCACCGGGAACGACCGGCCTGCGGCGAACGTGGACAGGGCCTCGTGCGCGACCTTCATCGTCGGCCGCTCGGCCGGGTCGCGGCGCAGCAGCCACAGCAGCAGCTCGGTCAGCTCGCCGGCCCGCCGCGGCGGGGTCAGCTCACCCGCCGCGACCCGGTGCAGCAACGCGATCGGGTTGTCGTCGATCCCGAACGGCGGCAGACCCTCGATGACCGCGTAGAGCGTGGCGCCCAGCGAGAACACGTCCGAGCGGGGGGTCGCCTGCGCGCCGCCCGCGACCTCGGGGGCGAGGTAGGCGGGCGTGCCGGCGAGGATCCCGGTCGTGGTCACGGTGGCCACGCCGACCGCGCGGGACACCCCGAAGTCGGTGATCTTCGCCGTGCCGTCCTCGGTGATCAGGATGTTCTCCGGCTTGACGTCCCGGTGCACGATCCCAGCGGTGTGCGCCGCCGCGAGCGCCGCGGCGACCTGCGCGCCGATGGCGGCGGCCTCCTGCGGCGGCAACCCGCCCCGGGAGACGAGCACGGCGTCGAGCGGCTCGGAACGCAGGTACTCCATGACCAGGCACGGCCGGCCGCCGTGGGTCACCACGTCGTGGACGGAGATGGCGTTGGGGTGGCGCAGTTTCGCCGCGATGCGTGCCTCACGCATCGCGGCGGCGCTCGCCTGTTCCGGCGTCGCCGTCCCCAGCTCCTGGTCCGGCGAGTCACCGAGCAGCAGCTGCTTGACGGCGACCTCGCGCTCCAGCCGCTCGTCGTGCGCCAGCCACACGACGCCCATGGCGCCGCGACCGATCACCGACTCGAGTCGGTACCGCTCGGCGACCAGCTCACCCTCGTCCATCGAGGGTCACGCTAGCGTGCCGCCGCGTGCGGGAACACCGCGCCGGCGTCGTACGGCTCGCCGGCGTACCGGCGGCGTCCGTTCCGCGGGCCGCCCGCCGCACAGCCGGGGCCGGTCGTCGACACGCGTGAACCGGGACGGTCACCGCACACGTCAGTCCTTCTCCAGCTCGGCCAGTGTCGTCCGCACGCCGCGCGCCTGCGGCATGCCCAGCCGTTCGTAGACGTCGAGGGCCTCACGCAGGTACGCGCGCCCGTTGCCCGCGTAGCTGGCCCGGATCAGGCACCGGCCCATGCCCTCCAGTGCCCTGGCCACCGCGACGAACCCGCCGAGGTCACGCGCGAGCCGCAGCGCGCGTTCGTGGTAGGTGAACGCGTCCCCGGCCTCCGGCCAGTCCAACGCGAGCGTGCCGAGGTTGTTCAGCGCGTCGATCGTGCCGGTGGGGTCGCCGATCTCCTCGCACAGCGCGAGTGCGCGGACCAGGCTCGCGGTGGCCTCCTGGCAGCGCCCGGACAGGTGCGCGAGCACCCCGAGATCGTTGTAGATGCCCGCCTCGCACAGCCGATCGCCGATCTTGTCGCACAGCTCCAGCGCGCTCTGGAGCGTTTCGGCCGCCGCCAGGTGGTCGGCGGGCGTCCGGTCACCGCCGAGGTAGCGCGTCATCGCCAGCCCCCGCAGCGCGTCCGCCTGACCCTGGTAGCTGCCCAGCTCGACGAACAGCGTG
>NZ_JBJMIE010000414.1:0-10759 GCF_045807065.1 Actinophytocola sp. | reverse complement strand
GGGGCGACGTACGTGGACATCCGGACGCCGGGCATCGGCCACGACGTCTGCACGCCACCGTCGGTGCGCTGGGTCGAGCCGTTCATCCCGGCCAACGTCGCCGCGCCGCTGCACCCGAACGCCAAGGGCATGGCCGGCATGGCGAACGTGGTGGCGGCCGCCATCGCGTAGCGCACGCCTCGGCGGACCCCTTCCGGTGAAGGAGGGGTCCGCCAGGGCGTTCACACGCTTACGGATCCAGCTCGCGGGCGACGGCGCGGACCACGTCGGCGACGCGCTTGGTGTTCTTGCGGTCTGGGTACCGCCCGCGGCGCAGGTCCGGCTGGACCTTCGCCTCGAGCATCTTGATCATGTCCTCGATCAGGCCGTGGAGCTCCTCGGCCGGGCGGCGCCGTGCCTCGGCGACCGACGGCGGTGGGTCGAGCAACCGCACAGACAAGGCCTGCGGCCCCCGACGACCGTCAGCGACGCCGAACTCGATGCGTTGACCGGCCTTCAGCCCGGCCACCCCGGCCGGCAGGGCGGAAGAACGGACGTAGACGTCCTCGCCTCCGTCCTGTGTGACGAACCCGAAGCCCTTCTCCGAGTCGTACCACTTGACCTTTCCGGTCGGCACAACGGTCACCTCCACACACAAATGAACGCGCCCCAGGGCGTACCCAGGACGCGTATCTCCAGCCTAGGCCAATTTCGGGTGCGGGGGGTAGCCGGTTGTGTCACCAGGCGTTGTTCGCCCGCAGGTGAAGCACGAGCGCGGCGATGTTCCAGGAGTCGTCGTCGCCGCGGTGGTGACGGCCTTCGAGCGTCAGCCCCGCCAGTTCCAGCGCCTGCGCCATGCCAGGCCGCTTGCGGAGGCCGTGCGCCAGGGTGAAGCGGACCTTGGCGTTCGTGTGGTCGGCGCTGAAGGGGTACTCGGTGTTCGTGTGCCGGCACTGGCGGGTGAACTGGTTGCGGTCGTAGTCACCCCAGCTCGCCCACGGCAGGGTATTGGCGCGGTGCTCCTTGGCGAGGATCCGGCACGCCTCGGCGAAGGTGACACCCTGGTCGACCTCGTCCTGGGTGAGGCTCGTCAGCTCCGTGCAGAACGCGCTGACGCGGGACCGCCGCGGCCGCACCAGGATGCGGTGCTTGGCCAGCCGGACCTGCCGGTCCAGATCGACCACGGTGAGCCCGACCTCGATGATCTCGCTCACCTGCCCGGGCGGCGGCTGCCCTTCCCAACAGGTGGCCTCGACGTCGACGACATTGATCAAGCTCACACGCGAAGTCTAGGGACGCACCCGCGGAAACGAGACCAGTTTTCGCGTCGCGACGACTTACGCCAATCAGGCGTGCCGGACGGCCGCTGCCTCCTGCAGACCCAGTAGCTCCACGGACTTCGCGCGCATTTCGACCTTGCGGATCTTGCCCGTGACCGTCATGGGGAACTCGTCGACGACGTGGACGTACCGGGGGACCTTGTAGTGGGCGAGCTTTCCCTGGCAGAACTGGTGAATGGCCTCGGCCGTCAGCGGGGTCGCGCCTTCCTTCATGCGGATCCACACCATCAACTCTTCGCCGTTGCGTTCGTCGGGGACGCCGATCACCTGTGCGTCGAGGATGTCCGGGTGGGTGTACAGGAATTCCTCGATCTCGCGGGGGTAGATGTTCTCGCCGCCGCGGATCACCATGTCCTTGATGCGGCCGGTGATGTTGAGGTAACCCTCGTCGTCCATTATCGCGAGGTCGCCGGTGTGCATCCAGCGGGCGTTGTCGATCGCCTCGGCCGTCTTGTCCGGCTGTTCCCAGTAGCCGAGCATCACCGAATATCCCCGTGTGCAGAGTTCGCCGGGGGTGCCGCGGGGAACTGTCCGGCCGGTTTCCGGGTTCACGACCTTGACCTCCAGGTGCGGCATGACCCGGCCCACCGTGGAAACGCGTCGCTCCAGTGAGTCGTCGGCCCGGGTCTGGGTGGATACCGGGGACGTCTCGGTCATGCCGTAGGCAATGGTCACCTCCGCCATGCCCATTCGGTCGATGACCTGTTTCATCACCTCGACCGGGCACGGCGAGCCGGCCATGATTCCCGTGCGCAGCGACGACAGGTCATACGCGTCGAAGGCGGGATCGGCCAGTTCGGCGATGAACATCGTGGGCACCCCGTACAGCGAAGTGCATTCTTCCGCAGCCACGGCACTCAGCGTCGCGGCCGGATCGAAGGCCGGGGCGGGAATCACCATGCAGGCGCCGTGCGACGTCGCCGCGAGGTTTCCCATTACCATTCCGAAGCAGTGGTAGAAAGGCACTGGAATGCAGATCCGATCCGCTTCCGTGTACCCGCACATTTCGCCGACGAAGAAGCCGTTGTTGAGGATGTTGTGGTGGGACAGCGTCGCGCCCTTGGGGAAGCCCGTCGTGCCGGACGTGTACTGGATGTTGATGGGATCGTCGGCGGACAGCTCCGCCTGCAGCTCGGCCAGCTGCGCCGCCGAGCCGCCGCGGCCGATGGCGACCAGGGACGTCCAGTCCTCCTGGCCGATCAGGAGCACGTCCTGGAGGTCCGGGCACTCCGGACGGACCTCCTCGATCATGGCCGCGTAGTCCGACGTCTTGAAGACCGGCGCCGCGACCAGCGTCCGGATGCCCGCCTGGTTGAGCACGTACCTCAGCTCGTGCACGCGGTAGGCCGGGTTGATGTTGACGAGGATCGCGCCGATCTTGGCCGTGGCGTACTGGGTGAACGTCCACTCCGCACAGTTGGGGGACCAGATGCCCACCCGGTCACCCTTGGTGACACCCAGGTCGATGAGACCCTTCGCCACCGCGTTGACCTCTTCGGCCAGCTGCTGGTATGTCCACCGGCGACCCGTGGCGAACTCGACCAGGGCCTCGCGATCACCGTACGTGGCTACCGTGCGGTCGAAGTTGTCACCGATCGTGTCGCCAAGCAGCGGCTTCGCCGACGTTCCCGACACATAGCTCGACGTGATCATGTGTGCCTCCTCGCAGCCACGGTCCACCGTAACCTTGTTCGTCAACATCGAAGTGGATGTATCAGCGAAGATGGGAGCCATGAGCCTCACGATCACCGTGAACGGCTCTCGGGTGGAGCTGAGCGGCGTGGTCGACCTGGAGACCACCCCGTCACTGCGCGCGGAGCTGGTCGACCTGATCAACACCGCCGGCGCCGGCACGCTACTGCGGCTGGACCTCGGCGAAGTCACCCTGCTCGACTCGAGCGGGCTGTCCGCCCTGATCGCGGCGCACAGACTCGCGTCGGCACGCGAGCTCCGGCTACAGCTCGCCGCGATCCCCCGGCACGTCCAGCGCACGCTCAGCATCACCGGGCTCGACGAGGTGCTCCACATCGCGGCCTGAGGTCACGCGGGACACGAAGCCCTCGACGGTCACACCGGGGGCACGAAGCGTGCTCACGCGGGCGGCACGAAGCCCTCGACCCACCCGGGGTCCTCGTTGTCCCCGCACACCGGGCACGGCTCCTCGACCAGCACGCCCGGAGATTTCTCCCTGATCACCATCCCCGACCCGGGAATGATCATCGGCCGCACGTCACCACCGTCCGTACGGAACTGGGTCGTCTGCCGGCACCCGTGGCACACGGTGCGTGCCGGCGGCACGTCGCTCGTCACCCGTCTATCTAACGGCGGTCGACCAGCCGGCGCGACCAGGGGTGCCCATTCGGCCCACCGCGAGGGGTCATGACCGCTGCCACGGGAGCTTGACCACCAGGCACGGGCCGCCCACGAAGACGCCGCCGTCGACGCCAAGGGCCTTGCCGCCCGCGTACTCGTACGGGCTGTCGACCATGGCGGGGGCGATGGCCAGTTGGTCGGCGATCACCGAGTGGCCGTGGACGACCTGTTCGCCGCCCAGGACGGTCAGGAGCTGGGCCGCCACGTCGGCGCCGTTCGGGCCGCGGAAGGCGTGGCGGGTCGTGAGGCGGCGCCAGACCTCCCACCACTCGACGATGTCGTCGGAGTCGAGGACCTCCTGGATGTTCTCGTTGATCTCCTCGATCTCGGAGCCCCAGACCAGGTACTCCAGGGTGTCCGAGTGCATCAGCAGGTGCTCGCCGACCAGCTCGACCGCCGGCCTGCTCGTCAGCCACTCGATGTGCTCGTCGGTGACCGCCTCCTGGTCGGTGGGCTGGCCGCCGTTCATCTCCCAGCTGCGGGCGAAGCTCCGCGGGCCGAAGTCCGACGGGACCTCGGTGTCGCCGAAGCGGTGCATGCCGAGCAGCAGGATCTCGTGGTTGCCCAGCAGGGCCTGGACCTGGCCGCCCGCGCTCGATGCCTCGGCCGCCAGGCGCATGACCAGGTCGATCACCCCGATGCCGTCCGGGCCCCGGTCCACGAAATCCCCGAGGAACCACAGGTGGGTGTCGCCGCCGGACCAGTTCGCCTCCTCGTCGACCAGGCCGGCTTCGGCGAGCGCGGCGAGCAGCTCGTCGAGGTGCCCGTGCACGTCGCCGACGACGAACGTCGACGGTCCTTCTTCCTCCACAGGCCGACAATATGCCAGGTTGTAATTGCTGTCGTAGTGGAACTATCCCGGGAATGGGTCGTCGACGTTCCCGACCAGGTCGGCGACCGACTCGATCACCCGGCTGGGGCGGTACGGAAAGCGCTCGGCGGTCGCGGCGTTCGATATCCCGGACAGCACCAGAATCGTGTGCAGACCGGCCTCCAACCCCGACCGGACGTCGGTGTCCATCCGGTCGCCGATCATCAGCGTCGACTCGGAGTGGGCGCCGAGCTGGTTCAGCGCGGACCGCATCATCAGGGGGTTCGGCTTGCCGACGAAGTACGGCGCGTGGCCGGTCGCCTTCTCGATGAGCGCCGCCACCGAGCCGGTCGCGGGCAGCGAGCCCTCGCGCGACGGGCCGGTCGCGTCCGGGTTGGTCGCGATGAACCGGGCGCCCTGCTCGACCAGGCGGATCGCGGTGGTGATGGCGGTGAAGCTGTACGTGCGGGTCTCGCCGAGCACCACGTAGTCCGGGTCGCGGTCGGTGAGCACGTAGCCGATCTCGTGCAGGGCGGTCGTGAGGCCCGCCTCGCCGATGACGAACGCCGAGCCCTCCGGGCGCTGCGAGTCCAGGAACCTCGCGGTCGCGAGCGCGGAGGTCCAGATGCCCGACTCCGGCACGTCCAGGCCGGTGCGGTGCAGGCGTGCGCGCAGGTCACGCGGGGTGTAGATGGAGTTGTTGGTGAGCACGAGGAACTGGAGGTCCTTCGCCCGCAGCTCGTCGATGAGCTTGTCGGCCCCTGGGATGAGGTGCTCCTCGTGCACCAGCACCCCGTCCATGTCCATCAGGTAGGTCCACTTGCGCGGTTCGGCCATGGCTCCATGGTGGCAGTTGCGCCGGGCACGTCCACCGCGACCGCTCCACCGGCCCCTGAACATCGATATGTCGACAATGTCGACTGGACTAGCCTGTGACGGGTGACCACCACAGTCCGGGTCCGCTACTTCGCGGGCGCGCGCGGCGCGGTCGGCCTGTCCGAGGAGACCGTGTCCATGCCCGCCGAGGCGACCGTCCGCGACCTGGTCGCCGAACTCGGCGGCAAGCACGGCGAGAAGCTCACGCGCGTGCTGACCGCGTGCAGCTTCCTCCTCGACGGCATCGCCGTGCGGGACCTGTCGACCGCGCTGCCGAACGGCGCTGGCGTCGACGTCCTGCCGCCCTTCGCCGGCGGCTGACGACCAGGCCCACACCCACGCCGACCTGCGCGAGCCGGGCAAGCCGGCCATGTCGGCGTGCCCCTTGATCGCGAAAAGATGCGCGACGCGGTGACCTACGGCACCATTGAGAAAGATCGATTCGGCAGCCGCCGGAGGTGCATCGACGCACTTCGGCACGGTCGCTTACCTCTGTGCTTTGAGATCAATTGAGGGGCTTCACCTCGATCGAATTGGCCCCCCTTTGCCTGAGGTAACCACTTGATTTCACCCTGCAGTCGGCGTAGGTGTTAAACCCTGCGGGCACGTGATGCAGCACTCAGACTGCGTGAATAGTTTGCGCTCTATCACGGGGCAATAACACGGCACATCGGCCTTCTGACCTGCGGATATGCCCTCAATCGCGGCTCACTTAACAGTGTTACTGTGACGACAGTCACATCTACTTCAATTTGGCAACCTGCAATTCAGGTACGTACCGTCGCTCTCTGGTTGGCCCCGACCAACCGGCAGGACCCGAGTGCCCGTAGCGCCCTACCCGATCCGGCGAGCACTCGGATATAACCCCCGACTGAAAGTGAGTCTCCGGATCGGGAAAGAGCCCTGACCAGGGTTTTTGACGGCGCTGAGGCGGAGAACGTAATGGCGTATCGAGGCAGTGACCGCACCCCTTCCAACGCAGTTCGTCGCACCATCGCTCGCGTCGTCGTCGCCGGCGTCGCGGTGGGTGCCCCGCTGGCCATCGCGCCGGCGTTCGCCTCGGCGGACCCGAACTGGGACGCGATCGCCGCGTGCGAGAGCGGTGGTAACTGGGCCACGAACACCGGTAACGGCTATTACGGTGGCCTGCAGTTCACAAAGGGCACGTGGGAGGCCAACGGCGGCTCCGGCAACCCGGCCAACGCTTCTCGCGAGGAGCAGATCCGGGTCGCGAACAACGTGCTGGCCACCCAGGGCATCGGCGCCTGGCCGGTCTGCGGCAAGCGGGGTGGCGGCGGTTCGGCCGCACCCGCGAAGGCCAGGACCACGGCACCGACCACGAGCAGTGGCAAGAAGGCGAAGGCCCCGGTCCGGAGCGCCGCTCCGGCAGCCCCGGCTCTGGCGGCCTCCAACCCGATCGGCGACTACACGGTCGTCGGGGGGGACTCCCTGTCCAAGATCGCGACGGCACTGAACGTGCCGGGCGGCTGGCAGGCGCTGTACGAGAAGAACAAGCAGTACATCGGTGACCCGAACCTGATCGTTCCTGGTCAGAAGCTCGCCACCAAGTGAACTAGCTAGTTCACCGAAGGGCTCCACCGCAATCCCCCGGCGGTGGAGCCCTTCCTCGCTCCGCTCATCAGCGAGCCGGACCAGATTTGTCGGTGCCCGGCGCTACGGTCCGCGCCATGAACCGAACCGACCGGCTGTACGGCATCGTGGAGGAGCTGCGGGCCGCGGCACCACTGCGGCGCAGTGCCCGCCAGCTCGCGGCGCGCTACGAGGTGAGCGTGCGCACGATCGAGCGCGACATCAGCGCGTTGCAGCAGGTCGGCGTGCCGATCTACGCGGACACCGGCCGGCTCGGCGGGTACGCCATCGACCCGACCAGGACGTTGCCGCCGCTCAACTTCACCCCGGCAGAGGCGGTCGCCGTGGCGATCGCGCTGCGGCGGGCCACCGGCTCCCCGTTCACGCGGGCCGCGGGCAGCGCCCTGCAGAAGATCCTGGCGGCCATGCCGGCCCCCGAGGCGTCGGCCGCCCGTGAGCTGGCGGGGCGGGTCGGGTTCCTCGTGCCGCCGACCGCGCCCGCGACCATCCCGGTCATCATCGAGGAGGCCCTGGCCGCCCGGCACGTGCTGCGGCTGGACTACGTCGACAAGCACGGCACGCCGACCGAGCGCGCCGTCGAGCCCGTGATGTTCCTGGCGGGCAAGGCCGCCTGGTACCTGGTGGGGTGGTGCCGGCTGCGGGCGGAGCTGCGGGTGTTCCGGCTGGACCGGATCGTGGCGGCGCACGACACCGGCCAACCGGCACCGGACCGCGACCACGGCGACCTGCCGCTCCCGACCGGTGTGACGCGGGTCATGGCACTCGCGTAGGAAACACCGACAGGGGGTTGTCGCCAACCGGTCCGATGCTGGGTGCCCAACCACACAGGAGGATCCCATGGCACACGGCACGCTCGACTGGTTCCAGATCGACACCGACGACCCGAAGGCCACGCAGCACTTCTACGGCGAGCTGTTCAACTGGACGTTCGCGACGGACGGCAACGAGGCCTACCAGCTGGTGAAGCGGGCCGGCACGGAACAGCCGTTCGGCGGGATCGCCGACACCGGGGGCCAGTCGCCGAACCGCGTCCTCATCATGGTGACCGTCGACGACGTCGCCGCGGCCGTCGAGCACGCCGAACGCCTCGGCGGGAAGGTGGACACCCCGCCGGTCACCACCCCCGACGGCCTGGTCTTCGCCAAGCTGACCGACCCGGCCGGCAACTACATCGGCATCTACACCCCAGCGGCCGGCTAGTACTTACTACAGGGCCAGATCCGGACTAGAGCGGCTGGCCGTCGCGGAAGCGGCTGGCCGTCGCGGAAGCGGCTGGCCGTCGCGAAAGCGGCTGGCCGTCGCGAAAGCGGCTGGCCGTCGCGAAAGCGGCTGGCCGTCGCGAAAGCGGCTGGCCGTCGCGAAAGCGGCTGGCCGTCGCGAAAGCGGCTGCTCTCGCGGGAATCGCCGCAGGTCGTCGCAAAGTTCTGTCCCGGTATCACTAGGGGCAGTTGACCCACTCGTCGGTGCCGTCGGTGAAGGCCTGGTGCTTCCAGATGGGCAGCCGGGCCTTCACGTCGTCCACGAGGTCGGCGCAGGCGGCGAACGCCTCCTGGCGGTGTTCGGCCGCCACCGCGCAGGCCAGGGCCACGTCGCCGATGGCGAGGGGACCGGTGCGGTGGCTCACCGCGACCGCGCGGACGCCCCGGTGGCGGGCGGCGACGGCCGCGGCCACCTCCTCGATGACCGACTTGGCGGTGGGGTGGCCCTCGTACTCCAGGGACGTCACGCCCTTGCCGCCGTCGTGGTCGCGGACCACGCCCGAGAACGTCACGACCGCGCCTGCCGCGCGGTCGGCCACCAGCGTCGCGTGCTCGTCCACGGACAGCGGCGCCTCGGTGACCTCCGCGCGCAGGACCGCGGCCGGGACCACCGCCGGCGGCTTCGGGACCACCGCCGGCGGCTTCGGGACCATCGCCGGCGGCTTGTGGTCGCCGCCGCGCAGCTGGTCCAGTGCGTGGCTCAGCACGCCCTCCAACACGCCGAGGCCGTCGCGCACGCCGCCGGACGAGCCGGGCAGGTTGACGACCAGCGTCCGGCCCATCACGCCGGCCATGCCGCGGGACAGGACGGCCGTCGGGACCTCGGGGAGGCCGGCCGACCGGATGGCGTCGGCCAGGCCGGGGATCTCGTAGTCCAGGAGGCGGCCGGTCATCTCCGGGGTGCGGTCGGTCGGGCTGATGCCGGTGCCGCCGGTCGTGATCACCACGTCCACGCCGGCCGCGTCGCGCAGGGCCGCCAGGACCGGCTCGCCGTCGGGGACGACCACCGGGTCGTCGACCGTGAAGCCGCGGGCACGCAGCCACGACACGATCATCGGGCCCGTCCTGTCCTCGTACACACCGGCGGCCGCGCGGTTGGACGCGGCGATAACCCTTGCGGTGCTCACTACGCCCCCTTGCCCGCCCCGCCCGACGCTGTCCACATGGCAACGAGCGAACCCTTCATCCTGCTCCCTGGACTTCTACGAAAGTCCCACTCGTGCGTCCAACCGCAGGTCAGGTAGCGTGTCTGGTTCGCTCCGCGAGGTCCGCTCATCTGCCCTCCGGTCGGGTCCACACCCCGGTCTTGCCGCCCTCCTTGCGTTCCAACCGCACCTCGGACAGCACGGCGGCCGGGTCCACCGCCTTGATCATGTCGTGCACGGTCAGGCCCGCGACCGTGACCGCGGTGAGGGCCTCCATCTCGACGCCCGTCTGGCCACTCGTGCGGACCGTCGCGGTGATGGCGACGGAGTCCTCGGCCAGGGCGAAGTCCACGGTCACGCCGGTGATCGGCAGCGGGTGGCAGAGCGGGACCAGGTCCGGCGTCCGCTTCGCGCCCATGATGCCGGCCACGCGGGCCACCGCCAGCGCGTCGCCCTTCTTCAGGCCGTTGGACCGCAGCAACGAGACGACCTCGGCCGTCGTGTGCACCACGCCCGTGGCGACCGCGACCCGGTCGGTGACCGCCTTGCCGCTCACGTCCACCATGCGTGCCGCACCCGCGGCGTCGACATGTGTCAGGTCGCTCACGAAACCGATGCTACGGGTGCGCCGCCTTGGCCACGGCCTCGGCCACCGCCGGGGCGACGGCCGAGTCGAACACGCTCGGCACGATGAACGACGCGTTCAGCCGGTCGCCGTCCACCACGTCCGCGATGGCGTCCGCGGCGGCCAGGAGCATCGAGTCGGTGATGCCGCGGGCCTGCGCGTCCAGCAGGCCGCGGAACACGCCGGGGAACGCCAGCACGTTGTTGATCTGGTTCGGGTAGTCGCTGCGGCCGGTCGCGACCACGGCGGCGTGCTTCTGCGCCTCCAGCGGCTCGATCTCCGGGTCCGGGTTGGCCAGCGCGAACACGATCGCGTTCTTGGCCATGGTCGCCACGGCGTCCGCGCCGAAGAGGTTGGGCGCGGAGACGCCGATGAACACGTCGGCGTCGACCAGGGCGTCGGTCAGGGAACCGCTGACCAGGTGCCGGTTCGTGTTCTGCGCGAGCCAGGTGAGGTTGGAGTCGAGGTCGCCGCGGTCGGGGTGGACGATGCCGTTGATGTCGACCGCGAGGATGTCGGCGGGGCCCTTCTGCAGCAGCAGCCGGATGATGGCCGAGCCGGCGGCGCCGGCGCCGCACACGACGATCTTGCAGTCCGCCATGTCCTTGCCGACCACCCGCAGCGCGTTGCGCAGCGCACCGACGACGACGATCGCCGTGCCGTGCTGGTCGTCGTGGAACACCGGGATGTCCAGGGAGGCACGGAGGCGCTGCTCGACCGCGAAGCACGCCGGCGCGGCG
>NZ_JBJMIE010000413.1:0-10266 GCF_045807065.1 Actinophytocola sp. | reverse complement strand
CGTCGAAGTCGGTGGTGATCTCCGCCGACTGCCCGGTGAGTTCGGCGATGACTTCAGCGACGCGCCGCTTGAGCGGCCTGGGAGGCGGGCATGGGCGACGAGCCGTCGCGGGAAGCACCGGAGCGGTCGATGCGGCGGTTCGCGCAACGGCGACCCGGGCCGGCGCCCGCCGAGGCCAGCGTGGTCAACAGCGTGGTCTACCGGGACGGGCGGGCGGTCAGTGAGCCGGCGACGCTGGCCGAGGCGGTCGAGGACCTTGGCGAGGCCGGGTCCATGGCCTGGATCGGGCTCTACCGGCCGCCGGAGGACCAGCTGCTCGCCGTGGCCGAACGGTTCGGCCTGCACCAGCTGGCCGTGGAGGACGCCATCGTCGCGCACCAGCGGCCCAAGCTGGAGCGTTACGGCGACACCCTGTTCGCGGTGCTCCGGCCCGCCCGGTATCTCGACGAGACCGAGCAGGTCGACTTCGGCGAGCTGCACGTGTTCGTCGGCCCCCGCTTCGTGATCACCGTGCGGCACAGCGAGACCCCCGACCTCGCCGCGGTCCGCACCCGCATGGAGGGCGAGCCCGATCTGCTGAGCCGCGGGCCGGAGGCGGTGCTCTACGCGGTCCTGGACGCCGTGGTCGACGAGTACGCACCCGTCGTCGCCGGGCTGCGGACCGACGTCGACGAGATCGAGGACCAGGTGTTCAGCGGCGATCCCCAGGTGTCGCGCCGCATCTACCAGCTCTCCCGCGAGGTCATCGACTTCCAGCGCGCCACCGCGCCGCTGCTCGACATGCTCTCCGCCCTGGAGGCCGACCTCGGCGCCGACGACGAGGAACTGCGCCGCTCCCTGCGTGACGTCACCGACCACGCCACGACCGTGGTCGAACGCGCCGACGACTTCCGGCAGCTGCTCACCAACGTGCTGACCGTCAACGGCACACTGGTCTCGCAGGCCCAGAACGAGGAGATCAAGAAGATCTCGGCCTGGGCCGCGATCCTGTTCGCACCAACGCTCATCGGCACCGTCTACGGCATGAACTTCGTGCACATGCCCGAGCTGCGGTGGCTGACGGGCTATCCGTTCGCCATCACCCTGATGCTCCTGACCTGCGCCAGCCTCTACGTCGTGTTCAAGAAGCGTCGTTGGTTGTGACCGCCAGCCGGCGGCGGGCGCGCCGCGCGCCGAGTGCGCCGCCCGAGGCCAGGAGCACCAGGAAGACGCTGTCGACGGCCAGGCCGACGAACACCAGGAGGCCGCACGCGACCAGCACGGCTGACCACGCCAGGCGGGAGGCCTGGGCGTCCGCCGAACCCGCGTCGAGGGTGTCCGGCCCTTCGTCCGCCAGTTCCCGCCAGATCTCGCGGAACTGGGAGCGTTCCTCGCCGGTGAGCATGAACCGGTCGTCCGGGTGTTCCTGTCGCATCTTGCCGCTCCTGGACGTCGACGCCGTTCGCCTGGGTGGCGTGTGACCGCGGCGAGAGCCGCGGTACCAGACGCGTACCCCCGCGAGCGCTTGGTCAACCTCGGTCGAGGGGCTCGAAAACGGGGAGGAGAAGACTTGTGGGTCGGCGTGCCGGCTGATCGGCTTCTAGACTCGCCGCGTGTCGACACGTGAGCTGGTCGTGCTGGGAACCGCGAGCCAGGCGCCGACGCGCGAGCGCAACCACAACGGCTACCTGCTTCGCTGGGACGGCACCGGGTTCCTCTTCGACCCCGGCGAGGGCACGCAGCGGCAGATGCTGCTCGCCGGGGTGAGCGCGCACGACGTGCACCACCTCTGCGTCACCCACTTCCACGGCGACCACTGCCTCGGCGTGCCGGGGATCGTGCAGCGGCTGTCGCTGGACCGGGTCGAACACGACGTGTACGCCCACTACCCCGCCTCCGGGGCGGAGTTCTTCGAGCGCCTGCGGTACGCCGCGTCGTTCCACGAGGTGGCCAAGCTGCGTGAGGTGCCGGTCGAGCGGGACGGCGTGGTGGCCACCGGCTCGTTCGGCACGCTGGAGGCACGCCGGCTCGACCACCGCGTCGAGACGTTCGGGTACCGGCTGGTCGAGCCGGACGGCCGGCGCATGCTGCCCGCCGCACTGTCCGAACTGGACATCAGCGGCCCGGATGTCGGTGTGCTGCGACGGGAGGGCGTGCTGCGCCACCGCGGCCGGCTGGTGCGGCTCGAGGAGGTGAGCGCACCGCGGCGCGGCCAGCGGTTCGCGTTCGTCATGGACACCCGGCTGTGCGCGGGGGTGTACGCGCTGGCCGAGGGCGCCGACGTGCTGGTCATCGAGTCGACGTTCCTCGACGCGGACGCCCACCTCGCCCACGACTACGCCCACCTCACGGCCGGGCAGGCGGCGGCGGTGGCGCGGGAGTGCGGCGTGCGCCTGCTGGTGCTGACCCACTTCTCGGGCCGATACCCGGATCCGCGCCCCTTCCACGAGGAGGCGGCGCGGGTCTTCGACGGCGAGATCGTGGTGGCGCGGGACGTGACCCGGATCCCCGTGCCGTCCCGGCGGTAGCCCAGAAGGCCGCCGCCGGTCCCTGGTTACCGTCAGGCGGCCCAGTCGGGTGGGGGGTAGCCGTCCTCGAGCTGGACGCCGAGCGAGTTCAGCACGCCGGCGAGCATGACGTACAGGCCCGCCAGCAGGCAGATCTCGATGACCTGCTCGGTCGGGTACCGGCCGGCCAGGTCCCGCCAGGTCGGGTCGCTCAGCCGGTGGTCGGCCACCAGCTCGTCCGCCGCCCGCAGCAGCACCGCACGCACCGGGTCCACGGCACCGACCGTGTCGACGCGGTCGGTGGCGAGGGCGGCGAGATCGTCCTCGGTGAGGCCCGCCGTCCGGCCGATCGCCTCGTGGTGGGACCAGATGTAGGCGGCCCGGCAGCGCCACGCGACCCGCAGGATGACCAGCTCCCGCAGCCGGGGCACCAGGGTCGACTTCTCGAGCAGCCGCTGGCCGAAGGGCAGGAGGTCGGCGAAGACGTCCGTGCTGCGCACCAGGGTGGTGTACACCGCGAACTCCGCCCCCGCCCGCGCGACGAGCGCCGCCTGGCGCTCGTCGCGCTCGTCGGGTGCCAGCGGTGACACCCGCGGTTGGTCCGTGCTCGGCATCGCTCCTCCAGCTGATCAGGTCGCTGGACCCAGTAAACCGAAGACGCGCGCCCGGCGGGGGTCAGCCGATCGTCGGGACGAACGCCGGCGGGTGGTAGGCGGGGTGGGCCCGCTCGAAGGCCGCGGCCAGTGCGAGGACCTTCGCGTCCGACCAGCGTTCCGCGAAGAAGGAGATGCCGATCGGCAGCGGGCCGGCGTACCCGGCGGGCACCGACACGTTCGGGTAACCCGCCACGGCCGCCGGGGTCGACGAGCCCAGCACGAACGCGTCGCCGGTGGCGTAGTCGGTCTTCCAGGCCGGGCTGTTGGTCGGGGCCATGATCGCGTCGAGGTGGTTGCTCGTCAGGGTCTCGTCGATCGAGGCGCGGGCGGAGTCGGTCGCGCTCCGGCGGTGCGCCAGGTAGACCGGGTCGGTCGGCGCCGGCGCGGCCTGCGCCTGCTCGAACAGCTCCTGGCCGAACTTCGACAGCTCGACCGGGTCCGCCTGGTCGAACGCGATCAGGTCCGCCAGCGTGTCCGGTGCCCCGGGGCGGTTCCCGAGGTAGGCGTCGAGGTCCCGGCGGAACTCGGTCAGCAGCGCGGGGAACTCGTTGGTGTTGACCACGTCCTGGTAGGGCAGGTCCACGTCCACCACCGTCGCGCCGCGGGCCCGCAGCACGGCCACCGAGTCGTCGACCACGCGGTCGACGTCGGCGTCCAGACCGGACAGTCGCCACACGCCGATCCGCTTGCCGCGCAACGCGTCCGGCCGCAGCAGCGCGGCGTAGTCACGCGGCTGGTCGGCGGGGACGGCCAGTGTCGCGGCGTCAGCGGGATCGCGTCCCTGCAGCACCGACAGCGTGAGCGCGGCGTCCACCACGTGCCGCGCCATGGGGCCCGCGGTGTCCTGCTCCGCCGAGATCGGCACCACGCCCGTCCGGCTGACCAACCCGAGCGTCGGCTTGTGCCCCACGATGTCGTTGGCCCCGGCCGGGCACACGATCGAGCCGTCGGTCTCCGTGCCGATCGCCACCTGCGCCAGCGTGGCGGCGACCGCGGCGCCGGACCCCGCCGACGAACCGCAGGGGTTGCGGTCGAGCACGTACGGGTTGTTCGTCTGGCCGCCGACGCCCGACCAGCCGGACGTCGAGTGCGTGGACCGGAAGTTCGCCCACTCCGACAGGTTGGTCTTGCCCAGGATCACCGCGCCGGCGTGGCGGAGCAGGGCCACCAGGTGGGCGTCCGCGGCCGGGCGGGTGCCGGTGAGCGCCCGTGACCCCGCGGTGGTCGGCTCGTCCCGGGTGTCGACGTTGTCCTTCAGCAGCACGGGAATGCCGTCCAGTGGGCCGAGCGCGTGCCCGGCGCGCCTGCGGACGTCGCTCGCCGCGGCCTCGGACAGCGCACGCCGGTTGACCGCGAGCACGGAGTGGATCTTCCCGTCCAGCGCCGTGATCCGGTGCAGGTACGCGGTGGTCAGACCGACCGAGGTGAGGTGGCCGCGCGCCATCCGCTGCTGGAGCTCGGGGATGGTGGCGGCGTTGAGATCGAATCCCAGGTGCCCGTCGGCCCGGTCCTCGTTGGCACGCGCCGTGGCGGGCAGCAAGGCGAGCACGGCGAGGACGAGCAGGGTGACCGGCAGTCGCATCGCACGCATGACAGCAATGCCACTCCACCAACCGTGGTCAAGTCCAGCCCTGACGGCCATGTTTCTCGGGCAGCGGGCAGTATCGTGTCGTGAGCGCGCTGTCACGGGAGGTAGCTGTGCGGACCATCGCCACGATCGCGTCCATCGGCGCCTGTGCCGTCGCCGTCCTGGCCGCCGGCGGCTGCGACGGCCTCCGGTCGCCGGACCGGACCTCGCCGACGGCGACCTCGACGGCCGCGTCGTCGGGCCGGCGGTGGGTGATGCCGGACCTCGTCGGCGCCGGCCTGCAGGACGCGCAGGACCGCATCCAGGCGCTGACGTCGAACGTCGTCTTCTTCACCGACTCCCACGACCTCAGCGGCCGGGGCCGACACCAGGCGGTCGACGAGAACTGGAAGGTCTGCACGCAGAACATCGCCCCGGGCGCGACCGTGAGTCCCACCTCGAAGATCGACTTCGGTGTCGTCAAGCTCGACGAGACCTGCCCCTGACGGCGGACGAACCCGCGGTGTGGTCGGCTAGCACCCGGCCGCCGCGAGAGCTTCCGGCAGACCGGCCGCGTCCACGCCCTTGGTGGCCCACGCGACGTACCCGTCCGGCCGGACCAACAGCGCCGCCAACTCCTCGTCACCCGGGCAGCGCGCGCCGACCACCCGCACCGCGCGGCCGTCGGCGGCGGCGCGGAACTCCGCGGAGCCGACCAGGTCCAGCAGTACCGCCTGGCCGTCGCGCAGCAGCACCGGCAGCGGGTCGGCGCCGGCCAGCTCCAGCGGCGGCACGAACCGGCCGACCAGGGGATGGGTGGCGTCCGGCGCGTAGTCGATGTCGGTTCCGTTCGCCATCGCGGTGAAGTGGTGCCTGGCCGCGGGGATGGTCAGGGTCTCCCCCAGCACCTCGCGCAGCGCGGCGACCTGTGCGCCGGGACGCATCAGCGCGACCTGGGCGCGGGTGTTGCGCAGTACGCGCTCTCCCACGGGATGCCGCTCGGCGGTGTAGGTGTCCAGCAGCGACTCCGGCGCGCGGCCGCGGACCACCCGACCCAGCTTCCAGCCGAGGTTCATCGCGTCCTGCAGGCCGAGGTTCAGGCCCTGACCGCCGATCGGCGAGTGCACGTGGGCGGCGTCGCCGGCCAGGAGCACGCGGCCCTGCCGGTAGGTGGCCGCCTGCCGGGTGTTGTCGCTGTACCGGATGCCCGCCACCAGCCTGGTGAGCGTCACGTCGACCCCGCTGACCCGGCGGATGCTCGCCTGCATCTCCTCGGCCGTGACGGGGACGTCCCGCTCGTCGGGGCCGCCGTCGAACTCGATGGTGGCGATCTCCCCGGGTACCAGCGACAGGTTCAGCAGGCCGCGCGGACCGTGCAGCGACGGGGTGAGGGCGTCCGCGTCCGCGAGCTCAGCCACGGCGGTGCGGCCGGTCATCGTCGCGGGCGTGCCCGGGAAGTCGATCCCGGCGTGCTTGCGCACGGTGCTGCGGCCGCCGTCGCACCCCACCAGGTAGGCCGCCCGCACCGACCGGCCGTCGGCCAGCACGGCCCGCACCGCCGAGTCCTCGGCCACGACGTCGACGACCGGGCAGCCGGACCGGATCGGCACGCCCAGCCCGGTCGCCCAGTCGGCCAGGATCTGCTCCAACTGGTGCTGCTTGACCAGGAAGTGCTCGACGACGCCGGACGGGTCGGCCTGCTCCTCGACCAGCGGCAGCCCGGCGAAGTGTCCGCGTGCCCGGTTCTCGGTCAGCAACCGCAACAGCCCGCGGACCTGGTCGGCGCCCTCGTCCCCCCGGCCGGCGGCGAGGCGGTCGAACAGCACCTCCTCCGCGCTGGCCAGCGGCTCGGACAGCCCCCGCAGGCGCAAGGTCTGGGGGGTGCGGCTGTTGATGCCGCGCAGGCCCAGACCGCGGCTCTGCCGAAGGGCTCCGTCGGCCGCCTCCAGCACGAGCGGGTCCGCCCCGGCCAGCCGAAGCTCGCCGGCCAGCAGCAACCCGGTCGGTCCCCCACCCACGACGACGACGTCGGTCACGACACACCTCCTACTTACGGCGTAAATTTACGGCGTAAATATGATATGTACGGTGTAAGTCTGTCAAGCGAGGGTGTCGAGATGGTGCGCAGAGAGCCCCTGAACCGGGAGCGGATCCTGGCCGCCGCGCTGGCGCTGGCCAGCGAGGAGGGCCTCGCCGGCCTGTCGATGCGCAGGCTGGCCAAGGTGCTCGGCGT
The DNA here is from genome assembly GCF_045807065.1 of Actinophytocola sp. Lineage (GTDB taxonomy): Bacteria > Actinomycetota > Actinomycetes > Mycobacteriales > Pseudonocardiaceae > Actinophytocola. Next base: position 3,324 of record NZ_JBJMIE010000413.1, on the reverse strand, counting down.
CGAGGCGATGGCGCTGTACAACCACGTCGCGAACAAGTCCGACATCCTCGACGGCATCGCGGACCTGGTGTACGCCGAGATCGAACGCCCCGACCCGGGGCTGCCCTGGGCCGAGCGGGTGCGGGCGACGGCCGTGAGCACCTACCGCGTGCTCCGCCACCACCCGGTCGTGCCGCTGGCACTCGCCACCGACCAGGCCAACCCGGTCTCAGTGCGTGCGCTGCAACCGTTCGACGACGTCATCGGCGCCCTCACCGAAGCCGGCTTCGACGACGACGGGGTGCGCCAGGCCCTGGGCGCGCTGAACAGCCTCATCTTCGGCACCCTGCTGCTGACCACGGCCGGCTTCGCCCGGGCACAGAGCAGCCACGCCGAGCAGCAACAGATGGACGTCTACATCCGCCAGGTCAACCCGGCGACCCTCCCCCACTTCGCCCGCGCCCTACCCACCCTGGCGAGCGGCGACCCGGAGGAGGACTTCGAACGGGCACTGGACCTGCTGATGACCGGCCTCGTGGCAGCGGCCCGTCCGGCCGCGGGTGCACCTCGGTCCCGGCCGTGACGGACCCGGCCCGCGGCCTCGGCGGCGGGTACGGTCGCGGCGACCCGGATCAGGGGTGGATCGACTCCCGCGGCTCGAAGCCGAGCAGTTCCCGGGCGCGGGTGGTGTCGATCAGCGGTTCCGTGCCGGCGAAGGACCGGCGGCAGGGGACGTCCGGGGCGTAGGTGTCCACAAGGGACTGGGTGGGCACCGCGAGGAGCGTGTCGGCCGCGGCCAACCCGACCACGTGTGCACCGGTCACCGGGGCCACCAGCGCGGCGTGCACCGCCCGGGCGGCGTCGTCCACGGTCAGGTACGACCAGCCGGTGCGCATCGCGCCGGCCGGGTCCTTCGCCACCTCCGCCGCGATCTCCAGCAGCTCGGCGCGAGGTTTGACCAGCGGGAAGCGCAACGCCACCACGTCGAGGCCCCACGCGCGGGCGGCCATCGCCGCGGCGTGCTCGTCGACCTGCTTGGACAGTGAGTACGCGTCGGCGATGTCGATGGGCAGGTCCTCGTCGAGCGGGAAGTACGCGGGCAGCGGTCCGTGGGGGTTCATGGGGATGCCGGACGCGTTCACGCTGCTCGCCAGCACGACCCGGCGGGCACCGTGCTCGGCGGCCGCCGCGAGGACGGTGAAGGTGGCGACCACGTTGTTGGTGAACACCGCACGCGGGGTGCCGAGGGACGGGTGGGCCAGCGCGGCCAGGTGCACCACGGCAGCACAGCCCTCGACCGCGGCGCCGACGCCCCGCTCATCGGTCGCGTCGCCCGGCAGCTCGGTCACCGCCACACCGCGGGCCGCCAGGTCGCGCATCACCGCGCCGCCGATGGTGCCGGCCGCGCCGGTCACCAGAACCCTCATCGTCACCGCCTACGCGTCCTGGGACCGTGACACGAGCAGGTACCGCTCGTCGGTGATGGGCCCGCCCCACAGCCGCGGGTCGTCGAGGGCCCGCACGACCACCTCGCCGTCGTGGGCCGCCACCAGCTCGCGGCAGCGGTCGGCGGTCAGCCCGGCCCCGGTGAACCAGTGGCCCTCGACGAGCACGAGCCGCCCGTTCGGCCGCAACAGCCGGATCCAGCGCGCGACCACCGCCTGCGGGTCGGGCAGCGCCCACAGCACGTGCCGGGCGAACACCACGTCGAACGCGGCCGGTTCCAGCGGCGGGCTCGCGGCGTCCCCCTGCCGGATCCGCGCCGTCACGCCGGCCGCGGCGACCTTCGCCGTCGCGGCGGCCACCATGGCGCCGGACAGGTCCACGCCGTTCAGTTCGTAGCCCTCGCCCGCCAGCAGGGCCGTGACGCTGCCCGTGCCGCAGCCGAGGTCCGCGATCCGCGCCGGCGCGGGTGGCAGCGCCGAGAGCAGCAGCTCCCGCCAGCGGGCCCGGACCGCGGGGTCGCGCAGGCCGTGGTCGGGTGCCTCGTCGAACGACGGGGCCTGCGCGTCCCAGTACCGCTCCGCGTCGACCGTCACCGGCGCAGCGTAGTCGACGGGGACTCGCCGAAGCGGGCTCGGTAGGCGGCGGCGAACCGGCCGGTGTGGGTGAAACCGCAGCGCAGTGCCGCGCTGCCGCAGCCCGGGTGCCCACCGCATGGTGAGGTCCTCGTGGAAGCAGAACACCGCGCCACGGCCCGGGTTCGCGACGTCGGCGTGCCCGCCGTCGTCGATGTGCATGGTGTCGGAGACGAAGTTGACGGTCACCAGGCCGATCGGCGGCGCGCAGCCGATCTCCACGGCCGGGCCGTAGGTCGACGACATCAGGCCGAGACCGTTCATCGCGCGGTGCCGGACGCGCGCCCGGAACGGGATCTCCCGGTCCAGCACGGTCATCCGGTGCGCACAACCGAGGAACGCCTGCGTCCGAACCCTTGCCTCGTAGGGGTCCTCGGTGTTGATCGACGCGGGATGGGGAACGTCTTCCGTCAGCACTGACGGCGCGGCCATGCCTACGAGGATCATGGCGGCACAACGGCAAGTCAACCCGGGTGCGGGAACCGGCCCAGCCCTGCGGGAAGTGGCTCGCCGCCCGTCCGGCACCCGCCTAGCGTCGGGTGGATGGCGCACACCGAGGAGTACCTGGACTTTCCCGGCGGGCGCGTGCACCTGCTCCGGGGTGGCGACGGTCCCCCGCTGCTGTTCCTGCACGCGGCGGGCGGCGCCGGGGAGTGGCACGAGTTCCACGAGCTGCTCGCCCGGGACTTCACCGTGTTCGCACCGGACCACCCCGGTTTCGGCGGGTCCGACCAGCTCGCCGACGCCGAGGGCGTCGACGACCTCGTGTTCCACTACCTCGACGTCATCGCGCGGCTCGGGCTGTCCCGGCCGCACGTGGTCGGCGCGTCGTTCGGCGGGTGGGTCGCCGCGGAGCTGGCCGTCGCCGCCCCGCACGTCGTCGGGTCGCTGGTGCTGCTCTCCCCGGCCGGGCTGCGGCTGCCCGCGCACCCGATCGCGGACCTGTTCCTGATGACACCGCCACAGTTGGCCGCCGCGCTGTTCCACGATCCCGTGCAGGCCGCGGCCTTCCTCCCGCCCGACCCGACCGTCGACGACGTGCTGGCCGCCTACCGGGACATGACCGCACTCGCCCGGTACGCGTGGGTGCCGTTCCTGGCCAACCCGAAGCTCGAGCGGCGGCTGCCCCGCATCACCGCGCCGACCCGGGTGGTGTGGCCCGACCACGACCGGATCGTCCCCATCGCGCACGGACACCGCTACGCCGAGCTGATCCCCGGCGCCGAGCTGACCGTGGTCGACGACTGCGGCCACGCCATGTACTTCG
>NZ_JBJMIE010000412.1:0-5891 GCF_045807065.1 Actinophytocola sp. | reverse complement strand
GCGACCGGGCCGTGTTTGCGGCGGATCTCCGCGTAGAGCCCCATCGGGTCCTGCTGGTAGGCGGGGCCGTACAGGGCAACCGCGTCGGCGCGGCGCGCGAGGTCGGTCATGAACGCACCGCCTCGCGGGCCGTGCTCAGCGCGTACAGGTGGTCGACCAGGCTGATCAGCACCTGCTTGGCCGACTGCCGGTCGCGGGCGTCGCAGTCGACGAGCGGGACCTCGTCGGGCAGCGACAGCGCGTCGCGGACCTTCTCGAGGCTGTGCGTGGCGCCCGGGAAGTTGTTGCGCGCCACGATGAACGGCGTCCCGTGGTGCTCGAGGCGGTCGATGGCGTACCAGGAGTCGGCCACGCGCCGGGTGTCCACCAGCACGACCGCGCCGAGCGTGCCCGAGAACAGCCGGTCCCACAGGAACCAGAACCGCTCCTGTCCTGGCGCGCCGAACAGGTACAGCACCATCTCGTCGTTCAGGCTGATGCGCCCGAAGTCGAACGCGACGGTCGTCGTGGTCTTACCGGTGACGCCACCCGTCTCGTCGATGCCCAGGCCCGCCTGGGTCATCGTCTCCTCCGTCGAGAGCGGGCGGATCTCGCTCACCGAGCGGACCATGGTGGTCTTGCCGACCCCGAACCCGCCGACGATCACGATCTTGAGGCCGTCGCTCGCCGTGTCGGCCAGTGGCGGGCGGTCAGAGGTTGTGGAGTCCAACGAGCACCTTCTTCAGGATGGCGGCGTCGGGCAGCTGGTGGCGACGGGCCCTGGACGACGGGTGGCGGGCGGTGACCTTGTTGGCGCGCAGCAGGTCGGACACCAGGATCTTGACGACGCCGACGGGCATCCCCAGCTCGGCGGAGAGCTCGACGATCGCGATCGGGCTGCGGGCGAGCCGCAGGATCCGGACGTGCTCGGACTGCATGCCCGCCGCCGGCTCCGCCGTGGCCACGACCAGCGTGACCAGGTCCAGGTCCTCGTCCTCGGCGCGGCTGCGACCACGCGTGACCGTGTAGAGCCGGTCGGGCTCCTCGTTGTCCAGCTCGCGGCGGATCATGCGTGCTCACGCCTGCGCGGCGGCGCGACCAGGAACGCGCCGATCTGCTCGACCAGCTCGTTCATCCGGTGCCCGATCAACCCGACGTCGGCGTCCTCGTCGGCGAGCACGGCCAGGTGCGCGCCCTCACCGGCCTCGACGATGAACAGGATGCCGCCGTGGAACTCGGTCATCGAGTGCCGGACCCCGCCGGTGCCGTCGCCGAACTCGACGGAGGCCCCCTGCGACAGCGCCTGCACGCCGGCGGCGATCGCACTGAGCTGGTCGGCCTTGTCCACCGACAACCCGGAGGTGTGGCACAGCTTGAGCCCGTCCCTGGACAGCACCAGCGCGTGGTTCGCTCCCGCGGTCTGCTCGACCAGGCTCTCGAGCATCCAGGTGAGGTTGGCGTCGGTCGCCATGGTCATTCGGAGTCATCCTCTCGGCCGGTCTCCGCGGCGTCCTGCGCGGGCTCGGTGGATCGGCGGCCCTGCTGGAAAGCGCTGAAGCGCGCGCCGATGTCGGTCCTCTTCTCGGTGCGTTTCGGGGTCTCGCGGTTGGCCTCCGTGGCGCGCACCGCCTTGGCGAGCGTCTGGCCGCGCGGCCGTTTGGGCAGCTCGGTGACGTCGGCGACGTCCTCGTCGGGCGGTGCCGGCTCCAGCACCGCGGTGGCGGTGGCGGAGGTCGTCGTGGCCTCGCCGCCCGCCGAGGCGACCGACTCGACCGGTTTCGGCATGGAGACCGTCGGCTCCTCCTCGCGCGGATGGACCACCAGCTGGTTCGGGATCCGCACCACGACGCCGGTGCCGCCGCGCGAGGACGGCCTGAAGTACACCTGCAGCTTGTGCTTGCGCGCGAGCGAGCCGACGACCACCAGGCCCAGCCGCGTGCCCGGCACCTTCGCGAGGTCCAGCGGCTCGGCGGTCGAGACCGCGGCCTCGGCCCGCGCGAGCGCCTGCGGCTTCATGCCGAGCCCGCCGTCCTCGATGGTGATGACGAGGCCGGTGTGCAGCTCCTCGACGTAGACGTGCACCTCCTCCGACGGCGCGGAGAAGCGGGTCGCGTTGTCCATCAGCTCGGCGAGCGCGTGCATCACGTCCTCTGCGGCGTAGCCGACGACCGCGGCCGTGCTGCCCGAGTGCACCTGGACGCGCTGGTAGGCCTGGATCCGGCCCAGCGCGCCGCGCAGGATGCTCTCCACGACGATCGGCCTGGTCCAGCGCCGGCCGGAGCGGGCGCCCGTCAGCACGGCGATGCTGTCGGCGAGGCGGCCGGTCTGCGCGGTGCTGTGGTCGAGCCTGAGCAGGTCGCCCAGCACGTCCTCGGCGTGCCGGCCCTCCATCTCGCGCAGGTCGGCGAGCATGCTGGTGGCCATGGCCTGGACGCGTCCGGCGGCGTTCGCGCACGCGGCCATCGCCGCCGACCGCTGCCGCTCGGACAGGGCGATCTCGCGGACGACCGCGGCCAGCACCTCGCGGGGCACGTCCGCGGCCTTCAGGTCGGCCAGCACGGTGTCGGCGGACGCGCCGTCGCGGACCCGGCGCGCCGCGTCGGGCAGCACCTCGTCGACCAGCCGCCGCAGGCCAGCGTCGAGGGTGCGCAGCCGGGCAGTGGTCCGACCGGCGTGGAGGGCGCGCCGCACGGCGACGGCCAGTGCGATCCACAGCGCTATCGCCAGCGTGCCCATGGTCACCGCGACGAGTGGCCGGTCCGACCGCGGGACCTGGAAGATCGTCCACAGTGTCGCACCGGCCGTGACGGCCATGGCGAACAGGAGGTACGGCAGCACGTCGGTCGTCGACCGGCGTCGCTGCTGGTTCGGGACGTGCTGTCGTGCTGGCATGTGAGTCCTCAGGCTGGGCGGCGCACCGAAACGCAGGTAGAGAAGATAGCCGACGACGCAAACGCCCGAACCGATTCGACCAAACGGGCCTCGCGTGGCGGCCGCGTCCTGGCAGGATTGAAGCCCGTGCCGCTTCCCACGCCACCCGGACCGACGAACCTGATCCGTACGATGATGACCTACCCGAAGGCGCCACTGCCGTTCCTCAGCGACGTGGTGAACACCTACGGTGACGTCTCGTCGTTCCGCCTGGCCACCCTCAAGGTCACCCTCCTCAGCCACCCCCACCACATCCGGCGGGTGCTGCAACAGCGGTCAGGCAGCTACGACCGCGGCTCCGGGGCGTACCGGATGACCCGCAACCTGTTCGGCCGCGGCCTCGCGACCGTCGAGGGCGGCGAGGAGTGGCGGTCCATGCGGCGGATGATGCAGCCGTCGTTCCACTACCAGCGGGTCGCGTCGATGGCCGAGCACATGCTCGCGGTGATCCGGGCACGCGTCGAGATCTGGGACGCGAAGGCCGCCGCCGGGGAGATCGTCGACTTCGCGCAGGAGATGCGCAACCTGACGCTGCGGGTCGTCGCGCGGGCGTTGTTCGCACTCGAGGAGGGCGAGGTCTGCGACCGGTTCACCGACGCCATCGAGACGGTCGACCGCGAGCTCGGCGAGTGGGTGCGGTTCCCGCTGCTGCCGCTGTCCGTGCCGACGGCGAGCCACCGGCGGTACCGGACGAGCCGCACGATCGCGGAGGAGATCATCGACTACGTGATCGTCCAGCACCTGACCGACCAGGTGGACCGGGGCGACCTGCTGTCGATGCTGATCATGACCGAGGACGAGACCGGCGCGCGCCTGTCCGACGAGCAGCTGCGCGACCAGGTCATGATCATGCTGTGGGCCGGGCACGAGACCAGCGCCAACGTGTTGACCTGGCTGTGGTACCGGCTCGGCCGCCACCCCGAGGTGCAGCAACGGGTGCTGCGTGAGGTCGACGAGGAGCTCCTCGGCAAGCCGCCGACGCTCGCGGACTGCAGCAAGCTGACCTACGCCCGCTCGGTGATCGACGAGACGCAGCGGATGTACCCGCAGGCGTGGCTGGGGTCGCGGCGCGCGTTGGAGGAGGACGAGATCGGCGGATTCCGGATCCCGGCCGGCACGGAGATCTTCTTCAGCTCCTACCACGCGCACCGCCACCCCGAGTTCTGGGACGAGCCCGACGAGTTCCGCCCGGACCGCTTCACCGCGGAGGAGGTCGCGAAACGCGACCGCAGCGCCTACTTCCCCTTCGGCTCGGGCCCGCACCTGTGCATCGGCAACCAGTTCGCGATGACCGAGATGCTGCTGATCATCGCCTCCGTCATGCAGCGGTACCGGATCGAGCTGACGGAGCAGGAGCCGGTCAACCCCCGGCCGCTGCTCACGCTCGGCCCGGAGAAGCCGATCCGCGTCCGGCTCGTGCCGCGCGGCCGGCCGGTCTGATTCGCGCCGTTGTGGAGAATTCCCGCCGCGGGTACGCTCGCACGCGAAATTCGGTCGCGTGTAGGGGGCACGTGCTGACCTGACTGGGGATGTCGAAAGCGCACCACTCCCGTTCACGCATGCCTCCTGGCGGCCTCTCTCGGCACGATATGGAGGCCTCGTATGGCAAGCGGAAGACAGGCCCTGCGGGGTGTGGCCGTACTCGTCGCGGCATTCCTCGCAACGTCCGGCCTCGCGGTCGCGCCGGCCACGGCCGGCGCGGCGAGCGATTCCGTTGTCAGCATCAACTCGGTCAGCGTCGGCTCGACGCAGACCGCGGGCAAGCTGCTCGCGTACTGGACACCCCAGCGGCGACGCCAGGCCACCCCGGAGAAACCGGTCCGCGTGGACCCCGCCGCCACGACCGACGTGCCGCCGTCCCGGCTGCCCGCGCGGTCGAGACCCGGCACCACCCCGAAGCTCCGTGCTTCCCGCGTCGGTGACGTCGGCGTCCAGGACGTCACCACCGCGCAGCCGTGGGGACCGCACGGCCAGCTGCCGGCGACCACGATCGGCAAGCTGTACTACACCCGCGACGACGGCAGCGCCGGGTACTGCTCGGCGAGCGTGATCAACGCGGAGAACCTGAGCACCATCTGGACCGCGGGCCACTGCGTGCACGGCGGCGGCGCCGGCCACGGCTGGTTCACCGACTTCCTGTTCATGCCGGACTACGACAACGGGACCGCGATCGGCTCCTGGACGTGGAAGCAGGTGACCGCGACCAACGGCTGGGTGCAGAACGGCGACTGGCAGTACGACATGGCGGCCATCGCGCTGTGGCCGAACGACCTCGGCCGAGTCGCGGACTACACCGGCTCCCAGGGCTACAAGTTCGGCCAGGGCTACAGCTGGAACGTCGACGAGTTCGGCTACCCCCAGGACGCCGTGCCGGCGAGGACCGACCTGAACGGCGAACACCTCTACTACTGCCAGGGCCCCACCTCGGAGAACAGCGGCTTCATGGAGATCGGCTGCGACATGTTCCACGGCGCGAGCGGCGGGCCGTGGCTCGACGACCTGCAGGCCTCCCGCGGCTGGGGCTACATCGTGGGCGCCAACAGCTGGCACTACTTCGACTTCAGCGTCTACCGCAGCGCCTACCACGGCGACGCGGCGATCGACGTCTTCGACGCGATCAGGAACGTCTGAGCCGAACCGCGACGCCTGCCCCGGCCTCTCCGCCGCCGGGGCAGGCGTCGCCACGTCCCACGTCAGCGACCCGTCTCAGCCACCCGTCGCGTTCCGCCGCCGCTCGTCGGTCCAGTACGACTCGACGACCTTCGGGTCCTGGGTGTTGGTGACCCCGACCGGCGCGGCCGGGTCCCGCGTGTCCGCCGGCGACGAGGCCCGGGAGGCGAGCACGACCCCGGCCACGACCCCCACGGCCGCCGCGACGGTCAGCACCAGGCGCAGACTCCTGCCGCGATTCGCTCCGCTCACGCCGTCCCCTCCTCCGCTCCCGGCCCCCGGAACGCTCCGCAAGCTCCGCTCCTCCGGCG
>NZ_JBJMIE010000411.1:0-3131 GCF_045807065.1 Actinophytocola sp. | reverse complement strand
GTCGGCCACGGATCCGGTCAGCACCACGATGAGGACGCTGAGCGTGAGGAGGATCGCGACGACGAGGGTGACGGCGACCCTGATGGGGAGCGTCTTCCAGATGGGACGGCCTTCCGGCACGTCGTAGACCGCGTTCGAGGCGCGCATGAACGCGCCGACGTAGTTGGACGCCGACCACAGGCCGCCGACCAGGCCGACGACGGCCAGGACGCCGGCGGTGCCCTGGGAGTGCTGGAGGTTGCGGGTCGCGTTGACCAGGATGTCCCGCACGGCGCCGGGCGCGGCGCCGCCGACGTCGTCGATGACGGTGTCCACTGTGGACTGGCCGAACAACCCGAGCAGCGAGACGACGACCAGCAGGCCCGGGAAGAGGGAGAGGACGGCGTGGTAGGTCAGCGCCGCGGCCCAGTCCGTCAGGTCGTCGTCGTTGAACTCCTTCACGGTGCGCTTCAGCACCTGCCACCAGGACCCGCGGTCGAGCGCGGTGGGCCCTTCCGGCGCGCGATCCGATCTCTGCGAACGACTCCTGCCGGTCATGGCGTCCTTCCTCGTACTGGCCCCGGCGGGGACCGTGCCGGGCACGCGTGCTGGGTATCCGCATCCGGCGAGAAGAAACGGCGTGCCGGTCTCGATGCCGCTGATCACGGTCTCGCGAGCGGGATCGGGTGCGAGCCGGTATCGTTGTGGCAGAGCGTCAAACAGCCGGCGTGGTCACCACTCACCTCGGGTGGCCTGGTTCGCCACGCTGCCCGGTTCGACGCCTCCGAGGTCTTCCTTGCGCATCGCCATGGTCGCCGAGTCCTCCCTTTCCTCCACCGCACCGCGACGGGTGCCATCGCTGACGGCGTGGTCCGCGGCGCTGACCCGCGCCGGGCACGACCTGACCCTGCACGTGCCGCCCGTCGGCCGCTCGACGCGAGCGGTGGGGCGGTTCGTCCGTGCTCTCACCGACCTGTGGCGGGCCGACCGGCCCGACGTCGTCCACCTGTCCTCCGGGTTCGGCACGGCGGCCGTCGTCGAGGCGGCGACGGCGCTCGGTGTGCCGGTCGTGTACGGGCTCGGGGAGCAGCGGCTCGACGCCGACGAGGTGGCCCAGGTCTCGGCCGCCGACCACGTCGTGGTGACCTACGACGGCCAGCGGCGCCGACTGGCCAGTGCGGGCATCGCACGCGGCAGGGTGTCGGTCGTGCCCTACGGGCTGGACGTCGACCACTTCACGCCGGACGGGGGGACCGCGTCCATGGGGCCCAGGGCGGCGCGGCGCATCGTCTCCGTGGGGCCGCTGGTGGCCGAGTCCGGGTTCGGCACCACGGTCGCCGCGCTGGTCGCCCTGCGGGACACCGAGCTGGTCGTCGTCGGCGGCCCCGTCAACGGCAGGCACGCGCACGAGCTGCGGGCCTACGCGAAGACCCTGGGCGTCGCGGACCGCCTGGTGCTGGCCGGCGAGGTCCCGGACGCCGCGATGCCCGCCCTGCTGCGGTCGGCGGACCTGGTGGTGTGCACCCCGTGGACCGCGACGTTCGGCATCGCCGCGGTCGAGGCGATGGCCTGCGGCGTCGCCGTGGTCGCGAACGGTGTCGGTGGCCTGGCCGACACCGTCGTGCACGGCGTCACCGGCGTGCAGGTGCCGCCGCGGCGCCCCCGCGACCTCGCGAGCGCCCTGCGCACCCTGCTCAACCAGCGGACGACCCGCGAACACCAGGGTGCGGCGGGCCGCGACCGCGCAGCCACGCGGTACTCGTGGACCTTCGTCGCGAAGCAGACCGCACACGTCTACCAGCAGGTGCTGAACCTCCGGTGAACGAGGGCAGTCCTGGGCGCTGAACCGGGCGCGGACCCCAGCGCTCGGGCAGGTCGCACCGCCTCGGTCCGGCCACCGCGAGTGCCGCGTGGGGCGTGGACTTCTCGCCCTGTGCGGTAGGGCATGTGGGGCGGTAACCGGAATGCTGGCCCTACTCTGCTGAAGGCCAGGGCTGCGGCCACCCCGGCCACCTGACGGTCCGGCGGGTGCCGCAGCCGGCGACCGGCCCGCTTCACGTCACGCTACTACCTCGGCGACCGGTGGACCCGGTCGTTCCCCGGTGGGTGCCGGCCACGGCGGCCGGCGGCGGCCACGCGGGTAAGCTGACGTCGTAGCTGGTGGCCGGCATGGGTTGGGTGAACTGAGGGTTGGGTGACGTCGAAGGCGGGTGCGACCTGGTGTCACAGGATGATCCGCTCGGGAGCGAGGTCGTGCTCGCGGACCTGGCCGCCCGGTTCGCCTCGCTCACGCGTGCGCTGCTGGGCGTGACGTCCGTCGCCGAGGCCCTGGAACGTGTCGTCCTCGCCGCGCGGGAGTCGGTGCCCCCCGCAAACCTGGTCAGCGTGACGTTGCGCAGCCCTGACGGCGCCTTCCACACCCCCGTGGAGACCGATCCGCTCGCCACCGAGCTCGACCAGCTGCAGTACGAGTTCGGTGAGGGCGCGTGCGTGGAGGCCGCGCGCCCGGACGGCCCGGCCATGGCGCTGAGCACCGAGTTGGCCGCTGACCCGCGGTGGCCCCGCTTCGGCACGGGGGCCGCCGAGCGCGGCTTCCACTCCCTGCTGTCGACCGCCCTGCTGCCCGACGTCCAGGCACCCCGGCTCTCCGGTGCGCTCAACGTGTACTCCCGGCGCCCGGAGGCCTTCACCCCCCGCGACCGGGACGTCCTGCTGCTGTTCGGGACGCACGCGTCACTGGCCCTGGCCAGGACAGAGGCCGTGACCCGGAGCGAACTGGAGGCCGAGCAGCTCCGCCAGGCGGTGAACAGCAGGGACGTGATCGGCCAGGCCAAGGGCATCCTCATGGCCAAGCGGCGCCTCTCGGCCGCCGAGGCCTTCGACGTCCTCCGCAGGACCTCCCAGGACAACAACATCAAGCTGCGCGACCTGGCCGAGACCCTGACCAAGAACCCGGACAGCCTCTAGCCCGCCCGCTGGTCCGCCTGAGCCACGGAACAGGCCCTAACTGCGGAGCCCCCGAGCGGTCGCGGTCCGGCGGGGGGACGGTTCGCGGTTGCCCTCCGCGTCGAAGCGCACGCGCAGCGAGAAGGCGGACGGCTCCGGCCCGTAGGCGTGCAGGTGGCGCAGCCGGGTGAGGGCGTCCGCCACGG
>NZ_JBJMIE010000410.1:0-9649 GCF_045807065.1 Actinophytocola sp. | reverse complement strand
CGGGGCTGGAGTCGGGCTGCTCGGCGAGGATGCGCCGCGCATAGCCGACGTTGAAGCGCCAGAAGTCGATGAGCTCGCACGCGGCGTCGATCTCGGCCTGCTGCACGGACTTCGACTGGCCGAGGACGGTCGCGGCGTTGAGCGTGTCGCGCCAGGGTCCGGCCAGCAGGTCGGCGGCGCGGAGCAGGACGGCGGCGCGCTCGTCGAAGGGCAGTTCCCGCCAGGCGGGGGCGGCCTGCTTGGCCGCGGCGACGGCGTCGGCGACGTCCTTGGCGGTGGCCTGCGCGGAGACGCCGAGCACGTGCTGGTGGTCGTGCGGCTGGACCACGTCGATCGACTCGCCGCCGGCCATCCGCTGCTCGCCCGCGATGGTCATGGTGAGCTCGTGGCGCTCACCCTCCAGCTCGGCGATCCTGCGCCGCAGCGACTCGCGTTCGGCACTGCCCGGCTGGTAAGCGCGGACAGGTTCGTTACCCGGGGTGGGCACGGACGAAATGGCGTCCATGTGGTGGCTCGCCTCCTGCTTTCTGGAACGGCTTGTGGCTTACCCCCATCCTGTCACGACGGAGTGGTCCACCAGGCCACCAGCGCCTCCACCTCGGCGTCGAAGAGCAGCGCCGGGTCCACCTCCGTGGCCGCGAGCTGGCCGGTGACCTCCAGGCTGAGGTGCCCGTGCAGGCGCGACCACACGATCAGCCCCCAGTGCAGCTGCCGGGCCGTGCGGCCGTCGTACCCCATGCGCGCGCCCCACGCGCGCACCTGCTCCGCCAGCGCGCCTTCCGCCGGTGGGCCGGTGTCCTCCCCCGCGGCGGACAGCAGCGCGGCCATGCTGCGGCTGGCGGCGTCGAGGGTGTGCGGCGGCGCCTCGTAGCCGGGCACGGGCGTCCCGAACAGCAGCAGGTAGCGGTGGGGCGCGGCGAGTGCCCACTCCCGCATGGCGCGTGCGCCGGCCCACAGCCGCTCCGGCTCGGCCGGCACGCTCGCGATGGCGACCTCGAGGGTGTCGGCAAGGTCGTGGTAGCCGTCGGAGATCAGCTCGGTCAGCAGGGCGTCCCGGTTGGCGAAGTACCGGTACAGGGCGGGCCCGGTGACGCCCATGCGCTTGCCGATCGCGTTCACCGAGATGCCCGCGACGCCGTGCTCCGCGAGCTGCTCCAGCGCGATGCGCTTGACCTCCTGACGGGTCTGCTCCCGGTATCGCTGCCGTCGGTCCATGTGCGCTCCCTCCGCCTTGACAAGTCCTACCCTAACACCTTCTAATTGAAGTTAGAGGCTCTAACATCAGGAGGTTGCGATGGAGATCGTGCTGACGGGCCGGGGCGGTCCGGAGAAGTTGCACGTGGCGGACACCGACTCGGCCGCGCCGGGCAAGGGCCAGGTGCGCGTCCGGGTGATCGCGAGCGGCGTGAGCTTCGCGGAGGTGCAGATGCTGGGCCACCGCTACCCGAGGCAGCCCCGGTACCCGTTCGTGCCGGGCTACGACCTGGTCGGGGAGGTGACCTCGGTCGGGCCGGACGTGTCCGGGGTGGCCCTGGGCGACCGGGTCGCGGCGCAGGTCGGGACGGGTGCGTGGCGCACCCACGTGGTGGTCCGGGCCGACCACGTCGTGCCGGTGCCCGAGGGGCTGGACGCCGGTGTGGCGGTGGCGGCGACCACGAACGGCGTGACCGCGTGGCAGATGGTGCACGAGGTGGTGCGGGTACGTGCCGGGCAGACGGTGCTGGTGCAGGGCGCGTCCGGCGGGGTCGGCACGCTGCTGGTGCAGCTGGCGGTGGCGGCGGGCGCGCGGGTACTCGGCACCGCGTCGGCGGCCAAGCACGAGGCGGTCCGGGCGCTGGGCGGCGAACCCATCGACTACCGGCAGGACGTGGCGGCGGCCGTGCGCGCGCTGGCGCCCGGCGGGGTGGACGCGGTGTTCGACCACCTGGGTGGCGAGAGCCTGGGTCAGTCGTACGAGCTGCTGGCCGACGGCGGTGTGCTGGTGAACTACGGCTCGGCGTCGACCCTGCGGGAGAACAACCACTGGGCCGTGCCGTACCTGCGGACCATCCGCCGGTTCGCGGGCTTCCGGCTCGGCAGGCTGCTGGGTCGGGGGCGCGGCCGGCGGACTCGGTTCTACTACGTGAAGGCCGGTCCGTCGTTCAACCGGGCGCTCGCGGAGGTGTACGCGCTGGTCCTGGCCGGGAAGCTGAACCCGCCGATCGAGACGCGGCTGCCGCTGGCCGACGCGGCGGAGGGGCTGCGGCTGCTCATGGCCGGCAAGGTGACGGGCAAGATCGTGCTGGAGGCGTCACAGAAGTCGTAGGACCGTGCACACCCACTGGTCGACGTCGCGCTCGAACCGCGCCGCGGCGGCGAGCACGCGACGGCGGCCTCGCGGTGAGCGGTGGTCGACCACCACGGCCACCTCGACCGCGTTGGGCGTCGGGGAGCAGGGGTGGATGCTCCGCAGGGTGTGCTGCCCGCCGGGGCCGGTGCTGCGCAGGCGGGTCAGGACGCCTTCGAAGGCGTCGCCGGGCAGCAGTGACCGCAACTGCCCGACCGGGCGACGGCCGTCCAGGACCTCGAACACGTGGCGCAACACCCGGACCAGCGCCGCCGGCGGGACCTGCGGTCGGCCGGGTGGTTGCGGTGGCGGGGCCAGCCTGAGCTGGGGGCCGCTGACCGGACGCAGGCTGGACCAGCGTCTGAGCGGCACGCCGGGGTCGGGCTCGTCGGGTTCGTAGTCGGGGAGCGCGCGGAGCCGGACGTCGCGGTCGTCGCGGTCGTACTCGTCCTCCGGTAGGGCGGGAAGCGTCATGCCCTACAGAGCGAGTCGACCGTCCTGAGTGGACAAAGATCACTCGTTCGAGCAGCTGGTCACCTGGCGCGACGGACCAGCTCGAAGCAGAGGACGGCCGCCGCGCTGGCCACGTTGAGCGACTCGACGTCGCCGGCCATCGGGATGGCGACGAGCCCGGTGACGTGCCGGCGCACCTCGTCGCTGACGCCGGCGGTCTCGCCGCCGAGGACGTAGGCGGCCCGTTCCGGCAGCTCGGCGTCGAAGAGCGACCGGCGGGCGGCGCCGTCCAGGGCGTACAGGGGGTAACCGGCGTCGCGGAGCGCGCGGCAGGCTTCCTCGGCGGTGTAGCAGCGGAGGATCGGCGCGTGGAAGGCGACGCCGGCGGAGGCCTTGACGACCAACGGGTCGATGCTGGCGACCCCGCGCCGCGGCACGACGATCCCCTCGATGCCGGCGGCGGTGGCGGTGCGGAGGATCATGCCGACGTTGGCGGAGGTGGTGATGCCGTCGAGCACGAGGACGCGGGCGGGGCGTTGCGCGAGTGCGTCCTCGAGCCGCCGCATCCGCGGCGCGACGACGTCGGCGAGCACGCCCTGGTCCTGCTTCCCGTTGCCGGCCAGCACTTTCACCCGGTGCGCGCTGGCCCGCTCGACCCGCACGCTCCGCGACTTGGCCGCGTCGAGGATCTCCCTGGCGGCCGGCCCGCGGGCGTTGTCGGCGAGGATGACCTTGTCCACGTCCAGCCGCCGGTCCGCGAGTGCCTCCAGCACGGGCTTGCGCCCGAACACGGTCACGAACCGGTCCTTCGGTGATTGGCCGTCCACGGACGAGAGCATGGCACGTCGGCGGGGCGGCGAGTGTGCCAGGATCTAGGCTGCCTGCCGCAGAGGGAACGGGAGCACGGTGAGGGTTTACATACCGGCCACGGTGTTGATGCTGAGGACGCTCAACGCCGCCGGCGAGCTGTCCGCGGTGAACGACACGGCGTTCGCACTGACCCCGATGCTGCGCGAGTCCTATGCCTCGGGTACGTCGGAGGAGCTGGAGTACGCCGCCATGCTGGAGGCGGCGCGCGCGTCGCTCCGGCTGCTGCAGGCGGAGCTGGAGGAGGACCCCGAGCTGGTCCTACCCCGCCGGGCGGTGGTGTCCGCCGACGTCGACGGCGCGACGCTGCGCCCGGACCTGGACTACGCGGTGGTCAAGCTGGCCGGTCCGGTGCAGCTGAAGCAGGTGGCGGCCATCCACCTGGACACCTCGGACGCGGAGGACGCCGTCCGCGCCGCCGCGGCCGTGGTCGATGCCGCCGACCTGGGCGACAACGACGCGGAGTTCACCCTCGGCGAGGCCGAGGACCACGAACTGGCCTGGTACGCCACGGAAGAACTCCCGTTCCTCCTCGAACTCCTCTGAACCGGCACCGCTACGTCACGGAACACACCCCGTGGTTCACTGGCTGATCCGCTCAGCCACTGAGGCACCACACCGCTGAGGACCGGGCCACGCGCCCCCCTCGTGGGAGTGGCCCAGCCACTTGGCCACTTTGCTCCCTCTTCCAGCGCTTCCTCGCGCCATCGTTCATGCCGCTTGCCGGAACGAGAGATCCGCCGAACGCAAGGCGCCTCCACCACCAGGCGGGTGGTGGAGGCGCCTTGGAAGAACTACCGGCGGGAACTACCGGCGCGGGCCCTTCTTGCCCTTCTTCTGGGCGTCGCGGGCCGCGGCGCGGCGCTCTCGGCGGGTGCCGCCAGCGCCACCGGCACCATCGGCACCGCTGCCGTTCTGACCGTTCTGGCCGTTGTTGTTGCTCCGCGACTCGACGCCGCCGCCCTCGGCGGGGCCGCTGTAGGTGAGGCGCTGCTGTCCCTGCGGCGGGGCACCGAGCCCCTTGCCACGCAGGGCCGGCGGGATCTTCTCCTCCATCGCCGCTGCCTGGGCGCGCTGCGCTTCCTGCGCGGCCTGGGCCGCCTGCGCCGCGCGCTGGGCACGCACGACGCGGTCGGCGGCCGACGGGAGTGCTGCCGCGTCCGACGGTGCCGGCTCCGGCTGCTCGACGCGGAAGTTGAACAGGATGCCGACGCACTCCTCCTTCAGCGCGTCCAGCATCGTGGCGAACATGTCGAAGCCCTCGCGCTGGTACTCGATCAGCGGGTCGCGCTGCGCCATGGCCCGCAGGCCGATGCCCTGCTTGAGGTAGTCCATCTCGTACAGGTGCTCGCGCCACTTGCGGTCGAGCACCTGCAGCATGACCTGGCGCTCCAGCTGCCGCATGGCACCCTCGCCGGCCTGCCCGTCGATCTCGACCTCGCGCTCGTGGTACGCGCGCTTGGCGTCCTCGACGATGGCCTCCTCCAGGTACTCCCCGGTGAGGTCCTTGCCCTCCGCCTCCATCGAGTCGGCCAGGTCGTCCCACTTCAGCGAGATCGGGTACAGCGACTTCAGCGCCGTCCACAGCTTCTCGTGGTCCCAGTCCTCCGCGTAGCCGCCCTCGGTCTCCGCGCGCACGTAGGCGGTCACCACGTCCACGACCATGTTCTCGACCTGGTCGCGCAGGTTCTCGCCCTTGAGCACCCGCTGGCGCTCGGCGTAGATGACCTTGCGCTGGCGGTTCATGACCTCGTCGTACTTCAGAACGTCCTTGCGGATCTCGAAGTTCTGCTGCTCGACCTGGGTCTGGGCGCTCTTGATCGCGCGGGTGACCATCTTCGCCTCGATCGGCTGGTCGTCCGGCACCCGCATCGTGACCATCACGCGCTCGACGAACGCCGCGTTGAACCGCCGCATCAGCTCGTCGTTCAGCGACAGGTAGAACCGCGACTCGCCGGGGTCGCCCTGACGGCCGGACCGGCCGCGCAGCTGGTTGTCGATGCGCCGCGACTCGTGCCGCTCGGTGCCCAGCACGTAGAGGCCGCCGGCCTCGCGCACCTCCTCGGCCTCCGCGCGGACGTCCTCCCCGGCCTTCTCCAGCTCGGCCGGCAGCGCGGCGATCCACTCCTCCGGCGTCTCCACCGGGTCGAGGCCGCGTTCCCGCAGCCGCTGCTCCGCCACGTGGTCCGGGTTGCCGCCGCGCACGATGGCGGTACCACGACCGGCCATGTTCGTCGCGACCGTGACCGCGCCCGTGTGGCCGGCCTCGGCGACGATCGCCGACTCCTTCTCGTGGTGCTTCGCGTTCAGCACGTTGTGCGGGATGCGCCGCTTGACCAGCAGCTTCGACAGGTACTCCGACCGCTCCACCGAGGTCGTGCCGATGAGCACCGGCTGACCCTTCTCGTACCGCTCGGCGATGTCGTCGGCGACCGCCTCGAACTTCGCCTCCTCGGTCTTGTAGATGAGGTCGGAGCGGTCGAGGCGGACCATCGGCCGGTTCGTCGGGATCGGCACGACGCCCAGCTTGTAGGTGTTCTGGAACTCCGCGGCCTCGGTCTCGGCCGTACCGGTCATACCGGACAGCTTGCTGTAGAGGCGGAAGTAGTTCTGGAGGGTGATCGTGGCGAGCGTCTGGTTCTCGGCCTTGATCTCCACCTTCTCCTTGGCCTCGATGGCCTGGTGCATGCCCTCGTTGTAGCGGCGGCCGGCGAGGATGCGGCCGGTGAACTCGTCGACGATCAGGACCTCGCCGTTGCGGACGATGTAGTCCTTGTCGCGCTTGAACAGCTCCTTGGCCTTCAGCGCGTTGTTCAGGTACCCGACCAGCGGGGTGTTGGCCGCCTCGTACAGGTTCTCGATGCCGAGCTGGTCCTCGATGAACTCCACGCCCTGTTCGCTGACGCCGACCGTCCGCTTGCGCTCGTCGACCTCGTAGTGGACGTCCTTCTTCATCATCGGCGCCATGCGCGCGAACTCGGTGTACCAGCGCGACGAGTTGTCGGCCGGCCCGGAGATGATCAGCGGCGTGCGCGCCTCGTCGATGAGGATCGAGTCCACCTCGTCGACGATGGCGAAGTTGTGGCCGCGCTGGACCATGTCGTCCAGGGTCCACGCCATGTTGTCGCGCAGGTAGTCGAAGCCGAACTCGTTGTTCGTGCCGTAGGTGACGTCGGCGCGGTAGGCGACGCGGCGCTGCTGCGGCGTCATCTCCGACAGGATCGCGCCGACCGTGAGGCCGAGGAACCGGTGGATGCGGCCCATCCACTCGGCGTCGCGCTTGGCCAGGTAGTCGTTGACCGTGACCACGTGCACGCCGTTGCCCGAGATCGCGTTCAGGTAGGAGGGCAGGACCGCGGTCAGCGTCTTGCCCTCACCGGTGCGCATCTCGGCGACCTTGCCCAGGTGGAGCGCGGCGCCACCCATGAGCTGCACGTCGAAGTGCCGCTGGCCCAGCACGCGCTTGGCGGCTTCCCTGGCCACGGCGAACGCCTCCGGCAGCAGGTCACCGAGGGCGTCCTCGTCGGTCTCGCCCTCGGGCAGGTCCGGGTCGCGGGTCTTCTCGTAGCGCCTGCGGAACTCCTCGGTCTTGGCGCGCAGCTCCGCGTCGGTCAGGTCGACGACCGAGTCCTCCAGCTCGTTGACCTCCTCGACGATCCGCTTCAGATGCTTGAGCGTCTTGCCCTCGCCCGCTCGGAGTATCCGGGACAGCACCATCAGGTCAACCTCGCTAGCTGGATCGTCGTCGTCGCGCGTTTGTGTTCGGTGAGGCGACTCACCGTGCACCCCCCATCGTAGGCGGTCCCGGATGGTCGGTGCCCACGCCTTGACCGGACCTGTGGACAACTTGGGCACGCGAAAGCTCCCGAGCTGGCGAAACCCGGGAGCTTTTCGCGTTTGAGTGGGCGGACGGGTGGTGTCAGACCAGCCGGATTACGCCGTAGTCGAATCCCCTTCTGCGGTAAACGACGCTGGGACGTCCGCACTCCGCGTCATGGAAGAGGTAGAAGTCGTGTCCGACCAGCTCCATCTGGTAGAGGGCCTGGTCGACGGTCATCGGGCTCGACGAGTGTTCCTTCTCCCGGACGATCCGGCCGGGGAGGTTGTCGTCCTCGGCGCTCTCCCAGCGCTGTGCCGGCACCTCGGGAAGGCCGATCGGCTGCTCGGTTCGCGCGGGCAGCACCGCGGTCTGCGCACGTCCGTTGCTCGCGGACGGCGTGTGAAGCTGTGTGGCAGCGGGGGCGGTCGCCTCCGCGACCGAGGTCTGGCTTCTGCGCCCGTAGTGGACGCGGCGACGGTCGTGCAGACGCCGGAGACGGTTCTCCAGCTTGGTGACGGCGGCGTCGAGCGCGGCGTAGAAGTCGCCGGCGCAGGCCTCCGCGCGCACGGCCGGTCCCCTGCCCTTGCCGGTGATCTCGACGCGCTGGCAGTTCTTCGACTGCCTGCGGTTCGGCTCGTGGAACAGCTCGACGTCGAACCGGATCACCTTGCGGTCGTAGCGTTCGAGCCTGGTCAGCTTTTCCTCGACGTGCACTCGGTAGTGATCGGGCACCTCGACGTTGCGGCCTTTAACGACGATGTCCATACACAACCTCCCTCGCCAGCAGCGAGATAGTGGGCGAACAACAGCGCCGGTCTCTGGCTTCGTGGACTGCCAGAACTGAGTGCGGGAGGGGGTTCCTCACCTCAGTACTTCCGGCGCCAGGGGCATGGCTACTCGCCTCCTCCCTGGGAAAACGGGAAAGCTGATGCCGAGACGTTATCTCGGGTTGTGCCTGTACAAAAGCCCCCTCGGCGGGCGAACTTGCCGTTAACACCAGGGTTACGGAGTGCAACGCGGCTCGCGCACCGGCACACGCGTCCGGCCGCGGGCGACGTGTGTCGCGACCCGCGGGTCCCACCAGGCACTGCAGCCCTCTCACGTGATCGGGTCGGCCTTCCTGCCATGTATTCCCAACGATCTTCAGGTGATCCGAGTTCCCCGTCCAAGTTCACCCGGTCGGGGGTATGAACCACTTCCCACTGCCTGAAACACACTGTCCGTGCTCGCCGCCGGGATCCGCCGCGCTCGCGGCTGCCGACGCCTGTCGGTGAACCGGTGCACAATGCGACCATGCGTTCGATACTCGACCTCCTCGTCCCGAACTACTGCGCCGGCTGCGACCTCCCGGGGACCAGCTGGTGCGCCGACTGCGCCGGCTCGGTCCGCGTCTTTCCGGTGGCCCGCCCAGGACTGTCCGGTGCGTACGCGCTGACCGGGTACCGCGGGCCGGCACGCAGAGCCTTGTTGGCGTACAAGGAAAGGGGCCGCCACGAACTGTCCACGGTGCTCGGCGGAGCGTTGGCGACGGCACTGCCCACGATCCGAGCCGGACCGTTCGCGCTGGTTCCGGCACCGTCCCGACCGTCGGCCGCCCGCGCACGCTACGGGCAGCACATGACGGCGGTGGCCCGCGCCTGCGCGACGGCACTGCGTAAGGCGGGACACCAGGCGACGGTGGCGCCGGTGCTGCGCCTGTCCGGGCGTGCCCGGGACTCGGTGGGCCTGGACCCCGAGGAGCGGGTGATGAACCTACGGGGACGGCTGCGGTGCACCGGCCGACCCCCGACAACGGCGATCGTCCTGGACGACGTGATCACCACGGGCGCGACGGCCGCCGCCTGCGTGGCGGCGTTGACCGACGCAGGCACGAAGAAGACGACGGTCCTGGCCTTCACGGCCACAACCTGACCCAGTGGGCAGCGACGATCTGACCAGAAAGAAATCCGGATTGGTCAATACCTGACACCATGCTCGGCCGCGGGCCTCGGACGCCACCTTCAGACGCGACGTTCGGTCGCTGAACGCGGCCGTTGGAACGCGGTCGCTGCGTCCTCGGCGCGGCGTTCGGTCGCCGAAGGCTGCCGTTGGAACGCGGCCGCCGAACGCGGCCGACGGAACGCCGTCGCCGAAGGCGGTCGGTCGAGAACTGTTTGGAAGATCGTAGTGTTTGTAATTAGTGT
>NZ_JBJMIE010000409.1:0-40474 GCF_045807065.1 Actinophytocola sp. | reverse complement strand
TCGGCATCGAGGGCCATCTCGGCTTCGACGCGTTGTTCCGGTTCTCCCCGTTCTCCTTCGTCGTCCAGATCTCCGCCGGGGTCTCGCTGAAGGCGTTCGGCGTGGGCGTGTTCAGCATCGACCTGAACTTCACGCTGGAAGGGCCCGCACCGTGGCGGGCACACGGTCGCGGCTCGATCACCCTGCTGTTCTTCGAGATCTCCGCCGACTTCGACATCACATGGGGCGAGGAACGCACCACGACGCTGCCGCCGGTCGCGGTACTCGCACTGCTGGAAGCGGAGGTCCGCAAGACCGAGGGCTGGCAGACCCGGTTGCCGGCCGGCGGCACCAACCCGCTGGTCACGCTGCGACCCCTCACACCGGACGACGGCCTGGTCCTGCACCCGCTCGGCTCGCTGTTCGTGCGGCAGCGGGCCATCCCGCTCGGCGTCCGGATCGACCGGGTCGGCGCCCAGCGCCCCAGTGACGGCAAGCGTTTCACGGTCGAGCCGGCGCCGGGCAGCGGCCTCGTGCGGCGGTCGGTCACCGGCGACAAGTTCGCGATGGCCCAGTTCCAGGACATGGACGACGCGGCGAAGCTGTCCCGCCCCGCCTACGAGACCCAGGACGCCGGCTTGGAGCTGGTCGCCGAGGGCGGTGCGATCGCGTCGCCACGGGTGGTGCGCCGCAGCGCCCGTTACGAGCTGAGCATCGTCGACAACAAGGCGCCGGGGATGGTCAACACCAGGCGTGCGGCGGCCGCGCCGGTACGCAACGGGCGCGTGCACGGACGGCTTTACACCCCGCCGGCGACCGTGTTCAACCAGCTCCTGGAGGGCAGCAGCACCGCAAGGTCACCACTGTCCCAACAGGAAGCCAGGCAGCGCCAGCCGTTCGCGGTCGAGGAAACCGTGCGGGTCCCCGGTGGCCGGTTCGTCGTCGCCTACCTGCGCAACAACCAGCAGGCGTTCCCACCGGCCACCGCCAGTGCCACGTCGTCGAGCTTCCGCAGTGTGGCGTCCGCCGAGGACGCCATGGCCGACTGGATCCACGCGGACCCGGCTCTGGCCGGGCAGCTGCACGTCCTGCGTCAGGCCGAGGTGCCTGGCGGCACGCTCGCGGAATCGGGTGTCTGGTCGGTGGCAGGCGCGCCGCCTTCGGCGGTCACGGAAGCCGACGCGGTGCGGTTGTCGAAGGACGGGCAGGTGCTGGTCGCGGGCGGCGCCGACGCAACCGGCACAGCTGTGGCCACGACGGCACTCTTCGACCCGATCCCGCGCACCTGGGCGCCCCAGGTCGGGTCACTGGCCACGGCCCGGCGGCGGCACACCGCGACGAGACTGGGCGACGGCCGGGTCGTCGCCGCGGGCGGACTCGGCACGGACGGCGCACCACTGGCCACGGTCGAGGTGTTCGATCCCGTGACACGCACCTGGTCCACTCCGGACGCCGCGTTGACGACCGCCCGATATGGACACTCGGCCACGATCGCTGACCGGAAGCTGCTCGTCGCCGGTGGCACGAGTGCGCGGGGCGCCGCGCTCGCGTTGGCCGAGCTGCTCGACCCGGCCACCCTGGCCTGGACAGCGATCGGTCCGATGGCCGAGGCGCGGACCGGGCACGCGGCCGTGGTGCTCGGCACGGGTGCGGTGCTGGTCGTCGGCGGCGCCGTGCCGACCGGCGACGGCGAGCGGGCACTCGCGTCCTGCGAGCTGTACGACCCGGCCACGAAGTCGTGGACCGCCACCGGCAGCCTCGCCACCCCCCGCAAAGGCCACCAGGCGACGCTCCTGCCGGGCGGCAAGGTGCTGGTCACCGGCGGCGACGCCGTGCCGGCCATCCCTTACCGGGTCGAGAGCCTCGCCTCGGCCGAGGTGTACGACCCGAGCACCGGGGTCTGGCAGCCGGTTGACGACCTGCCCGGCGGCGGCCGAAGTGGACATCGGTGCGTCCGGACACGCCGGGGCGCCGTCGTCATCGGTGGCGTCGGCCGGCCTCGCGCCACGGCCGGCTACCGGGATGCCGTGACCTTCAACCCGGCCACGGGCTCCTGGACACCGACCGGCGCCCTCGCCACCGGCCGGTGGGACTTCGCGGCTGTCGACCTGGCGGACGGCCGCGTGCTCGCGGTAGGTGGCCGGGCGCTGACCGGGCCCGCCGCGCCGGGGCCCGCCCAGCTCGCCACGACCGCGGAGACCTACCTGCCATGACCGGAGGGACCGACCGATGACGACCAGCACTCTCGCGGCCGACACGTGGTCGCCGACACCCGACTACGTCATCGCCGCGTGCTGGCAGGGCCAGCACGACGGCGCCGTGGTGCTCAAGGACGGCACGAAGATCCTGGTCGCCGGCGGTGCGAACGCCACGGGTGCCGGGCTGCGGGACAGCGCCGTGTTCGACCTCACCGCGGGCACGTGGTCGACGACCATCCTGCTCGGCACCACCCGGCAGCTGCACACGCTGACGCTCCTGCCGAGCGGCAAGGTACTGGCCGCCGGGGGTATCAGCACCTCGAATGGCAGCCCGCTGAAGACGGCCGAGATCTTCGACCCGACAGAGAAGAAGTGGCTGCCGACCACCAACGCCATGGCGGTCGGCCGCGTCGGGCACAGCGCGACCGTGCTGGACAACGGGCTCGTCCTCGTCGCGGGCGGCTCGGGGCAGCGCACGGGCGGCGGCACGGTCGCGTCGCGTTCCGCCGAGTTGTTCAACCCCGAAGACCAGACGTGGCAGCCGGTCGAGCACGACATGACCGACGCACGCACCGGACACGCCGCGATCGCCCTGCAGGACGGCAAGAAGGTGCTCGTGTGCGGTGGCGGCGTGCCCGTCGGCACGGCGGACCAGGCGGACCTCGCGTTCTGCGAGCTGTACGACACCGCGACCAAGAAGTGGACGCCGACCGGGACCATGCACCACGCCCGCGGCGCGCACTCCGCGACCGCCCTGTCGGCGACCACCGTGCTGGTCGCGGGCGGCCGCGCGCCGGGTGCGAGCGCCGATGGCTTCGACCCCTTCGCCCGCGCCACCGCGGAGGTGTACAACGTCACCTCCCAGACGTGGCAGGAAGTGAGCCCGATGCCGGCGGGCCGGACGTTCCACCGCGGCGTGCCGTTCGGGGCCGGCAAGGCACTGATAGTCGGCGGCGCGGACCACGCGGACAACGAGGCCGGCTATCGCGGCGTCCTCCAGTTCGCGGCGGGTGCCTGGACCCCGTTCGCCGGCCTCGTCGAGGGTCGATGGGCGTTCGCGGCGGCGGCGTCCGGCACGAAGCTGCTCGTCGCGGGTGGCATCGCCCGCACCGGGCTGGCCGCCGCGGCCGGCCCCGTTGAGCTCACCGCGACCGCGGAACGGAGCGGCACGTGAGTGACGACGGCGCCTACTCCTTCCTGCCCTGGCTGCGGACCGGGCTCTCGACCAAGATCACCGGTGCGCAGGAGACCGGACGGGCGACCATCTCCGTCATGCTGGAGCTGACCGCCGACGCACTCGATCCGGTCAACCCGCCGCCGCCGCACCCGCCGGTCGAGCAACCCGTGCAGCTCTACGGCCCCGGCGACGTGACGGGGGTTGACTCGCGGGCGGTCTCACGCATGGAGCCGCCGCCGTTCGCCACCAACTTCGAGCCCAACTACCTGGCGCACATCGAGTTCTACGACGAGGACTACGCGTGGCGCTACAGCCCGGCCGGGCCGGACGCCACCACGAGGCGGCTCACCCCGTGGCTCGCGCTGATCGTGCTGACCACCATGGAGTTCGAGGACGGCAAGGAGGGCGGTGGTCCGCTGCCGTACATCACGGTCACGAAGCCGGAAGCACTGCAGCCCGCGAAGGAACTGGGGGCCTGGGCGCACGTCCACGTGAACGGCTCGTTGGCCGACCAGGTCTTCGTGGACGACACGACGCCCGGCGCGATGGGACCTGTGCTGTCAAACCTCGCCAAGGTGTTGCGGGAGGCGCCGGACAGCGCCTGTTCCCGCGTGATCTGCCCCCGGCACCTCGACCCGAGCACCACTTACCACGCGTTCCTGGTGCCCACGTTCGAGACCGGGCGCCGTGCCGGGCTCGGGATGACGGCGGCGGAGATCGAGGCCGGCGGCATCGAGGCGACGACGCCGAGCTGGGGCACTGCGTCCGTACGCCTCCCGCACTACCACCGCTGGGAGTTCACCACGAGCAAGGCCGGGGACTTCGAGTACCTGGCCCGGCTGCTGAAACCGTTCGAGGCCCAGGAACCGGTCGGCCTGCGTGACATGGACGCGCACCGCTCCCCCGGCTACGGACTGCCCGAGCTCACCACGCCGGCCGTGCCGAACGGCGTGCTGCGGCTCGGCGGTGCGCTCCAGCTGACCGACTCGGACGCGGTCATCGACAATCATGAGAACTGGGACAACTACTACGGACCGCAGAAACCACCCGGCCCACCCGCTCCGCCGTATCCGAACCAGTGGCAGCAGGCGCTCGCCGGGTTGATCAACCTCGCCGAGGCCTACCAGCACAACGCCGTGGTCACCGCGAACACCGAGACCCAGATCCCCAAACTGGCCGGGCGGGGGGACCCGGTGATCACGCCGCCGCTGTACGGGCGCTGGCACGCGCTCACCCCGAAGCTGCTGAAGCACCCGGACGGCACCGACCTACCGCCCGCCGAGGTGCACAACTGGGTGCACCGGCTCAACCTCGACCCGCGTTACCGGGTCGCCGCGCACTTCGGCGTCAAGGTCGTGCAGGCGCGGCAGGAGGAGCTGATGGCCGCCGCCTGGGAGCAGCTCGGCGAGGCACCGCGAGCCAACGCGTGGATCAGAACCGCGCAGCTGGCCAGGGAGGTCGGCAACATCCTGCACGGCAAGCACATCGCCGAACAGGCCGGCCCGGCGCAGGTGGCCGAGGCAGACCCACCGGCGTCCGGACGGGCGCTGACACTCACCGCACCCGCCCACCCCAAGGTGCTGGCCCAGCCCGCCGCCACGTCCGGCGAGGTACTCACCGTCGGGTACAAGGTGGCGCGAAGCCGCGTCGCGGCGGCCCCGGTGTCGCCGGCCATGCGCCGCATCACCCGGCCACGCGCCCGCCTGATGAAGACCCTGAAGACCTCGCTGGACCCGCTCCTCGCCCGCATCGACGAGCAGCAGGTCTCCCCCGCGCCGCCACTCGACGCGCCACCCGGACTGGTCACGCCGGCACGGCTGGCCGAACGGATGCGGGACGGCGCCGCCGAGCCGGCACTCGGCGCGCTGCGGGCCCGGTTGTCCGTCGCGGCCGAGGAAGACGGCCCGCAGCCACTGGACGTCCGTGGCACCACCACCGCCGTGGTCACCGGCCTCGCCGCGGACAGGACGATCATGAAGAACATCATCGCGGCGGTCGACCTGCCGGAGCGGCTCGCCCCGAAGGACGGCGAGCTGACCGAGGTGATGGCCTACCCCAAGTTCGACATGCCGATGTACACCGAGCTGCTGAGGATGTCGGTGGACACGTTCGTGCCCAACCTCGGGCTGCTCCCGCCGAACTCGGTGACGCTGCTGGAGCCCAACCGCCGCTTCATCGAGTCCTTCTTCGTCGGCCTCAACCACGAGATGGCGCGGGAGCTGCTGTGGCGGGAGTATCCGACCGACCAGCGCGGCACTCCGTTCCGGCAGTTCTGGGACCCACGCACCGCCCCGGCGAAACCCGACGAGACGGCGGCACAGCGGCGTGAGCGGCTCTACGACATCCCGCCGATCCACCTGTGGGGCAAGACCTCTCCCCTCGGTGGGAACCACAGCCGGCCGACGGTCGGCCTCGTGCTGGTGATCCGGGGCGAGCTGTTGCGGAGGTACCCGACCGCGGCGATCTACGCGCACAAGGCCGCGTGGCCGCTGTTGCCCGACAAGTCCGGACCTGACAGGAGCGGGGAACGGACACTGGCCGACCTGCCGGCGAACGAGGACCCGACGACGGTGGTCCAGCTGCCGATCTACGAGGCCAAGGTCGAGCCGGACCTCTACCTGCTCGGCTTCGACCTCGACGCGGCGACGGCCCGAGGGACGGGTGTCGACGGCGATCTCGGCTGGTTCTTCGTGTTGAAGGAACGGCCTGGCGACCCGCGGTTCGGGCTGGACGATGACCAGCCGAACGTGAAGCCGGCCGTCGAGGTATGGAACGACCTGACCTGGAAGACGATCGACCCGCACGAGCACGGATTCATCCGGTTCGCCGACGCCCCAACGATTTCCCTCGACGACGACATGCTCGAGAAGGACGACCTGGAGAAGGTCGCGCAGCGGGACGAGGACGTCCTGGTCGACGACTGGCACGCGAACGTCAGCGCCGCCGACGTCGCCTACATCCTCTTCCAGGCCCCGGTGCTGGTCGCCATGCACGCACAGGAGATGTTGCCGGATGCCCACACTCAGCCATGACTTTCCCGTGCTGCTGGGTCCGGTCCGGATCGAGACCCGCTTCACGCAGACGCACTTGCTGATCCGCGTGTTCCCCGACGAGTGGTCGGTGAACAAGTTCGAGCCGAAGCCGACCAAGGCGGAACTCGCCGCGCTGGACGCCTACTGGGTCGCGTTGTGGGCCTCCGGCGGATCGGCAGTTGGTGAGCAGGCCGCCTGGCACGAACTCGTCGCGCGGATCCCGGCCGGGCGGGCCGGCTGGTTGCTGCGGTCACGCGAGCCGGCGAACCCGGCCGACCGGCCGCTCGGCGTGCCGGCCGGCGCGGTCGTGCTCGTGGTCGTGAGCCCGCAACCGCTCGCCGCGGCCGACCGGCAGGCCGCAACCACGTACTGGACGGCCGTGTGGGGCGCACACGGCGACCGGGGGAAGCTGCGTGCGGCCGAGATCCAGTTGTTCGCCGCCGTCGGCGCCAAGGCGGCCGCCATCAAGGCACGACGACCGTCCGGTGCGGACGCCGCACCCGCCACCCCTGGCGACGTGGTCGTGGTGGCCTTCCTCGTGTTGCCGACGCCAACGGCGGGGCAGTTCGCGGCGCAGTCCTGGACCGTGGCCGCCACCGCGGCACTGCTTCCCGACAGGTTCACGGCGTTCGGGTACAAAGGCGACACGCTCGTATTCACGGAATCCGGCGGTCCCGTGCGCCAGGGGTTGGCGGTGAGCCCGAGTCCCAACGAGCCACCCGAGACCCAGCTCAAGATCAACGAGAAGACCGGCACGCTGAACATGCCGCCTGCCCTGCTCTGGCTGACCAACTTCGACGAGGCCGTCACCGCGGGCATGGGCATCAAGGTCGAGCTCAAGGACGCCTTCCGCGAGGGCGTCGACCGGATCGTCGTGCTCGGGCTCCGCGAACAGGCGACTCCCCAGCAGAGCGCAACTGCGTTCGCCGGCCTGCTCACCGACCAACTGCGTAGCCCGTCCGGGTTCAGCCTGCTGCCGCAGGGCACACCGACCAACAACTCCGAGGAACGGCCGGCCGGACAGGACCCGAAGGCCGAGGCCGACGCAGGCCTGGCGACGGTGGCCGGGTTCGCCGCCACGGCAGGCGACTGGACCACCAGGACCGACGGGCAGTGGTTCGCCGAACTGCTCGGGCTCGACCCGGCCGTGCTGACCGGCGTGCCGAACGCGGCGGGCACCGACCGGCGCGAGGCGTGGGCCGCGAACACCGCCCTGTGGCCGGCGACGTGGGGCTACTTCCTACCGGCACTGCTCAACGGCGTGCTCACCCCGGAGGAGATCGCCGAGACCCGGAAGTTCTTCCTCGCCAACATATCCGGCCGGGGGCCGCTGCCCGCGGTGAAGATAGGCCGCCAGCCGTACGGGATCCTGCCGACGACCGTGTTCTCCCGGCTCGCCTTCCCCGCCACCGCGACGCACCGGACCGCGCTCAACGACATGCTGAAGGCGGCGGCGGAAGACTGGCACGCCGCGCTCGAACACGTCTCCAACCTCGACACGCTCGAGGGCACCGACCGGCACCAGGTCCTGCTGGACGTCGTCGCGTTGCACCCGACATCGGTCGAGTACCACTTCCGCTACGCCCAGAGTCCCGTGGGAGACGATCCACTGACGGCGGCCGTGGCCCACGCCGCCGCCCCGGTCCGGGACCTGCTCACCCGACTGGGTGTCACGCGGGACGCCGACCCCGACGCCATGCTGCGGGTGTTCGCGGACGCGGCCGAGCCCATGGTCGCGCCGGTGGTCGACGACCGACCGCTGTCCGAAAAGGACCGGATCCGGCCGTACACCACGGACAGCCGCGACTACCTGACCTGGCTCGCCGAGAGCGATCCAGCCACGATCCTGAACGAGCAGGGCTTCCCGGACGACCTGCCACCCGCCGCGTTGCTGTATCTGCTCGCGCGGCACGCGGTCCTGCTGGCAGCCACGGAAGCGACCCCCGAGGAGAAGGCCGAGCAGGTCACGGCGCTCAAGGACCTGGCCAAGCTACCGACCGCGCGGCTGGAGCGGCTGTTCGCGGAGCACCTCGACTGCGCCACCTACCGCCTGGACGCGTGGCGGCTCGGGCTGGTCAACGAGCGGCTGGCCGAGATGCGGTACGGCCCCGACGGCACCGGCCAGCCGACCCGCGGCCTACACCTCGGCGCCTATGGCTGGCTCGAGCACGTCAGACGGAACGTCGACCCCGTGGACATGGCCCCCGTGCCCGCCGACCTCACGGGCGTCTTCGGCGCCGCCGAACTCCCGCATGACAGGCAGAACGCGGGGTACGTCCACAGCCCGTCGCCCGCGCACGCGCGCACCGCCGCCGTGTTGCGGGCCGGCTACCTCGCGAATGCCGACATCGCGAAACCCAACGTGTTCGCGGTCAACCTCAGCTCGGAACGCGTCCGGCTCGCGCTAACGATCGCGGACGGGATGCGTCAGGGGCAGTCACTCGGCGCGCTGCTCGGCTACCGCTTCGAACGGGCGCTGCACGACCGGGCCGCGGGGCTCGACAAGTACATCGCGGGACTGCGTCTGAAGTTTCCCTTGCGCGCCAACAAGATTGACGAGACAGTCCCGGAGCCGACCGACCCGGCGGTGTCGACGCCCATCGAGCAGGTCGAGGCCCGCAACGTGATCCACGGGCTGGCCCTGCTGCGACATGTCAACGCCTTGCGCGACAACGCCCCGCCGGGCACCGAGCACCCGGACGACTACCCGTTCGGGTACGAGGACCTGGAGCACGCGGACACCACCACGAAGGGCCACATCCGGGCCGTCGTGAACGCGTTGCGCAACACGTTGGACGCGGTCGCCGACGTGGCCGTCGCCGAAGGCGCCCACCAGGCACTGCAGGGCAACACCGAACGCGCGTCGGCTGCGCTGGACGCGTACGCCAAGGAAGGACTCCCGCCCGCTCCGTCAGTCGTGGAGACGCCGCGCAGCGGGACCACCCTCACCCACCGGCTGGCCGTGCAGTTCGACCCGGACGTCGACCCGGACGACGGCGCGCCGGTGCTCGGCCACAACAAGCCCCGCGTGCAGGCCGAGCCGGCCGTCAACGCCTGGCTGCCGGCGGTGCTGCCGAAGTCCACGAACGTCGTGGCACTCGTGACGTGGCACGACGACGAGGGCGAGGCCCACAGCCAGACGGTCACCCAGGCGGAGGCCGGACTGGCGCCGATCGACCTGCTGTGGGCGCTGCGCCCGGCAGACCAGGCCGCGATGACCGACCTGGACGACCGGATCCTCGGCGTGGTCATCGAGGAGTCGACGCCGCGGCCGGACGTCGAGCTGCACATCGAGTACACGACCAGAGTGAAGGACAAGACCACCTTCTTCGAGCTCTCGCCGCTGGTCGCGGCCGTGCGCACGCTGCTGACCACGGCCCGGCCCCTGCGCCAGAGCGACCTGGTGCCCGCAGCGGGCAGCGCCGCCGTCAACCGCGCCGCCGACGACGCCATCACACTGCCCAAGGACCGGCCGCTCGCCGTGCTGGCGTCCATCAAGGACCTGATCAAGAACGTGACGATCTACGTCAGCGATCTCGGTGCGCTCTATCCGGAAGCCGCAGAGCCCTCCCGGCCCGATGTGCTGGCCGGGATCGACAACTTCCTGACCCGGTACGCGAAGCTGGCGGTGACCTCGGCCGGCTTCGGTCTGTTGCGCAGCGGCTGGGGTGAGCTCGCGCAGTGGCGTGGCGGGGTGTTCGGCGACATCCTGGCGGCCGTCGCGGTACTGGCGGCCCGCATGGCCGACGCCCTCGCCGCCGCGACCGTGCTGATCGACCAGGAGGACGACCTTCCGCAGAAACCGGAGGAGCCCCGGTTCCAGCTGCTGGAGAAGGCCGAGCGGCTGCTCACCGCCAAGCCGGGACCGCGAACCCAGACGGCCCAACAGATGCGCACCCGGGTCCGGAACCTCCGGAACACGTTCGCCAACCGCGTCAACGTGTTGAGCCAGCTGGCCGGCACCAGCAAGACCACGGTGAGCGGACTGCTCACGGACGTCGCGGCAAAGCTGCCGCCCGCCGAGTTCGACGCGCAGGGCCTCGACCTGAAACCCTTCCAGGACCGCGTCGTGGCCTTCGGCCTGGACCTGCTGACACGCGGACGAAAGCTGAAGGACGAACTCGACGCACGACGCATCGCCGCGGAGACGGCGCTGGGCCTCTACGACTCGGCCGCCCCCGGACCGGACCGGGTCCGCGCCGGGACCGACGCGCTGAAAGCCCTGCTCGGCGAGGATGTCCTGTCCGTGCCCCAGTTCACGGCGACGCCGGTCATCGACCAGTGGCGCAAGGCCCGCACCGACAGCGGAAAACTGCTCGCGCATCTCAAGCCTGCCAGGGACTTCCCGGTCGACGACTGGCTGCACGGGCTCGCGCGAGTGCGTGAGAAGCCGCGGCTGTGGGAGCAGACCGTGCTGCTCTCGGACGCGTTGCTCGGGCCGGGTGGGTTGCTGGGCACCGGCATCCTCGGTTGGTCGGAACCAGAGCTGACGCCCGTCCAGTTCCCGTACGTGCCGAAGGACCACTGGCTCGGCCTGGAGTTCGCGAAGGACCCGAACCTGCCCAACCAGCTCAACGAGGACCGGCTGCTGTTCACCGCGCACTACGCGGCCACCCTGAACGGCGACGTACAGTGCGGGCTCCTCCTGGACGAGTGGACCGAGGTGATCCCCGCCGAACGCGAGACCACGGGCATCGCCGTGCACCACAACGGACCGGACTCGGAGCCACCGCAAGCGATGCTGCTGGTCGTGCCGCCGGTGCGGACGGCAGGCGGCCAGTGGGCGTCCGCCGAGCTGGTCGACGCGATCACGGAGACGTTCGAGCTGGCGAAGACCCGTGCGGTCGAGCCGGCACATCTCGGTGCGACGGCGTTCGCGCACCTGCTCCCCGCGACCGTGCTGCCGGCGACCCGGGCCACCGATCTCGGCGTCGCCAACCTTCGTTGGAGGGCAGGCCAATGACAGAGTTCCCCGACGCCGGTGTGTGGAACCGGTTGGAAGGCCGCCCACGCACCGCCGACTTCGGCCGCGCACTGCGCGCGGAGGTGCGAGATCCACTGTGGATGCTCTCCCGGCAGTGGCAGCTCGGCGAGTTCCGCGGCACGGACGGCGGCTCACCGGTGACCGTCACCTACTCGGTCACACCGTCACGGCCGACCCGGTTCCGGTCGTTCGACGGCGCCCCGGAGGACCTGATACCAACCGACAGCCCACTGGAGACGGTCGTGGAACGGCGGCAGCTGCGTTTCACCTACGGCACCGAGAAGATCGGCTTCGACCTGCGGCTCGCGATCGGCCACCGCTGGTTCAAACTACTCGGCCAGGTCGGGCTGCTCGGCCAACTCTCCGACTACCGGGAGCAG
Organism: Actinophytocola sp.; assembly: GCF_045807065.1. GTDB lineage: Bacteria > Actinomycetota > Actinomycetes > Mycobacteriales > Pseudonocardiaceae > Actinophytocola. The sequence continues at coordinate 28,724 of NZ_JBJMIE010000409.1, read as the reverse complement.
TACACCACCAAGTACCCGATAAAGCCGCCAACGGCCGCCGACGTGACACAGCGCGCCAACCCGACCGTGTGGGCCACGATGCAGGCCGTCGCCGGGCGCAGCATGGACGGGTACGAGCTGTACCTGCACGTGAAGGGTGGCGGCGCGGCCGCGGCGGGTATCACCACGTTGCTGGGCCTGGACCTCGACCGGAACAAGCTCAACAGTGCGGGCACGCGGCTCGTCTCCTGGTTCGACGCGCTGATCGACCAGCCGACGGGCGTCACCCCGGACCGACCGGAGGGAAACACCGCCTGGGACCCACGCCGGCTGGAGCACCGCTTCTCCGTAGCCGCCACGATGCCGGGCGGTGCGGAGAAAACCCTGACATCACAGGAGTATCCCGGCGGCGAGCTCGACTGGCACGCGTTCTCCATCGAGACCGGCAACCCTCTCGGTGGGGCGAAACCGCCGGAGTCGACGATATCCAGGACGGTATTCCCGGCACCCGTTCGCTACTCCGGCATGCCACTGCCCCGCTGGTGGGCGCTGGAGGACGGGAAGACCAACTTCGCCGCCGTCCACCCCGACAGCACCGACCTGGCCAGGCTGGTGTTCCTGGAGTTCGCGCTGGTATTCAGCAACGACTGGTACCAGGTGCCGTGCGACCTGCCGGCAGGCACGGTCGCGCGGATCCGCGGCCTGGCGGTCACCGACGTGTTCGGCATCCGCCAGTGGGTCAAGCCGGCGGGCCAGGGTTTCGACGAGGACTGGCAACGCTGGTCGATGTACACATTGGACACCATCGGAGTCGACGACGTTCCCGCGGACACCGACATGGTCCTCCCACCGAGCGTGCCGAAGGTCGCGGTCGGTCCGCCGCTGGAAGAGGTCCTGATGATCCGCGACGAGAACGCGAACCTGGTGTGGGGCATCGAACAAACCGTCCGCCTGCCCACCGGCGACCCGCACCGAGGCAGCGAGGCAGCCGCGGAGATGCTGGCATACCGCCGCAGGCAGGCAGGGACGCCGGTCGTCACGGACCCACCCCGCGCCGCACTGTCCTACGCGGCGTTGAACACCATCCCGGAACACTGGATTCCGTTCATCCCCGTCCATGTCGACCGCGACAACCGCGAGATCCAACTCCAACGCGCGGCAATGCCCAGCGCACTGGACGTCGAGCCGGTGCCTCCGAGAACAACGTTGCTACGCGAGGGTTTCGACCGTGACGAGTGGTACTTCGTCAACGAGGAGGAGGTGCCACAGGCCGGCACCCGCCTGTCCGTAGCCTACAACCGCACCCGCTGGGCCGACGGCCGCGCGGTGGTCTGGCTGTCCGCCCAGCGAGGCGAGGGCCGCGGCCAAGGCTCGAGCGGACTGGTGTTCGACCTCCTCGTCAACACACCGATCGTTCCCGGGTGACATGCACCATTCAACTTGCCTGTCAGTGCGTGTGGCGACATTCGGGCCGCGTCGAGGTCCTGTGCGTCAACTGCCACTCCCACCTGGGCCACGTCTTCGAGGGCGAGGGCTACCCCACTCCCACCGACCAGCGCTCCTGCATCAACTCGATCTCCCTGCGCCTCGTGCCGAAGGAGTGACACTCCGACCGGTCGCGCTTCTGCCGACGCGACCAGGCTTCGGACGGTGACCGGGGCCCACCGCGCGAGGTCGCCTCGGCACCGTCGTCATGTCGACCGGCGTCGACGTGCCCGTGTTGGTGCTGCGCATTGTCCCAGCGGGCTGCCGGCCGCCCACTGAGCGGCATGACGAACGGAGCCCTCGCTACGCCGGTCATCCTGCGGGTGTCTCGGACGGCGCCGGCGGCGGGGTGGCGACGGCCTCCGTTCGCCGCGGCCGTGGTTTGGCCAGCCGGCGCATCAGCGGCACCTCGACGAACTTGTACAGCAGGTGCGACAGTCCGATCGTGATGGCCAGTGCGAGCAGCAGCATGCCCAGACCCGGCAGCGTCGACCACTTGTGGGTCGATCCGACGAGCATGTGGCAGTATTTGAGCACCAGGCGATGCCACAGATAGAAGGCGAACGAGATGTCCCCCAGCCACACCCACGTGCGGCGCCGCAGGAACGATCGGTCGCCACGCACGTCCGCGGTGGCAGCGGCGGGGATGACCAGAGCCATCGGCAGAGCGGTGATCGCCACCATGCGGTAGAGCGTCGGCACCACGCCGGCGGCGAGGAAGCCGGCGAGTAGCAGCACCAGCGCGGGCGCCAGCCGCAGGTTGATCCACCGGCCCGAGAGCACGATCCGCGCCATCACCATGCCGAGCACGAAGTCCAGCGCGCGCACCGGCGGGAAGGTGTAGGCGAGCCAGAACTGCCACTGCGAGACGTTGCGCCACGGGATGTGCGGGCCGTCGGTCGGCAGCGGGAGCAGACTGACGACGGTGGGCACCAGCCACATCAGCGCCAGGAGGACGAACGCGCAGAGCCACAGCCGCTCCGGCCGGATGCGCAGCACCCGGCGCAGGAGGAACGGGAACAGCAGGTAGAACAGCGCTTCGCAGGAGAGCGACCAGGCCACCGGGTTCATGCTCAGCGTCACAGACAGGTTCGGCGTCCACGCCTGCAGCAGGAACAGGTTGGCCAGCGCCGGACCGAGGTGGATCGTCTGCACGGTCGCCAGCAGCAGGACACCCGCGGCCAGGAACGTGACCACGTGGTTGGGGTAGATCTTGGCGATGCGCCGCCGCCAGAAGCGACGTGGCGTGTCGTCCTGCCGCGCCGACCACGTGAGCACGAAACCACTGAGGATGAAGAAGAAGCCGACGCCGGTCGGTCCACCCTGGCCCAGCAGTCCGTTGTAGATACTGGTGGTGGTGTGGTTGGTGAAGATCGACTCGAACTGGGCGTGGAAGAAGAAGATCATGCCGGCTGCGATGATCCGCATGCCGGTCAGCGAGGGTAGGCGTAACGCGTTCTGAGTGGGCGCTGCTGCGGCCATGGTTGTCTCCGGGAGGAAATCGGGTTGTCTACTTCGGTGGCACGAACGCGGCGTGCTCGCGCACGTAGCCGGCCAGCTCGTCGACCGGCAGGTTCGGCGGTGACCAGAGCACGAGGCGATGCACGCCGGCCCGCCGGTACCGCGCCACGGTGTCCTTGTCCACGCCGCCCCGTGGCGGTGACACGGTGATGGTGAGCGGGCCGAGCGACTCGGGCCTGCTCACCCTGCCTGCCAGGTCGTTGAGCTGGCGCAGCGTGGCATCGACCATCGCCGGGGTGAGCCCGAAGCCGAACCAGCCGTGGCCGTGGGTGATGGCCAACCGCAACGCCTTGGCCGTGTGCCCGCCGACCACGACCGGCAGGTCCGGCTGCACCGGGCGCGGGTACGCCTCGATCCCGTCGAGGTTGACGTGCTCGCCCTGGTAGCGCACGGGTGACTGGTCGTACCAGAGGGCACGCATCGCCTCCAGGTACTCACGGCCGCGGTCGGCGCGTCCGGTGAACGGCACGCCGACCGCATCCGCCTGGGCTCGGATGTAGCCCATGCCGATGCCCAACGTGATCCGCCCGCCGGACAACACGTCGGCCGTGGCCACCTGCTTGGCAGTGATCACCGGGTTGCGGAGCGGCAACAGCATTACGCCGGTGCTCAGCCGGATCCGGGTCGTCACCGCGGCGAGGTGGGACAGCGTGGTCAGCGGGTCACCCAGCACGTAGCCGGGGTGGAACCAGCCTATGGGTGGCGGCGGCACCGGCAGCACCGGGTGCTCACCCATCCACAGCGACTCGTAACCGAGCTCCTCGGCCAGTACCGCGATCCGCCGCATGTCAGCCGGGTCGCACACGGTCTCGCCGCCGTTGAGGGCGAACAGGCCGATCTCGGGCGCGGTCTCGGTCCGCAACAGCATGGTGCATCCGTTTCTCTCGGGGTGGAAAGGCGGGTGCGCGGCGTCCGCGCACCCGCGCGAGCCCGGCTCAGGTCGGCTGTCCAAGCCACTCGGAGACCCGCTCGCCGAGCATGATGCAGGTCAAATTTCCGTTGGCGCGCAGAGTGACCGGGATGACGGACGCGTCCGCGACCCACAGGTTGGGCACGCCGTGCGCGCGGCACCGGGCGTCCACCACCGCGTGCGGGTCGTCCGCGGGCCCCATCCGGGCGGTACCCATCGGGTGGCAGTGATTGTCCACCGTGGACAACATGAACTCGTCCAGCGCGTCGTCGTCGTTCATGACATCCGGGCCGGGCACCATCTGCCCGGTGGAGAACAGGGCCAGCTGGGGGGTGCTGGCGATCTTCCAGGCCAGCCGCATGCCCTCCCGCATCCGGCGCCGGTCCTCCGGGTGGTCGAGGAAGTTGTAGCGGATCCTCGGCGGCTCCCCCGGGTCGGTCGAGTCGATCGACACCTCCCCGGTGGACAGTGGGCGCTCGACCCCCGCGGAGATCATGAAGACCTTGTCGGTGCCGATCTGGTCGCGCAGCCCGGCCGCGAACCCGTTCAGGTCCACGTGGCTGAACAGGTAGACCTGCATGTCGTTGCGCTCTGCCGAACCGGTGTAGGTCGACTGCAGCATGATCTGCACCACCGGAAGGGAATCGTCGTAGACGCCCGGTCGCGGCCGGAACGTCACCAGGCAGGTCGGGTGGTCCTTGAGGTGCTGCCCCACACCCGGCCGGTCGGCCACCACCGGAACACCCAGCCCGGCGAGCTTGTCCGCGGGCCCGATGCCGGAGCGCATCAGGATCGCGGGCGTGCCGATCGCGCCGGCGGACAGGACGATCCGGTCGCCGTACACCCGCTCGGTGCGCCCGGCGGTGGTCACCTCGACGCCGACCGCCCTGCCCTGGTCGAACAGGATCTTGTCGACCAGCGTTTCCGGCCGGATCTCCAGGCGTTCGTTCTTGCGCACCGGCCCCAGATAGGCGATCGCGGTAGAGATCCGCAGCCCGTCCACCTGGTTGGTGCCGAGCGGACCGACGCCGGTGGCCGCCGGGTCGTTGTGGTCGGTGACCTCCGGGTAACCCAACTCCTTGCAGGCGTCCAGCAGCGCCCGCTGCAACGGGTTGAGCTGCTCGTCGCGCCAGCGCCACACCGGGATCGGGCCGCCCTTGCCGTGGTGGGGCTCGCCGAAGTCCCGGTCGTCCTCCAGCTTGACGTAGTACGGCAGCACGTCCTGCCAGGTCCAGCCGTCGTTGCCGAGACCCGCCCACTCCTCGAAGTCGATCGGGTCCGGCCGCACGGCCAGCGACGTGTTGATCGCCGAACAGCCACCGACCACCTTGCCGCGCGCCAGCGGGATCATCCGGCCGGGCACCGCCTCTGCCTGGTAACCCCAGTCGTGGTCGATGAACGACGGGTAGAGCCCGTTGCGCAGGTCCTCCGGCAGGTCGTCGACGTCCGGGTAGTCCGGGCCCGCCTCAATCAGCAGCACCCGCCGGTCGTCGTGCTCGCACAACCGCGCGGCGATGACCGCGCCGGTGGAACCCGCGCCGATGATGATGTCCGTGTAGTCCGACATTGGTCCAACTCCCTGGAAAGCCTCGAGAGCGGGTGCCGGCCGGGACGGCCGGCACCCGGGTCAGCCGACCGGCGCCTCGACCGGTCTCGGCGCCCACCAGCGGTTCGGCATGGGGATCACCGCGGGGGTCACCGCCAGCACCAGCAGGTAGATGAGTCCGTCGGCGAAGGCGCGCCCGTAGACGGCCGGCCCGGAACCCACACCGACGGCACCGAAGAAGACGATGCCCATGATCGCCACGCCCAACGCGCCGGACAGCTGCTGCGCGGTGGACACCACACCGGCACCCGATCCGGCGTACTGCTTGTCCACGCCGGCCAGCACCTGGGACAGCAGCGGCGCGCCGACCATCCCGATGCCGGCACCGGCGATCGCCATGAACACCAGGTACAGCGGCATGTTGAGGTTCTCGCCCGCGTCCGAGGTGACGACCAGCAGGCCGACCTCGCCGCTGCCCAACAGCAGCCCACCCATGGTGAGCGTGCGACGGCCGAACCGGCGGATGAACTTGGCCGCGTTGCTGGAGGTGAGGAAGAACGCCACCCCCATCGGCAGGAACACCAGACCCGCCTTGAGCGGCGAATAGTGCAAGCCGTGCTGCACGTACAGCGCGATCACCAGCATGAACGACGCCATTCCCGCATACACGCTGAACACCGTGGCGAGCCCGACCCGGAACGACGGCGAGCCGAACAGGCCGGGCTCGACCAGCGGCGTGCCACCCCGGCGGGACAGTGCCAGCTGGTGGCGGGCGAACCCGCACAGCACCAGTACACCGAGGACCAGGCAGACCCAGCTCCACACGGGCCAGCCGGCCTGCCTGCCTTCCACCAGCGGTATCAGCAGCAACAGCATGCCGGGCGTGACGATCGCCATACCCACCAGGTCAAGGCGCCGTGCGGTGTCCGAACGCGACTCCGGGACAACGCGCCGCAGCAGTGCCAGCGCGACCAGCCCGACCGGCAGGTTGACCAGGAAGCAGGCCCGCCAACCGAGGTCGAACACGTTCGCGGCGATCAGCAGCCCGCCGATCACCTGGCCGCCAACGGTGGCGAGGCCGAGTGCTGCGCCGAACCCGGCGAACGCGCGAGGCTGGTCCGGGCCGGTGTAGGTGACGTTGATGATCGACAGCACCTGCGGGAACATCAGTGCCGCGGTGAGCCCCTGCAGAATGCGCGACGCCACCAGCATGTCGGCGCTGACCGACACGCCGCACAGGAACGACGCCGCCGTGAAGGTGGCCAGGCCGATGGCGAATATCCTGCGCCGGCCGTACAGGTCACCGAGCCGGCCGCCGGTGATCAGGCCGGCGGCATAGGTGACGCCGTAACCCGCGACGACCAGTTGCACCTGCGCGTCGCTGGCATTCAGGTCCGCCTGCGCCGACGGAATGGCGACGTTGACGATGAAGAAGTCGAGAATTGTCATGAAAGTGCCGACGAGCACGACCGGCAATGCTATCCAGCGTTTCCAGGACGGCTGCTCGATCGCCGCCGCCGGGACGACGGGTGGCGAGTTCGTGGTGCTACTCACGGGGAGCCTCCACACGGATGTCGGAAGTTCGACCAACGGACACGCACATCGTGCGTCGCACGTGCCGCCGGCAAACAGAACGGACTTGTCGTGGTATTGGCAGTGCCACCATCACGGGTACGCGGCTGCGTCCCGGTAGCCCTGGCTGACCTCCACCACCACGCCGTCCGGGTCGCGCAGCCAGACCGTCCGCCAGCCCGGGATGAACTCGGCGAAGTCCAGCGGGCCGAGGGTGACCTCGGCGGTCGCCGCCGGACCGGCCAGGAACTTCGCGAGGTCGTCGACCTGGAAGGCCACGTGCCGCACCGTGCCCCGGACGTCCGGCCCGTCCTGCCCGGCGGTTCCCGGCGCCTGCGGCGCGGCCGCGGGGTCGCAGAACAGCTCGAGGCGGGCGTCACCCAACCGGAGGAACACGATCGACATGCTGCCGACGGTGAACTCGTTGGCACGGTGGAAGCCGAACAGCTCGGTGTAGAACTTCTCAGTGGTGTCGAGGTCGCCGCAGTTGAGCGCGACGTGGGACCAGCGGACCATGCAGGCCTCCTCAGACCACGACCCGGGTGCCGTCCGGGTTCAACGGCGACCACCACTGGTTGAACCGGGTCATGCCGTCGCCGAAGATGGCGCCGCGACCCTCGACCACGCGCCCGTTCTCCCACTTCAGGACGTGCAGCCCCTCGATCTCCAGCTCCAGGTACGGCGATACCCCGCCGGGCGCGGCGTGGGAGCGGGTGGCGTAGGTCTTGTTCACGTCGACGGAGTAGCCGTCGGCCGCGTTGACCAGCACCGTGTACGGTTCCATCCGGAAGGTGCCGGCGGAGATCTCGTCCACCTTGGCCATGAAGGCCATGAAGGCCTCGATGCCCTCGTGCCAGCCTGCGTAGGTGTGGTTGCCGGGGGTGAGGAACCGGACGGCCGGGTCCCAGTACTCCAGCGCCCGGTCGATGTCGCCGGAGCCCAGTGCGTCGTAGGCCCGATGCACGCGCTGGATGGTCAGGTCACTCATGTCGGTCTCCTTCTCGATTACAGGGCGGCGGAGCCGGGCATCGGGTCGAGCTCGTCAACGACGTAGCGGCGGATCTTCGGCACACCGTCCCCGGCGACGACCTCCCAGGTCTGGGTCGCGGTGAAGCCGAGCCAGGTGCTGCGTGCCGCCGGCGCGTCCCAGACCGTGGCCTCCCAGCGGACCACCACCCGCGTGTGGGCCACGCCGGCCTCGTCGAAGCGCACGGTCACCTCGTCCAGCTCGTGCACCTCGTCGAAGAACCGGTGGGTAACCGTGCGGTACCAGCCGCGGAAGTCATCCAGGCCGCGCAGCGTGGCCTCTGGGAACACCATGACCAGGCCGTCGGTGACCAGGTAGGGCAGCACGTCCTCGACCGGGTCGTGGCGGTCCAGTGCCTGGTACCAGTCCCGCGCCATGGCACGCACCCGCTCCTCGGTGAGCGCCTGCTGTGTCGGGATACTCATACGAACCTCCTCGCGGAAAAATTCGATTCCGTCCGGAGTGAAGCGCCACGGCCGACACCGTCGCAACTAAAAACTACCGCCGCTCCGCTGTTTCGTGAAAAGCACGCAGTATCCCCGTGGAATCGTCGGATCGTGGCGGTCGCACGGCATGAGTTGTTTGACTCGTTCGTGAGTACTTCCCACGACTTCATCGCCGGGAGCACCTATGTCGAAGAAAATATTGTTCGTCCTGTCCGAGTACGGGTACTGGGGGGAGGAGCTGCTGGGACCGGTAGTCGCGTGCGACGAGCGCGGCTACCAGACGGTCTTCGCCACCCCGACCGGCAAGCGCCCGCAGGCGCTGCCGCCCAGCCTGGACCCCGGTTACATCGACCCACCGCTCGGCCGTTCGGTGACCACACCCGAGGTGGCCGTCGCCGCCCGTGAGCTGGACGAGTCCGCCCGGCTCGACAGCCCGGTCAGCCTCGCCGACTGGATCCCCGACCGGCCGTACAACAGCGAACCCAACTTCCTGCGGTTGATCGAGGCGTACCACCGAGAACTGTCCCAGTTGGACAAGGACGTCCAGCGGTACGACGCCCTGGTCATCGTCGGCGGCAGCGGCCCGATCGTCGACCTGGCCAACAACGGCCGGCTGCACGAGCTGATCCTCGCCTTCCACCGCGCGGACAAGCCGATCGTCGGCGAGTGCTACGGCGTCGCGCCGCTGGCCTTCGCGCGCGACTGGGAGGACCGGGCGAGCCTCATCTGGGGCAAGCACGTCACCGGGCACTGCAAGGAGTACGACTACAAGGACGGTACCGGGTTCATCGGGGTGGACTTCAACATGGGCCCGCCGCCGTACCCGCTGGAGTACATCCTCCGCGACGCCACCGGACCGGACGGGCGGTACCACGGCAACGTCGGCAAGGAGACCTCGGTCATCGTCGACTACCCGTTCATCACGGCGCGGTCCACGCCGGACTCCTTCCTCGCCGGCGAAAAGCTGGTCGAGGTGTTGGAGCACGGCCTCCTCCGCTTCGGTTGGTAGCGAGATGGATGCCACCACCATGACCGCGCGACCGGGCCGGGAAGCGATCTTCGAGCAGTTCGCCGCGGACGGCCTGACCGTGATGTTCGGCAACCCGGGCACCGTGGAGCAGGGCTTTCTGGACGCCATGCGGGACGTGCCGGACTTCCGGTACGTCCTGGCGTTGCAGGAGGCCACCGCGGTGGGCATCGCTGACGGGTACGCCCGTGCGACCGGCGGCCCCGCGCTGGTGCAACTGCATGCCGGCGTCGGTCTCGGCAACGGGATCGGCATGCTGTACCAGGCGATGCGCGGCCACTCGCCGCTCGTGGTGGTCGCCGGCGAGGCCGGGGTGCGGTACGACGCGCTCGACGCGCAGATGGCGGCCGACCTAGTCGCGATGGCGCGGCCGGTCACCAAGTACGCCACGCGTGTACTGCACCCCGGCTCGCTGCTGCGCGTCCTGCGCAGAGCGGTCAAACTCGCCATGACCCCGCCGCGCGGCCCGGTGTTCGTGGCGCTGCCGATGGACGTCCTCGACCAGCCGACCACCGAGACCGCCGTGGCCACGACGATCCCGAGCCGCAGTGTGCTGCCGGTACCGGCGGAGCTGGACCGCGCCGCACGGGCACTCGCCGGTGCGCGCAACCCGGTGATCCTCATCGGCGACGGTGTCGCCGAGGCCGGCGCGCAGGCCGAGCTGGCCAGGGTGGCCGAACTGGTCAACGCGCCGGTGTGGGGAGTCAACGACTCCGAGCTGAACATGACCGGCACGCATCCGCTCTACCGCGGGCAGATGGGCCATATGTTCGGCACGGTGAGCGAACCGAGGGTGGCGGACGCCGACACAGTGCTGATCGTCGGCACGTACGTGTTCCCAGAGGTCTTCCCGTTGCTGGAGAACCCGTTCCGGCCGGACGCGACTGTCGTGCACATCGACCTCGACGACTACGAGATCGGCAAGAACCACCCGGTGGACGTCGCGCTGGTCGCCGATCCGAAGCCGACGCTCGCGGCACTGGCCGGTGCGCTCGCCGATGCCGGGGCGGCATCGCGACCGGCGTCCCTCCCCCGCCGGTCGTGGGCCGCCCCACCTGTCACCGCCGACGACCCGTTGATGCGGTTGTTCGCCGCGGCGCTGGCCGAGCAGGCCGGGCCGGACCTGGTGGTGTTCGACGAGGCGCTGACCGCGTCGCCGGACCTGGTTCGCCAGCTTCCGCCGCGCGTGCCCGGCAACTACTTCCAGACCAGGGGCGGGTCGCTGGGCGTCGGGATCACCGGCGCGATCGGCGCCAAGATCGCCAGGCCGGACGCCGAGGTGGTCGGGTTCACCGGCGACGGCGGCAGCATGTACACCATCCAGGCGTTGTGGACCGCCGCGCGGTACCGCGTCGCGGCGAAGTTCGTGATCTGCGACAACGACCGGTACCGGTTGCTCGACCTGAACCTCGACCAGTACCGCGCCGAGCGTGGCCTGCCCGCGCACGCCTACCCGGATGCGTTCCACCTCGGTGACCCGGCGATCGGCTTCGTCGAGCTGGCACGGTCCATGGGTGTGGCCGGCGAGCGGGTGGAGAAGTCGGGCGAGGTGACCGCGGCGGTGCGCCGGATGCTCGCCCACTCCGGTCCGTACCTGGTCGACCTGGTCATCGAGTAGCACGCACGACGGGGAGGAGTCAGGTGAACCAGTTCGTTCCACGCGAGGGCGGCGCGCTTGCCGGTCGCACCGTCGCGATCATGCTGGAGAGCGACTACGTCGAGCCCGAGCTACACTACTACCAGCGCCGCTTCGCCGAGGAGGGCGCCACGGTGCGGTACGTGACCCGCCTGTGGGGCAACGAGTCGCTCACCTTCACCGGCCACGAGTACCACCTTCCGTTCACAGTGGACAGTGACGTCGACGAGTTGGACGACCGGCGACTGGCAGAGCTGGACGTGCTGATCGTGCCGTCCGGGATGGTGGCCGACCGGTTGCGCTACACCGAGGACGCCACCCGGCTCGCACCGGCGGTGCGCCTGCTGCGGCGTGCGTTCGATCGCCCCTCGGTGCTCAAGGGGATCATCTGCCACGGCATGTGGCTGGTCTCGCCGATCGCCGAGGTGGTACGGGGTCGCCGGGTGACCGCGCACGTGAACCTGCTCGCCGACGTGCGCAACATGGGCGCGGTCTACACCGACCAGGACGTGGTGGTGGACCGTGACCTGGTCACCGCGCGCAGCGCCGACCACTGCCACCTCTTCGCCCGCACGATCATCGACCTGGTCACCGCCCGCACCGCGTCCAGGTTCCGCCGACTGAGAAGTCATCCGTAGACAGTGGAGGATCCTCGATGACCTCGCTCGACTTCGCCTTCTCCGACCTGGTCGCCGGCCGGGTGGTCGGGTACGACGCCGGGCAGGGACTCCTGGACCTGCGCACGTCCGACGGGCGCCCGGTTCGGGCCCGGCTGACCGGCACGACCGGCGCGCAGTTCCTGCGCAACCTCGGCGAGCCCTACGCCGACGCGAGCGGGCAGCTGGTCGAGCTGCTCGAGCCGGGCCGCCGGCTGTTCGCCTACGGCATCTTCTACCCGCAGGCTGGCGGCACCGAGTTCGAGGCCAAGCAGCTGATCTTCCTCGGCCACGGCGTCGACGAGTACGCCTTCGAGGAGCGCGGCTGGTGGACGCGGCAGCTCGGCGAGCTGGCGAGGTTCTACCGGCGTGCCCAGTTCGGCGCCACCGACCCGGTCGACTACGCCGACTACCGCACCATGCTGCGGCTCGGCGGGGACAAGAGCGACCACCACGTCCAGGAGACCGACACGATCTCCCGGCTGGTCTACGGCATGGCCACGGCCCACCTGCTCACCGGCGAGGAGGACTTCCTGCGGGTGGCCGAGCGCGGCACCGAGTACCTGCGCGCGCACATGCGTTTCGTGGACCGCGACGACGACGTCGTCTACTGGTACCACGGTATCGACGTGCGCGGCACGGTGCAGGAGAAGATGTTCACCTCCGAGTTCGGCGACGACTACGATGCGATCCCGGCCTATGAACAGATCTACGCGCTGGTCGGCCCCACGCAGACCTACCGGGTCACCGGCGACCCGCGGATCGCCGCGGACATCGACGCGACGCTGCGGCTGTTCCATCGGTTCTTTCACGATCCCACCCACGGCGGCTACTTCTCCCACATCGACCCGATCACGCTGAGCCCGCACCACGAGTCGCTCGGGCCCAACCGGTCGCGCAAGAACTGGAACTCCATCGGCGACCACGCTCCGGCGTATCTGATCAACCTGTACCTGGCCACCGGCGATGAGCGGCACGCCGACATGCTGGCGGAGACCTTCGACCTGATCCTCGAGCACTTTCCCGACCCCGCCAGCCCGTTCGTGCGCGAGCGGTTCCACGGTGACTGGAGTGCGGACCCGGAGCACGGCTGGCAGCAGGACCGCGCCGTGGTCGGACACAACCTGAAGATCGCCTGGAACCTCATGCGGATGGACGCGATCCGGCCGAACTCCGCCTACCGCGAGCTCGCCGAACGCATCGGCAAGATGCTGCCGGAGCACGGCACCGACAGCCAGCGTGGCGGCTGGTACGACATGGTCGAGCGCACCCGCGGCGCGGACGACGGCCGGCACCGGTTCGTCTGGCACGACCGCAAGGCGTGGTGGCAGCAGGAGCAGGCGATCCTGGCATACCTGATCCTGGCGGGGAGCGGCGGCGACTCGGAGTTCCGGGAGCACGGGAGGGAGGCGGCCGCGTTCTACAACGCGTTCTTCCTCGACCACGACGAGGGCGGCGTGTACTTCAACGTGCTGGCCAGCGGCGTGCCGTACCTGCTCGGCACCGAGCGCCTCAAGGGCAGCCACTCGATGAGTATGTACCACGCCGCGGAACTCTGTTACCTGGCAACGGTTTATCAGCGACTGCTGCTGTCCGGCGAGCCGCTGTCGCTGTGGTTCCGCCCCCGGCCGGACGGCTTCGCCGGCCGCGTGCTGCGTGTCGCCCCGGACGCCCTGCCACCCGGCCGGGTTGGGCTGCGCTGGGTGGAGATCGACGGTGTGCCGTACGCCGACTTCGACCCGGAGGCGATGACCGTCCGCCTCCCGGACTCGGCGGCCGAACTGACGGTGCGGGCCCATCTCGCACCCGTGGACCGCTGAGGGAGCGACATCATGCAGATCAGCAAGCAGATGCAGGGCCCGGTCACCGTGCTCGCGCTGGACGGCCAGTTGGACAGCCGGACCGCGGGGCAGGTGCACCGGGAGCTCGGTGAGCTGTTACCCGAGCGGGGCCCGGTCCTGCTCGACCTGACCCGGACCACCTACCTGTCGAGCGCGGGCCTGCGGGTCCTGCTGCTGGTCCACCGGCAGGCGGCGACGAGCGGCGGCCACCTGCTGCTCGCCGGAGCCCGGCCCGACGTGCGGGACGTCATGGCGGCCACCGGGTTTCTGGATTTCTTCACCATGTTCGACACGACGCCCGAGGGCATCACCGCGCTGGGCGGCTGATTCGAGGGGGCGCCATGACACTCCCTGTGTCAACCACAGGATCAACATCAGGCCCGAGGTTTCCCACCCGTACCTCGGAGGAACGGGACGCGAGTCAGCCACTCGGCCGGATCGACGCGTACCCGACGCACCGGATCGCCGGCCTACCGGTGCGGCCAGGACGGCCGGTCCCGTTCGGCGCGACTCTCGTGCCGGGCGGCGTCAACTTCTCGGTGTACTCCAACAACGCCACCGGCATCACGCTGGTGCTGTACCGGCCAGGCGAAGCCGAGTCGTGGGCGGAGCTGGAGTTCCCGGACTCCTTCCGCACCGGCGGCGTGTACGCGATGACCGTGTTCGGGCTGGACCCGGAGGCCGTCGAGTACTGCTACCGCGCGCACGGTCCGTTCAAGCCTGACGAGGGTGACTGGTTCGACGCGCGACAGGCGCTGATCGACCCGTACGGCACGATGCTGTCCGGCCGGGAGCGGTGGGGCGCGCCCGGCGGCCCGTGGCGGTCCAGGATCGCGCCAGCCGACTTCGACTGGGAGGACGACCGCCCACTCCGGATACCGCAGGAGGACCTGGTCGTCTACGAGCTGCACGTGCGGGGGTTCACCGCCCATCCGTCGTCCGGGGTGAACGCGCCAGGCATGTTCGCCGGCCTGGTCGAGAAGATCGGCTACCTGGCGTCGCTGGGCGTCAACTGCGTCGAGCTGATGCCGGTTTTCGAGTTCGACGAGCGGGACAACACCAGGACCGACCCCACCACCGGCAGCCCGCTGTTCGACTTCTGGGGCTACAACACGGTCGGGTTCTTCGCGCCCAAGGCCGGGTACGCGGCCACCGGGCAGCACGGTATGCAGGCCGACGAGCTGAAGAACACCGTGAAGCAGTTGCACCGCGCGGGTATCGAGGTGGTGTTGGACGTGGTGTTCAACCACACCGCGGAGGGCAACCAGCTCGGCCCCACGCTGTCGTTCCGCGGTCTGGACAACCGCGTCTACTACATGCTCACCCCGGACAGGCACTACTACAACTTCAGCGGCACCGGCAACACGCTCAACTGCAACCACCCGGTGGTCCGCGGGTTCGTGCTGGACTGCCTTCGGTACTGGGTCGCCGAGTACCATGTGGACGGTTTCCGGTTCGACCTCGCGGCGATCCTCGGCCGCTCCCAGGACGGGGCGCCGCTGGCCAACCCGCCGCTGCTGGAGGCGCTCGCGCACGACCCCGTGCTGCGGGACTGCAAGCTGATCGCGGAGGCATGGGACGCGGGCGGGCTGTTCCAGGTCGGTTCGTTCCCGGCGTACCAGCGGTGGGCGGAGTGGAACGGCAGGTACCGCGACGCGTTGCGCCGGTTCCTCAAGGGCGACGTGGGCGCCACGGCCGAGATGGCCACCAGGTACGTCGGCTCCCCCGACCTGTACACCGGCCGCGGCACGGTCGCGTCGGTCAACTTCGTCACCGCGCACGACGGGTTCACACTGCACGACCTGGTGTCCTACCACCACAAGCACAATGAGGCGAACGGCGAGGACAACCAGGACGGGGAGCACGACAACCACTCGTGGAACTGCGGCCACGAGGGCCCCACCGAGAACCACCACGTGCTGGCGCTGCGTGGCCGGCAGATGCGCAACGCCCTGCTGATGTTGCTGACCAGCCACGGCATCCCGATGCTGCTGGCCGGCGACGAGATGGCCAGGACGCAGCGGGGCAACAACAACGCCTACTGCCATGACGGTGAACTGTCCTGGGTGGACTGGTCGCTCGCGGACAGCAACGCGGACCTGGTGCGCTTCACCCGCGACGTGATCGCGTTCCGGCGCGCGCACCCGTGCCTGCGCCGGCGGCGTCACCCCACTGGGCACACGCACGACCGGATGTTCCCGGACGTGAGCTGGCACGGCGTGCACGCATGGACCCCGGACTGGTCGCCGCACAGCAGGCTGTTCGCCTGCATGCTCTGCGAAGGCGATGACGCCGGCGGTGGAGACGGCCGTGTCGAGGCGGACGACTGCGTCTACGTCGCGGCGAACGGGCACTGGGAGGCGCACCGGCTGGAACTGCCGGAGCTGCCCGCCGGGTGGCTGTGGCGCCGGTTCGCGGACACCTCGGCGCCGCCGCAGGAAGACAGCTGCCGTCCGGGCGAGGAGACCGCGCTGGCCGACCAGGCCGCGGTGCGGGTGGGTCCCCGGTCGGTGGTCGTGCTGGTCGCGACCCCGCACGGGGCACAGGAGATCGAGGAGTGATGACGATGGCATTCGAGGCGAAGCTGGACGTGGAGGACGGGGTGGCCACCGTACAGATGTCCGGCGAGCTGGACTCGCGGTCCGCGCCACGGCTCCACGAGCTGATCATGGACGCGGTGGCCCGCCGGGTACGGCGAATGGTGCTGCTGGTCGGGGAGCTGACGTACCTGTCCTCGGCCGGGCTGCGCTGCCTTGTGTTCGCGCACCAGAAGCTCGAAAGGGGCGCCGACATCGTGCTCGTCGGCACTCAGCCGGAGGTGGCCGAGACCATCCGGCTGACCGGTTTCGACCGCGCCATCCTGATGCAGGAGACCACGGAGCCATGATGATCACGCAACGGTTGCGGACCAACGCGGGCGACCTGGCCGATCGGCTGGCGGACCTGGTCGGCCAGCTCGCCGAGGACGGCGGGCTCTGCTCGCGCCGGGCGTACCGGCTACGCCTCGCCGCCGACGAGATCACCACCAACATCGCCGTCCACGGCTACCGGGGCCGGGCCGGCACGGTGGACGTGTTCGGCGGTGTGGAACCGGACAGGGTGTGGTTGCGGATCGAGGACTGCGCGCCGCCGTTCGATCCGCGCAACCGTGTGAAGCCGCCCTCGCTGACCGACCCGATGCTGTGCGAGGTCGGCGGCCTCGGCCTGTACCTGGCGGTCAGCTCGGTGGACGAGTTGGGTTACACCCGCGAGCACGGGCGCAACCGCACCGAACTGGTGATGCGGCGCACCCCGCTGCTGGAGGACGGAGGCCGCGATGGCCGGAACCACCGCGATTGTCATTGCTGACCGGGAGAACGCGGTCCCGGATCTGGACCGGGCACTGCGGGCCGACGGCGTGACGGTCAGGCATGCCACCACTCGCGAACTGGCCGAACGGCCGGTGCTCTACGCCGAGGCCGATGTGCTGCTGGTGTCCGCGTCGCTCGGCCCGCACCAGGTGTCGCTGATCGCACAGCGCGGCGCGATGACCTCGACGGCCCCGCACGTGGTGGTGTTCCCCGACGGTGACCTGGACGATCTGGAGTCGTGCGTCCGCAGCGGCTTCGACTACGTCGTCCCGCCGTACGTGCCGGGAATGCTCGGCGGGCGACTGGACGACCACTGGGAACCGATGCCGTTCGCCCCGGTCATGGAGCAGCTGACCACCGCCAGCGTCCGCGAGTACGAACGGGACCTCAGCATCGCCAGGGAGATCCAGTCCGGGTTCATGCCACAGGAGCTGCCGAGCTACCCGGGTTGGGAGCTGGCCACCCGGTTCCGTCCCGCCCGCCAGGTAGCCGGCGACTTCTACGACGGCTTCGAGCTGGTCAACGGACGGCGGCTGGGGTTCGTCGTGGCGGACGTGTGCGACAAGGGTGTCGGTGCCGCACTGTTCATGGCGCTGATCAGGACCCTGTTGCGGCACACCGCGGAGCACACGGGCAGCTGGCAGCTGGTGGACGCGGGGCCGGAACTGATCGTGGACAACGCGGTGTGCAACGGGGCCGCGCTGCCGCCGCTGCTGTCCATCGGGGCGGGGCCGCTGATGCAGGCGGTGGTCGGCACCAACCGGTACCTGGCCCGCAACCACCTGCGGCAGGGCTACTTCGCCACGCTGTTCTTCGGTGTGCTGGACCCGGTGTCCGGTTCACTGCTGTACATCAACGGCGGTCACAACCCACCGGTGCTGGTCCACGCGGACGGCCGACAGGATCTGCTCTACCCCACCGGTCCCGCGGTCGGCATGATGCCCGACAGCGTGTACACGTTGGGACATACCAAACTCGACCACGGCGACCGCCTTCTGCTGTATACCGACGGCGTGGTGGAGGCCCGCGACGCCACGGGCGGGCTCTTCGGGATGAACCAGTTGCTCGATCTGGTGCGCCGGGCACCGGCCTCCGCCGAGGACCTGCTGCGCTCGGTGGACGACGCCCTGTTCCGCTTCGTCGGCGACGCCGACCAGTCGGACGACATCACCATGCTCGCGGTGCACCGGGCGTGACTGCCGACGCGGGGTGCACGATCCACAGGTGACGCGCCGAAGGGGCCTTCCTCACACGATACGTGAGAAAGGCCCCTCCGCGCGGTCAGCGCGTCAGCGCAACGGCCGGAGCGCGCACGTCGGTGGTAGCGAGAGCCACGACCACACCCCAGCCGGAACTGGGCACCGCTGCGTGGAACTCCACGGCCAGCTTCGTCGCCTCGGTGATGCGGCCGGCCAGCAGCAGGGCGTCGATCAGGTATGCCGTCAGGTACGGCGTGAGCCACGGCAGCGCGTCGCGCACGCCCTCGGCACCGGCCAGGGTGCGCCGCAGGAATCCCACGGCCTCGGTGCTCCTGCCCGACGCCAGCGCGAGCAACGCCGAAGCCAGGTTCACGAACAACGTCGCCTCCCGGTCGGTGTGCGGCTCACGGTCGGTCAGCACGACCATGGCCTCTTCCATTCGCCCGGAAAGGCTCAGCAACCAGCCCTGGTAGGCCAGCGACCTGGTCCGCGACAGCACGCCCTGCTGTTGCGCGGCCGTCAGCACGGCCAACGCCTCTTCGGTACGGCCGAGCCCGATGCCAAGGCACACCGCACGCATCAGCGCGGCGTGCGGCCGTGTCGACACGTCGACGGGCTCATCGAGCATCGCCAGCGCCTCGGTGAAACGGCCGCGGAAGGTCAACACCGACGCGCGGATCAACGCGATGTGTTCGGCGAGTCCGCTCCACGTCGCCAGCCGGCACAGGTCATCGACGCGGTCGAGCGCCAACTCGCGCCACGCCGCGCGGACCGCGGAGAGCAGGTGCTCAGCGCCGCGGCAGGTCAGCACGGTGCCCGGCGTGATCGTGTCGCCCAGCGCCCACTTCCCGTCCACTTGGACCATGTGGTCACGTAACGCCTGATGCAGCACGAGATCCCGCAACAGCCCCGGGTTGCCGCCGGTGGCCGCGTGCAGCGCGTCGCTTGTGGCTGACCGGGCCGGTCCACCGAGCATGCCGGCCAGCAGCACACGCACCTCGTAGAGGCTCAGCGGGGGCAGTTCGAGGTACTCGAAGCCGGGCTCGTAACGCAGGCAGTCCAGCGGGTCGGGCCGGACGTCCGCGTCGGCACCGGGATGGGTCAGCAGCAGGAAGGCGCCGCGGTGGCGGTGCAGCCACAGGAGCACGAGCATGCTGGCTGGGTCGGCGCGGTGCGCGTCGTCGGCCAGTACGACCGGTCGTCGGCCGCCCGCTTGTGCGGATAGGAGCTCGGCCACCTGCTGGGCGTCGGCGCCGGTGGTCGGGGTGCCGGGTGGCAGCGCGTGCCGCAGCGAGGAGAACGGCCGGCCGTTGCCCGGTCGCAGCTCGAACAGCTGGTCCCGCTCCTCGTCCAGTTGCGACCGCAGTGCGCGGGTGACCAGGGTGGTGCGGCCGATCCGCGGCTCGCCGACCACAACGAGCGGGCCCGCCCCCGGCCGGCGGAGGCGGTCTCGGATGATCTCCGCGTGCCGGTTACGGCCGACGAAGTGCCACTCCATGAGCTTGCCCCTTAACTGTTGTACGAAATCCCTCCCTCAACGGTGATGTTGACCTTGGGGCCGGTCAACAGGCAGCTAACGGAGTGCGCCGCCGCGGCGAGTGCTGGCATTGGCGGTACCACCATTCGCTCGGTCTGTATACCCGCCGGCGCCACCTGCGACCCTCAGTGTCGGGTCCTGTCGACGAAACCGTGGGAGGCCGGGCATGGTCGAGCTGATCGCGCTGTTGGCCGGTGTCGCGCTGGTGCTGGCCGTCTGGTCGAGCGTGCTGCGTACGGTGATCGCCCCGCGTGGCCGGTCCTCCCGCCTGATGCGGGCGGCGACCCGGGCGACCTCGGTCGTCACCGGCACGGTCGCGCGCTGGCTGCCACCCGTTGCTCGCGGGCAGGTGCTCGACCTGACCGGACCGGTCGCGCTGCTCGCCACGCTCTCCTGCTGGGTGGGCGGAACCCTGCTGGGGTTCGCGCTCACCGCACCGGCGATCGGCGGCGCGGACCTCACCTGCGACGCGCTGGTCGCGTTCCCGCTCCTGGACGCCGGTCCGGTGCCGCTCGCCGTGGTCGCCTGGCTGTCCGTCGCGGTGACCCTCGCCCTGTTCACCGTGCTGGTGACCAGGATCCTCGCGGCCTACAGCCGGCGCGAGCGCACCGTCGCCGGGCTGGCGATGCGCGCGCTGCGGCCGCCGGACGCGGAACGGCTGCTGGCCCACCACCTGACGTCCGGCTCCCGGGACCACCTCGACCAGACCTTCGCACACTGGACCGCGTGGCTGGCCGACGTGCGGACCACCCACACCGCCTTCCCCCCGTTGACCTACCTGGGCCCGGCCACCGAGCTGTGCTGGCTGGACGCCGCGGTGCTGGTGCTGGACGCGGCCGCGCTGGCCGACGCGGTCGCGCCGCGGTGGGTACCGCCCGGCGTGCACAGCGTGCTGCAGGCCGGCACGACCTGCCTGCCGCAGCTGTCCGCCCGCCTCGGCATCCAGATCCCGCGGCCGGCGGTCAGCCTGCAGGGCCGCGAGGAGTGCAACTTCGAGCAGTCGATGCAGGTCGCGGTGACCGCGGGGCTGCCACGGGACCGCGGATACGCCGACGCCTGGGCGACGTTCCAGGACTGGCGAACCTGCTACACCCCATATGCCATCGCCATCGCCGAGCGCCTGCGCTACGACCAGGCCCACTGCCTCGCACCGACCCTCCGGGACGTGCCGCCGGCCGACTGATCCGAACGCATCCACGCGTAGATGGGGGTAAACCATGACGACTGAGCAGATCGACTTCATCGGGTCCGCCCGGATCGGGGACACCGGCAACTTATCCGAGTTCTGCCAGCGCCTCTTCGCCTCGTTCAGCCGAGCCGACCAGCGCCGCTGGGGCGAGGTCTACGTACGGGGGCTGGTGTCGTTACCCGGTCGCAAAACCATCAGACGCATCTGCGACCACGTGGTCGGCTGGCGCGCCGACCAGTCGCTGCAGCAGTTCGTCAACCAGAGCCCCTGGCAGTGGACACCGGTACGCAACCGCCTCGCGCGGGAACTGGTCGCGACCGGCCGGCCGAGAGCGATAGTGCTCCAGGATGCGGTGTTCCCGAAGAACGGGTGCAACTCCGTCGGCGTGGCCAGGCAGTTCGCGCCGGCCGCGGGCAGGTTGCTGAACTGCCAGTTGGGCTTGGCCGCGTTCCTCGCCTGGGACGACCGCAGCGTGCCGGTGAACTGGCGGTTGCTGCTGCCACGCGCGTGGCACGACGACGCCGAGCGGCGCTCGCGCACCCGCGTGCCGGCCGGGGAGCGGCACCGGCCCGCCTGGGCGTGCGGCCTCGACATGCTCGACGAGTTGCTGATTGACTGGGACCTGCCGACGGTGCCGCTGCTCGCCGACGCGCGCTTCGACCGCCAGGCCGAGCTCCTGCTGCGCGGGCTCGACGAGCGCAACGTGCCCTATCTGGTCCAGGTGGTCGAGAACATGCCCGTCGCGCCACCGCCCCGGCTCACGGTCGCCGGCTCCACCACTGACCGGCCGACCACCGCCGGCGAGGTGGCCATCCGGGCCCGTCGGCTCGGCCACGGCGTGGTCACTTCGCGGGAGACGGCCGATGGGCGGATGAGTACCGTTCGGTTCGTGCTGGCGCCCATGCAGGGCGCCCTTTCGCGGGTTCGCCCCTACCGCGCCAACCGTGCCGTACTCGCGGAATGGACGTCGGGGCAGGGCCAGCCAAGCGCTGTGTACGTGACCAACCTCGGCCAGATGCGACTCCCCGAGCTGATCCACCTCGCCCGGACGCGCCGGCAGGTCGCCGAGGACATGACCCGGCTGCACGACGAGACCGGCCTCGGCCACTTCGAGGGCCGGTCCTACCCCGGCTGGCACCACCACGTCACCCTCGTCTCGATGGCACACGCCTACCGCTCGGCCGGCCCGCAGTGCCTGACCGAGGACGCGTGGGCCGCCCGCCCCTCCGTCTGAACGATCTGGTTCCGGGTCCACGACGATGCCGCGGTGGACCCGGGACCGGTCGGTTTCGCGTTGCGCTATGACGGCTGACCGGCCGGCAGCTGACCGCTCAACTGCTCGGCCAGGTCGACCAGCGAGAGGCGGGCAAGCAGCTGCCGGACCGGAACCCGCACACCGAGCTGCTGCTCGATCCGGGTGCCGAGCTTCGCCGCGAGCAACGAGTCCAACCCGGAGTCCAGCAGCGGCGCCGACGGGTCGATCTTCTCCTGCGGCATGGCGAGCACGTCCGCGGTGTGCATGACGATCGTGCGCACGAGGTCACCACCGGCCGCGCCGGCGCGAACCGGCACGGGTGCGGGACGCGCCGGTTCGGCCGGGACAGGCGCGACTGGCACGGGCCGGTCCGTGGTGTCGACCCAGTAGGGCCGGCGGAGCCAGGGGTGCCCAGGCACCGGAACGTACCGCGCGTTCTCGTACACCCGTTCCCAGCGTGGCCGGCAGCCGTGCGTGTACGCGAACGCGAGCCCGGTCGCCATGGTGTCCAGCTCGCTCTGGTCACGGCGCAGCGACGGCACCGCGACCTGGTCTCCGGCCACCGACTCGAGCACGTCCTCGATGGCCGGGACGAGCACGGAGTGCGTGCTGATCTCGATGAACAGCGTGCGTGGCCGCCGTGCGACCGCCGCGCGCACCGCCGAGGCGAACCGGACCGGCTGGCGCAGGTTGTGTGCCCAGTACGCCCCATCCAGTTCCGGCCCGGCCACCTCGCGGTCGAACACCGTGGAGTACATGGGAATCCGGGGCTCGACCGGGCGCAGGTCGGTCAACGCGGCGCGCAGGTCCGCCTCTATCGGCTCGACCTGCGGCGCGTGCGAGGCACAGTTGACCCGCAGCTGCTTGCTGTAGATCCCACGACCGCGCAGCTGCTCGACGACCTCGAGGAGCGCCGCCGTGTCACCGGACAGCGTGGTCGAGTGGTCGCTGTTGACCGCGGCGACGCACACCTGGCCGGTCTGGTCCGCGATCGCCTCGACGGCCTCGTCCTCGCCGAGCTGCACCGCCCACATGGCACCCGAGCCCTGGACCCGGGTCAGCAGGGCACCCCGTCGGCAGACCAACGCCGCGCCGTCTGAAAGGGACAGTGCACCCGAGGTGACCGCAGCCGCGATCTCGCCCATGCTGTGCCCGATCACCAGGTCTGGCTCGATGCCCCATTCCCGCCACAGCGCGGCGAGTGAGACCTCGATCGCCCAGAGCGCCGGCTGGATGTGCTCCTCGTCGGTCAGCGGAGCGTGGCCGCAGATCCGCTCGATCACCGACCAACCCGCCTCGGCCCCGATCGCCTCGTCGCAGCGCCGCATCCACTCCCGGAAGTACGGCTGCTCCTCGATCAGCTCCCTTCCCATGTCCTCGCGGTGGGAACCCTGCCCCGCGAAGACGAACACCACCTGGGGGGCCTCGGCGCTCGACTCGGGTCTGCCGAGGACGGACGGGGAGTCGTAGCCGGCCTCGACCGAACGCAACCCGTCCACCAACGCGTTCCGGTCGCGGCCGACCACCGCGAGCCGGTAGGCGAGGTGACTGCGTCGGGCGCCCGCGCCGTAGCACACGTCGGTCAGGTTCCCAGCGGCCACCCGGCTGCCGATCAGGTCCGCGTACCGGCCGGCCAGCTGCCGCATGGCCACCGGGCACTTGGCCGACAGCGGCAGCACGAGAGGTGCGGTGTGGTGCCGGGCCGAGGCCGCCGACAGTGGCGCCTCGCCGAGCACGACGTGGACGTTGGTGCCCGTCAGGCCGAACGCGCTGACCCCGGCGAGCAGCGTGCCGGCCGGCCGCTCGGCCAGGTCGATCGGCCGCACCGCGAGCTCGATCGACCCGGGCAACTCGGTGAACACCGGGTTCGGTCGCGCCACGTGCAGCGTCGCGGGAACCCAGCGGTTCTTCAGCACGAGCACGGCCTTCAGCAGACCCGCGAGCCCGGCCGCGGCCTCGGTGTGCCCGATGTTCGACTTGACCGACCCGACCACGCACGGCCGGTCGCGCTCGCGGCCCTCGTCGAGGACCTCGGCCAGTGCGGTCAGCTCCACGACGTCGCCCTCGGGTGTGCCGGGGCCGTGCGCCTCGACGTAGGAGATGGCGCCGGGCGCGACACCGGCGTCCCGGTACGCCCGGCGCAGCATCTCGACCTGGCCGGCCAGTCCGGGCGAGATCATGGTGCCGCCGCTTCGACCGTTGCTCACCGCCGCACTCCCCCGGATCGTCGCGTAGATCCGATCGCCATCGACGACGGCCCGGCTGAGCGGCTTGAGAACCACGGCCACCACGCCCTCGCTGCGGACGTAGCCGTCGGCCGCGGCGTCGCCGAACCGGCACCGGCCGGTCGGTGAGAGGATCTCGGCCTCGGACATGGCCATGTACTGGTCCGGACCGAGCAGCACGTTCGCACCGGCCACGATGGCCAGCTCGATCTCGCCGTGGCGCAGTGCCCGGCACGCGACGTGCACGGCCAGCAGCGCGGAGGCGCAGGTAGCCTCCAGGCCCATGGCCGGGCCGCGCACGTCGAGGTGGTGCGCGATGAGGCCGGCGGCGGTGGCGCTCGGCTTGGCGTTCACCGCGGAGTGGAGGTCGTTCTTGCCGGCGCCACGCAGTATGTCCCAGTAGTCGGCGGTCACCGAGGTGGCGTAGACGCCCGTGTTGCTGCCCGCCAGTGCGCGGTCCGGGATGCCGGCGTCCTCGACGGCCTCCCAGGTCGCCTCCATCAGCAACCGCTCTTGGGGGTCCATGCGCATGGCCACCTGTGGCGAGATGCCGAAGAACTGTGCGTCGAACTTGTCGATGTCGTCCAGGAACCCGCCGTGCCGGGTGACGACGCGCCCGGGCGTCCCGGGGCGCGGATCGTATATCTTGTCGACGTCGAACCGCTCCACGGGAATACGTCGTATGGCATCTGTTTCGGTGGTGAGGACATTCCATAACTCTTCGACATCGGATGCTCCTGGGAGTCTACACGCCACCCCGATGACTGCCGTCCGGTAATCGTCGACAGCGTCGGTATTTGCGCCAAGGGATTCGTATTTCTCCATTGTGATGACACCCCTCCTGGTATGTGATTCCGCAACATGAAAGTTTCGCACCGCAATTTGAGCAGGCCCGGCGAGCCGAGGGAAGAAACGCCGCTGCGGCCTACACCTGCACCGGGATGTGCACGATGGCCGCGGCCGGCGAGAACTCAGGGCCGTTGAGCACGACCATCCGCAGTGTCTGGACGCCGAGCCGGGGGTGCCGGAACCGCCGCACGCGCGAGCGATGCTCCTGCACGTCGTGATCATCCCACCATTGCCGGAACTGCGGGCTGACCTCGGCGAACTCGGCGATGAGCGCCTCGATGCGGGCATCGCCGGGCCACTTGGCCACCTCCCCCCGCCAGCGCGCGACGATGTCCTGGGCGTCGTTCTCCCAGTCCACGAGCACCTGCCGCGCCGCGGGGGAGACGAGCATCCAGCGCAGGAAGTTGAGCTCGGCCTTCGGTGTCCGGTCCCAGTCGTCGAACCACTCGCGCGCCGCGGGGTTCCAGCTGATGAGATCGCAGTACTGGTCGGAGCAGTACACCGGATACGGTGACCCCGCCATCAGGCCGACCACCTGCTCGAGTATCTGGTTGCCCGAGATATCCGTTTCCAACGGTTCTGGATGGATCACCTCGCCGTACACGAGGACATGCATGTAACGGCGCTCGTCCTCGGTCAGCTGGAGCACCCGGGCCAGGCTGTCGAGGACCTCGGGCGACGGGCGAATGTTGCGCGCCTGTTCGAGATACGTGTACCAGGTGGGGCTCAGGCCGGCAAGAACGGCGACCTCCTCGCGGCGCAACCCCCTCGTACGACGGCGCGGCCCGGCTGGCAGGCCCACCTGCTCCGGCGCGATGCGCTCCCGACGGGTGCGCAGGAAGCGGCCGAGCTCGCGTCTGTTGCTGCTGACGTCGGTCACGGCACCTCACCCGAAATCCCAGGATTTCCATCCACTCTAGTAGATGGCCCAACCGGGAAAAGATGCCCAAGATCGCGGTTCCGTGGGACCGTCGAAGCCGAGCGCGATCGAGCGACCAAGACATGTGGTACCCCCTGACATGTGAATGGACTCCCACTGACAGCGCCGTCGAGGGTCGCTCAACAATCGCTGCTACGGCAAAAGCCGGTCAACTGTCAGATAACAGAGTGCATGCCGATATCGGCCCAAGACCGCTTTGCGCGGCCCACCTGCCGCATAGAACGAGTTCTAAAATCCTTTTTATTCCACGATGTCCGAAGTGCTGCGGATCCTCGCGTTGACGCAGCAGACCAATTCGGTGTGGAAGTGCTGCCAAGGTCCGTCGGATCCCCGCTCGCACCGGGACCGCCCCGAATACCAGGGCGGTTTCCGTTCTGTCACTTCTTCAGCCGCACCGGATTCTCGACTGTGATGGCAGCGAATCGCGCCCGACCGTCCAGCCCGCGGTCCGCTCGATCAGCAGGCCCGGCCGCGCCGCCGGCGACCGAACTTCGTGCTGTCAGCGATCACGAGGTCGTGCCGGAGCAGTTGGGCGGCGTCTTCTCGGTGGGAAAGTCGTGGGTGAGCCGGTCGCAGAGGCGTGCGGTTCCGTCGGCTCCCGCGATGGCGAGCCCGTGGTCGTCGGGGGCTGAAGGCCATGGTCGGAGAGTCTTCTTGTTGGGGTAGCTCGGTGATGAGTTCGCGCGTGTCGAGATCCCGCAGGCGGACCGAGTCTCCGGCTGCTGCCGCCAGGATCTTGCCGTCCCCGGTGAAGGCGAGGTTCTGCGGCGACGGCGACGGCCCGGACAGCATGCTGGAACTCCTGTCTGTGAGGTTCCGGACCTGGATGCTGCCATCGGTGGTCGCGTTCGCGAGCACCGATGCGCGAGGGCTGTGGGCGAGGTGGCGCCGGTCATCCGGTCGACGAGCCTGCCTTCGAGGTTCCAGACACTGGTCACTCGGCTTTCGTGGCTCTCGCCCGTGTCCGAATACCGCGAATGAACGCAATCATGGAACGCTGGATCCAGACCTGCCGCCGCGAACTGCTCGACCGCACACTGATCTGGAACCAACGACACCCACTTCGGGCCCTGCGCGAGTACGAGCAGTTCTACAACACTCACCGACCCACCAAGGCATCGCCAACGCCCGACCACTACACGCCCTGCCACAACCGACCACCAATCAAACAGGCCTCGACCATCTCCACCTCCGCCGACAACAACGGTTGGGCGACATCCTCAACGCCGTACCACCACACCGCCTGACCTGCTTCGATGGCATTCTCGGCAAGCACACGGTCGTTCCTCGGATGTGGGGTCATCCGTCGCGGATCGATCAGCACCAGCACAACCCGCGTCAATCCAGCGATCCCACCCCACCACGACGACTCCGGCAAGCCTGACGCGGCCGGAATCAGGGCGGTTGAGCCGATTTCCGACGTCTGGCGGTGTCGGCGAGGACACGCGGGGCTACACGCTCGTGGGGACCACTTCCGGTCAACGAAAGGACCCTGCTGTGACCACAAGTCCTCGCGGTCGCCTGACCCGCGCGCTGCTGACCGTCGGCGCCATGACGGCGCTCGCGCTCGGAGCGGCTCCGAGCGTGGGCGCCGCGGCCACCGCCGCGCCGGCCCAACCGGCTCCCACGATCGCCACCGT
Source organism: Actinophytocola sp. (assembly GCF_045807065.1). Taxonomy (GTDB): domain Bacteria; phylum Actinomycetota; class Actinomycetes; order Mycobacteriales; family Pseudonocardiaceae; genus Actinophytocola. Next base: position 894 of record NZ_JBJMIE010000409.1, on the reverse strand, counting down.
CGACTTCACCGGCATCGTCGCATTGAGCAACTGTTCCGGCTCGGTGGTGCGCACCCCGAACTCGCAGCCGGGCGACCCCGCCCTGGTCATGTCCAACGGTCACTGCGTCCGGCTGCTCGCGGCCGGCGAGGTCCTGCAGAACCAGGCCTCGACCCGCACCTTCACCCTGCTGAACTCCAACGGCACCAGCCTCGGCACCCTGCGCGCCAACCGGCTGCTCTACGCCACGATGACCAACACCGACGTGTCGATCTACCGGCTCACCATCACCTACGCCCAGCTGCAGCAGCAGTTCGGCAGCCGGGCGCTCGATCTGTCCACAGTGCACCCGACGACCGGCACAGCCATCACCGTGGTCTCCGGCTTCCACCGCGCCACATACCCATGCGACATCGACGGCTTCGCCTTCCGGTTGCGCGAGGACCGCTGGACCTGGCAGGACTCCGTGCGCTACACCGCCGCCTGCCACACAATCCCCGGCACCTCGGGCTCGCCGGTGCTCGACAACGCTACCGGCCAGATCGTCGCCATCAACAACACGCTCAACGAGAACGCCCAGCGCTGCACCCTGGACAACCCGTGCGAGGTCGACCAGGCCGGCAACGTCACCATCCGGCCGAACATCGGCTACGCCCAGCAGACCTTCTACATCGCGGCCTGCATCACCACACCGAGCCGCATCGACCTCACCCGCCCCGGCTGCCAACTGCCCGGCTGACCCGCACACCCGGACGCGGCGGGCGTGACTGCCGCGTCCGGCCCGGTCGAGTGCGGACGGGCCGCGAGGGAGGACCAGCGCGGCGTCGGCGGGGACGGCTGGCCGCGGCCGCGAGTTCGAGCGCTTGCGTGGACGAGAGGTCGGGCAGCAGACCGGGCAGGGAGCTGGCGAGCACG
>NZ_JBJMIE010000408.1:0-14048 GCF_045807065.1 Actinophytocola sp. | reverse complement strand
GAACGCCCCACGATCCCGGAGCCGACCAGGCGAGAGCGCGCACGTCGTCCATCGACTGTGCACCTGGGCCACAGCATGCTAGGGCTCAAGCAGGAACGCCTTGCGATTCCGGAGCCGACCAGGCGAGGCCGTGCACGTCGTCGATGGATCGTTCACCTGGGCGACAGCACGCTAGGGCTCGAGCAGGAACGCTTTACGATCCCGGCGGGCCGGCGGCTCAGCGAGGCCGTGGCCGTCGTCGTAGACCGCCCACCGGGCGCCCGGGCGGGCGGCGGCGCGCAGCTGTTCCGCTTCGTCGGCGGTCACCGTGTCGTCGTTCCGCCCGTACTGGATGAGCAGGCGGCCGGCGAACCGCCCGATGTGGTGGCGGGTGTCGTACTGGTCGAGGAAGTCCAGGTACTCCTCGGCGGCGGGATGGGCCGCGCGCCGCAGGTCGGCACGGGCGACGCGGACGACGGTGCCGTTGCCGATCCCGGCGAGCACCAGCCGGCTCAGCCGAGGTTCGGCCGCGGCCACCAGGACCCCCGTCGCGGCGCCGCCGCTGTGCCCGAAGTAGCACAACCGGTCGGTTCGCGTGTGCTCGGCCAACAGCTCCACGCCGCGGCGGGCGTTCCCCACCGCCCGACGCAGCGCCGCCGCCGACGCGGCGATGTCACCGTGCTGGGGCAGCCGGGTGACGGGCAGCAGGACGGTCAACCCGGCCTCGGACAGTTCACGGGCCTCGGACAGGAAGAAGCGCCGCCCGTCGTCCGACCCGCCGTGCGCGATCAGGACCCCACCCGAGGTGGGACCCGGCGGCCGAACCAACGTGGCGACCACGGGGCCGTCGTGACCCGGGTACGTCAGCTCCTCGGCCGTGACAACTTGCTCTTCTCGCTCGGTGGGCACGCGCCACGGTAGGCACCGACGACCGGGGCCGGCATCTCAATTTCCCTGGGTGGGGCGCGTGGTCAGGTGACGAAGCTGGTGATGTCGCTTCCATACCGCGTGGTCGCCGAGCAGCTCGATGCCCTTCGGCCGGCCGGGCGAACGTCTCGGTGCGGCCGTCGCCCAGGTGCCGGCGCCACCGCCTCCTCGGTCGAGAATCCTGCCGTACATGATCGAGCGAATTCCAGTTTCTCGCGGAACTCGGGTGTAGGCTGGCGGTCGTAGGGGAACTTTCGACGCGAAGGCGGACTCCGCCTCGTCCCGAAACGGGAGAGCGCGCGTCCCCCCACCATCTCATCGCTGTGCCGCCTCGCGGTCCGGCGATTTCGCTGTCGTGAAAGGACAATCCCATTAACACACTCCCAGCCGCCGTGTTGTTCAGCCATGTCGAAGCCGAACAAACACAGAGCCGGACAGCCGCGAACCACATGACGCACGAGGACCTGTTCCGCGAACCGGAGTTCGCGGAGGGTACGCCGAGTGCCGAGGAGCAGGCTCCCGTCACCGGTCATCACGACCACAACACGCATAACCGGCGACCCCCCAGACATCACCGAGCCGCCTGAGACCTTCTGCTCAGGGTTTACACACCCGAAAGCACACCCTGATCGCCACGACCAGGGCAGCTACCTCGCGGAAGTCGGCACGGCCACGGTGGTCAGCAGACCGCCGCCATCTTCTCGGCCAGTGCGGTGCGTTCGGTCGGCGGTAGCACCGGCCTGATCCGGCTCGCGGGCCGTCCGGCGGCGGTGTCGGTGACGAACTGGGCGACAGCGGTGGGTGAGGGCACGGTGTCGCCGTTGAGGTAGGCCAGGACCGCCGGGGCTTCGGTGGGCGTGGTCTCGGCCGCGATGTACCAGCCGAGGCGTTCGTCCCATACGAGCATGAGGTCGTGGTCGGGACGGCTTGGCGACCGTTGGTCGAGGGCGAGGTAGGCCGTCGCGGTGTCGGTCACCTCGTACCCGGTGGCTTCGCCCGGAACGCCGATGGCGGCCGCGACGTGGTCTACGTAGACGCCCAGTTTCGCGCTGAGCGGCGCGGGCGGCGCCGGGTGCGACGCGGGCTCGGTCAGGCCGAGCATGGCCAGCAGGGCGGTGAACTCGGTGCGGTCGTGTGCCTTGCTGGCAACGGTCCGGGCGGCCCGACGCCGTTGCTCGGTCCGCTCCTGCTCCGCGCGTGCGCGGGCTTCGACGAAGTGGGATCGCGGGCTTGATGTCATGCTGCTCCTTGCGGGTCAGTCCTGCCCCGGTGGTCGGTGGGCGGTCGATGCGGTTCGGTCGAGGTCGGCCTGGCGAAGGCGGAACACCTGCAGGTCGAGCCCGAAGTACTTGGTGGTTTCGCCGACCCAGTGCATCCCGTTCTGCCGCACCGTCGCGGCCGTGCGGGTGTTCTCCGGGCGGACGACGGTGAACAGTTCGTCGACCTCGTGTCGGAAGGCCCAGGACGCGAGCGCGTACATGGCCTCGTCGGCGTACCCGAGGCCCTCCATGGCGGGGGTGAGGTGCCAGCCGACCTCGAGGTCCTCGTCACCGGGTGGCAGGTGCAGCAGTACCGCGCCGCCGATCACGTGCCGGTCGCCGGTCCGTTCGATCGCCCACCGGCCGGCGGGCGCGGCGAGCCGGACGTCCTCGGCGATCCACTGCTGCAGCAGCACGCGCATCGTGGCGAGGTCACGTACCTGATCCATCGCCGGGCTGAGCCAGCGGGCCACCTCGGGGTGGCCGTAGACCTCCAACGCGGCGGCCGCGTCGTCGACCTGCCACGCCCGCAGGGTCAGCCGCTCGGAGGTCAGCGTCGGGGCGGGTGCCCGGGTCATGATCCTGCCACTGCTGTGTTCCTCGGGTTGGCGAGCCGGGCCAGCCGTTGTGGGGTCGGCCAGCGCACCTGCCACACCCAGCCGAGCTTCTCGAACACCCAGATGAACCGGGCGGAGATGTCGATCTGGCCGCGGCGGACGCCGTGGCGCGCGCACGTGGGGTCGGCGTGGTGAGAGTTGTGCCACGACTCGCCCATGGACAGGATCGCCAGCGGCCAGAAGTTGGCGGACCTGTCCCGGCTGTGGAAGGGCCGGTCGCCGATCATGTGGCAGATCGAGTTGACCGACCAGGTCACGTGATGCTGGAAGGACACCCGTGCCAGCCCGGCCCAGAGGAACCCGGTGAGGGCGCCCCACCAGGACAGGGTGATGACGCCGCCGAGCACCGCCGGCAGCAGAACCGTCAGTGCGACCCACAGCGGGAACAGCCGGTCGACGGCCCGGATGTCCCGGTCGGCGGCGAGGTCGGGGGCGAACCGGTCGACGTTGGTCTTGTCCCGGCCGAACAGCCAACCCATGTGCGCGTGCCAGAAGCCCCGCGCCAGCGCGAGCGGCGAGCTGCCGAACAGCCACGGCGAGTGCGGGTCACCCTCGCGGTCGGAGAACGCGTGGTGACGGCGGTGGTCGGCCACCCAGCCGATCACCGGCCCCTGCGCGGCGAGGCCACCCGCGACGGCCAGCGCCGCCCGTAGCCACCGCCTGGCCTTGAACGCGCCGTGGGTGAAGTAGCGGTGGTAGCCGACGGTCACACCGAGCGTGGAGATCGTGTAGAACACCCCGGCCAGCATCAGGTCGACCCAGGACATGCCCCAGCCCCAGGTGAGCGGAACCGCCGCGGCCAGCGCGACGAACGGGACGACCAGGAAAACGCGGATCGTCAGCAGCTCGCTGCGGGGCCGCTGCCCGGACAGGACCGGTTTCGGGACGTTTCCAGGAGGTTCCGGGCGGATGAGAGATCTGGTCATGACGTGCTCGTTCCAGTGGGCGGAGGGTATAGCTGCCCGACGGGTCCGAGCAGTGCGAAGAACAGATGGTCAGGCGCCGAGGCCAGTTGGGCCGGCGAGGCCAGCAAGGCGGGAGCGTCGTGGTCGAGATGCCATCGACACCGTGACACTACACGTCCGAGGGCAATTCCGCTTTTTCTCGAGAGCCCAGGGTGTAGGCTCGTGGGTAACCGGGGACATCGACGCGGCCACGGAGCCCGCGTCGACCCCGAACCGGGAGCGCGAGCGCGAGCCGCGCCCCTCACGAACTCTTCACTGCGCCACGGGCCCGTCACCGGCCGGCCTTCCACTGTCTTGAAAGGACATTCGTCATCAACAACACCTATCCGATCGAAGTCACGTTCAGCCATGCCATTGTCGAACCGGTACTGAGCCGCACGTCCGTGAGCCGCATGGCACACGAAGACCTGTTCCGCGAACCGGAGTTCGCGCCGGGTACACCGACCTTCACGGCCGACGAGCCGGCACCCATCCACCACCGCCAGTACGACGTCATGGCCCGGCCCCGGCGGACGACCAGGCACCACCGCGCGGCGTGAATTCCCTTGGCATGAGCCGCCCGCAAGCAATCGACGGGCGGCTCATCGCTGAGTCAGGTCACGCGAAGTCAGATCACGCGAACCCAGGTCGCCTGCGGGCCCTTGCGCCCCTCGCCGACCTCGAACTCGACTCGCTGGTTCTCCGCCAGTCCGTGGGACTCGTAGCCCTGGACCTCCGACACTGGTGCACGAACAGTTTCGGACCGCGGCCAGCGGGCGCTATGGAAGCCGAACCCCTTGGTCCCGTTGAACCAACGGTTCCCTCCGCACCGGACCACCGGCGGCGGCCGTCCAGGAGCGGTAGGGTCTGCTCGTGTCCGAGGAACAAGGCGGCCCGGTACTCGGGTCAACGCTCGCGGAGTGGCTCAAAGCCCGCGAGGAAACCAAGCTCCACCTGCGATCGGTGGCGCCACCGGTGGACCCGATCTGGGTGCAGCGCCTGGCGGACCTCCTCGCGACGGAGCGGTCCTGGCAGGACCAGTACACCGACCTGATCGCCCTCGGCAGGCACGACCAACGGTTCCCACCCTCGAACCGCTGACGCCCCTCCAGCTCGTCGCACCGGCTTCGCAAGGCACACAAGGAAAATCTTAGCTGAGTACACATAGGACCAACGAGAGCGGTGCCGCGGTGAATGACACCCGTCCGACCACCACCGAAGCGCCCTCCGGCGCCCAACCGGCCACCGCCTGCTCGGCGTGCGGCCACCCCTGGGGCGAGCACGACCAGATCGCGGCCCGCTTCTGCGCCGCCACCACGGTCGGACACCACGACCGAGGCTGCGTCTGCACGACACGAGCGAGCACCGGGACGTAAACGGTTCGGTTTTGTCGCTTACCCATCCGGGAGGCGAGGAGTATGGTCACCCGGTAGCATGCCGCCGAATTCCGGACGGAGCAATTTGATGTCGAAGCGCACCAGCAAAAGGGCCACCCGCCGCAAGAAGTCCGCGAACCACGGCAAGCGCCCGAACGGCTCGTAAGCCTCGCCGTTCCCCCTAGGCTCGGGCAGCAACAACGTTCACTGGCAGGTTCTCCGTCCTGGAGAACCTGCCAGTGCGCGTTGAGCGATTCGAACGCACTGGTGGAGCACCAGACCACCAAGACCACGGACGGATTCAGCTCGGTGGGACTCGGCAGCAGCTCGGTGTCCTGTTGGTTCACCGGTTGGCGCAAACCTGACGCCGTCAGGACCGCGAGCCGGCGGTGTACGACTCGGGGCACGTACGTGCCCGGAGGTGCCGGATCGCCCAGGTGGCTCCGCCCTGCCTCGGTGGGCGGTGACGACGGGTCGACGATCTTGCCCGCTGGTCGTCCAGAGTTACCGGGCGCGGAGCAGTTCGGCGAGGCGTTCGCCGACGGTGGAGATGCTGGGTGTCGGTTCGCTGTCGAAGAAGGCCTTCTTGTGGCGGCGAAGCAGGTCCTCCCCGTCACGGGACCAGGTGAAGCCGGGTTTGCGCAGCAGGGCGCGGAAGATCCGGTCGACGTTGTCGGGGTGGCGCTGGACGAGCCGGTGGATGGCCAGTGGGGCGACCGACTCGTCTTTCAGGTACTCGCGTAGCAGGGTGAGGTAGGTGCGGTCGCGAGCCAGCGCGGGGTCGGCGAACAACGCGTCCAGGTGCCCGAAGTCGCGGTAGTGGTTGAGTCCTTCGACCTCGTCGTAGATCAGTGCGACGCTGTCGGCCTCGAGCATGTCCTCGGGCAGAAGCGCCAGCTGTTCGGGTGCCGGACCGGCTTTCGCCGCCCGCTTGGCGGCTCTGGTGTCGAGTTTGGCCAGTGCCCGTTGCCGTTGCCGGCGGTAGTGTTCGCGCAGGGTCTCCTGTGCCTCGTGCGGTGGTAGCACGACCAGGTCGGCGCCGACCTGCTCGATGAAGTCGGCGCGGTGCTCGGCCTGGATCTCCCAGGCTTTCCGGAGCATGGCCGGGTTGCGGCGGAGCAGTTCCGGGTGGGTGGTGAGCTGTTGCGCGGCCGCCGCGGCGATCTGCCGCCGTGCCGACTTGGGGAACGGGCTGTAGGTGCCGGACACCATCCAGGCATCGGTTGCCGGATGCAGCGGCACGATCCGCCCCACGACGAACATCCCCGCACGGACCTTCGCGAGCCCTTCCCGGCCCATGTTGGAGTAGACCCGGTAGACGAGGTCGTCGACGAGGTTGTGCAGCAGGACGGCGTCCCCGTCGAACCGACGGACCTCGAAACACCCTTCGACGACGTCGTGCCAGCCGAGCAGCATCTCCCGCTCGTCGTCCGCCAGCGGCGGCCGTCGCTGGGCGACGAACCGTTCGAGCACGGTGCGGCCGTCGGACAGGCGGCGCTGCAACAAGAAGTAGTCCATGGCGAGGATCGCGGTGCCCTCGTCGAGAAAGCCGTCGTCGTCAGCGGCTTCGTACAGCACCGCGTCCAGCCGCCGCGCGAAGCGAGGTCCCTGACCGAACGCCACGAGTTCACTCTTGAGTTCCACGGCACGTTCAAGCAGGTCGTCGATCGAGATGTCGCTGACAGGAATGGTCGTCGTGGCCATGTGGTCGAACCTTATCGACGACTGTCGGGAAAGGCTCGAACGGCTCCACGGTGTGTCGTGTGGCTGATCTTCCGCTCACGGGCAGGTTGACGTCCTCCGCTTCTAATTTCCTCGTTGAGCGAGTATATGTTGTAGGTGATGTCATCTCAACCACGACACTGGCGTTCCGCGGCCGAGGCGCTCGCGGTGCTCAGACAGCAGGCGCGCCTGACCAGACCCGAACTGGGCCGCCGCCTCGGCCTCGGCAGCGGTCCGACCTCGGACCTGGTCGGGCGGATGGCGCGGGGCGCGCTGATCTCGGAACGGCCCGCCGGCCGGGAGGGGCGCGGACGGCCCACGACCACGGTGCACGCCCATCCGCGTGGGCCGGTCGCCGTGGTGCTCGACATCCGCCACGGTGACTGGCGGCTGGGCACCTGTGAAGTCGACGGCACCGTCGAGATCGTCGAGTCCGGACAGCACGACAGCCGCTCGCCGGAGCAGCTCGTCGACCGGCTGCGCACCCGGGTCCGCGCCACCACCCGATCGCTCGGCGACCGCCTCGCCGGGATCGGCGTCGCCGTCCCCGGGCCCACCGCCGACGACCGGCTCGTACATGCCACCATGCTCGGCTGGCACGATGTCGACATCCGCCGCGTGGCGCCCGACGCGGAAATCCTCGTCGCCGTCGGAAACGACGCCACCATGGCCGCGGTGGCCGAAGCGCGGCTGCACACGCCGCGACCGCGGACCCTGCTGCACGTGGTCGTCGAGATCGGCGTGGGCGGCGCGTTCGTCGCGGACGGACGACCCGTGCGCAGCGCCCGCGGTCTGCACGGCGAGTTCGGCCACCTGCCCTTCGGCGATCCCGGCGTGCGCTGCCCGTGCGGCGCCCTCGGCTGCTGGGCCATCGCGTTCGACCTACCGCAGATCGCGCGCGGCGCCGGGCGGCGAATACGACAGCACCCGCGCACGTGGCTGCACGGCCTGTTCACCGACCCCCGTCCGTCACCGAAGGTCCGCGACACACGTGAGGCGCTCGCGGCAGACCTGGGCCGCGGCATCGCCGGGCTGGTCAACGCCCTCGATCCGGACGTCGTCACCCTCGGCGGGCTGGCCAGCGAGCTCCGCGCGTCCTCGCCGGAGGGCTTCGAGCACGCCGTGGACGCCGGTCTGATGACGGTGCACCGCGACCGCCCGCCCAGCATCGTCGCGGCCCGCGGCGGCGAGGACGCGCCACTGATCGGCGCCGGCCTCGAGGTGTTCGAGCGCGTGCTCGACGCCGACATGCTCGCGCGCTGGGCGAGCCGCGTCCGAGGGGTGCGGCCGTGACCATGCGCCGATCACCACCTCCGGCCGTGGACGACCAGCAGTCCGGCCGTGCCTACCGCCGTGACGCGACGACCTGGCGAGCCTTCGCCGCGCTCTTCGCGTTCGGCGTCCTCAACGCGATGCTCGGCGCCGTGCTGCCGTACCTGCGGGAGATCGAACACGTCACGTACGTCACCGCCGCGCTGCACCAGGTCGCCTTCGCCGTCGGCGGGATGGCGGCGGGCCTTCTCGCGACCCGGACGACCGCGCGCCGGCGACGCACCATCGTCGCCGGCCTCACCGGTGCCGCGAGCGCCGGCCTGCTGCTCGGGTACGGCGGGGTGTTCCCCCTGACGATCATCGCGGCCCTGCTCGTCAGCGCCTTCGCCACAACGGCACTGATCCGGCTCTGGGCACTGCTCGCCGACCTGCACCACGTCCACCGACCCGTGGCGATGACGGAGGGCGAGGTCGCGGTCAGCCTGGCCGGGATCGTGACGCCGGCGGTCGTCAGCGCGTGCGCGGCCACATGGGTGAGCTGGCGCTTCTCGTTCGTGATCGCGTTCGTCCTCGTCATCGCGGCGGCCACCGCGATCGCCACCACGCGCCTGCCGACCCCCGGCCGACCACCGACGAACGCCACACCCGAGACAGCCGCCGCCCACTCCCCGCGACGCACCCTCGTGACGATCTTCGCCGTGGTCGGCCTGGAGTTCACACTCAGCTTCTGGGCCGCGAGCTACCTCCACGACGACGTCGGCATGCCCCAGACGACGGCGGTCGCCATGATCAGCACCCTGTACGCCGCCAACCTCGTCGGCAGGCTGCTAGTGAGCCGACTGACCCGCAAACTCACGGTGACGACGACCCTCCACCTGTCCCTCGCGACCGCCCTGGCCGGCATGCCGCTCCTGCTCACCGCCACCAACGCGGTGACGGCCGGTGCGGGACTCGCCGTCACCGGCATCGGGATCGGCGGCACCTTCCCGCTGGCATCCTCGCTGCACGTCGCCGCAAGCAGCCGAACGGCCGACCAGGCACTGGGGCAAACCCTCACCGTCGCCGGCATCGGCCAGATCGTCGGCCCACTTGCCGCGGGCGCGTTGGCGCAGACCACCGGCCTGCGGCTGGCCCTGCTGGTCCTCCCCGCCCTCACCATCCTGGCCGCCCTCGGGGCTCGATCCACACCTCACGACCCGACCAACTCCGTGCGCGAACCATCAGCCCCCGCGAATCCGGACGGAGCTCCTGGCACGATCGGACAGGGTCCAGATGGAACAGAGCGCGTTATCGAGCCGGAGTGATCCCGAACGAAGATCACCTCGACGGGTTCATCCGCGACTACGAGCGGAAGTGGCTCGACGAGCCCATCCCCGCCCTGGCCGGGCACACACCCCGCGAGGCAGCGGCGAACCCCACCCGGCGCGGCGACCCCGGCCTCATGAACCCCGACCGCCCACGCGCAGCGCTCGACCTTCGGCAGCCATGCGGCCGCGGCGTCACCGAAGGCGCAAGCCGGCCTGACTGAGCCGACCGCTACACCGCCCACGAAGAACTCACCGCGATCGGCTTCCTTCTGTCGGCCACCGCGTCGAAATGAGCACAGCGACGGCCCGCGCAAAACGCGTCGGCGTCCTCCTCAGAGGTTCGCGCGGTTGAGCCTCCCGATGAGGGTGGTCTTGCGTGCGTGTTCCTGGCGGATTCCAGCGCAGCGTTGGGCGAACTCGTGGGGGCGGTCGTCGCGTTCGGCGAGCGCCTGCAGGTCGGTCAGGAGTCGGACGGCGTTGTCGTACTCGCCGGGTTGGCGAGTGGCGATCATCTCGGCGACGCGCGTCCAGGCGGTTTCCTCGTCGTCGGCCAGTTCGTCCAGCCGCCGCTCGCGGGCAAGGGCGCGAGATGCTTCACGACGGGCTTGTTCCTCGGCTCGTCGCACGGCCTCGCGGCGCTGTCGGTCGGCGCGGATGCGGGCGGCGCCGTCGAGGAGTTCGGCCACCGTGCGGCGCGGCTCGTCGGTGGTGGTTGGGAGGGTGTCGTCGCGGAACCGTCGCAGTAGCTCCAGGTGCACGGTCGCGGCGTGATCCAGGGCGACACGCACAAGAAGCCGGTCCTTCTCGGCAGCGGGCAGCTTCGCCACCCATGCGGCGAGGCGTTCCGGATCAGCGGTGGCCTTGCCAAGCGGCGGGCTCGCCTGGGCCGCGACCGCGAGGAGATCGTCGTCGAGGCGCAGGAAGTCGGCCAGCGCGCGTTGGGGTGCGGTGAGTGTGCGCAACCCGGCTGGCACCGGTGGTTCGGGTTGGTCGTTGTCCTCGTCGTCGAAGTCCGACTCGTCGCGTTCCCAGGTGCCGTACCCGGCCAACCACGCCAGATACAGGGCGCGGTGGTCCCCGGCGGCGATCTCGCCCCGGACACCGACGATCGAGGCCAGTGATCCCTGCGGCTCGTAGTCCCAGCTTTCTTCCTCGGCCTCACTGGCCAAACTGAGAATCAGGTGCTTGCCCGCGGTCCAGGCGCTGAACTGGTCGCCCGCGCAGTAGCGCTCGGCCACACCCACATCCAGCAGGCTGCGCGGCAGGCGCAGCATCACGTGCCGGCTGCCCCAGTTCGCCAGATACAGGTGCGCGTCGTAGTAACGCTCCATCAACTTGCGCGGGTCACCGCGGAAATCGCCCCAGTGGTACTCGTTGACGAAACTCGTGGCCGTGATCCGCGCGCGAGTGGACAGTGACCGCACCTCGGCCTGCGCCTGCTCGTCAAGCGGCCGGTCAACCGCCAGGAACTCGTAGTACTGGTACTCGCTCAACGCCCATCCTCAAACGGTGTCGCACGGAAGCCCGAGTCATCTCCGAGGTGGAAGAACAGGTGACCGGTGAGCTCACCGTCCTCCGCGAGCACGGCCCAGCCTCGTCCATTGACCTGATCGCCCTCGTCGTCGCCTTCCCAGGTGAACTCGACGAACGGCCGACCGTCCCGCTCGGACCACCGGCAGTCCAGCCAGCCACGAACCGCGATGAAGCCGAACTCACCCGTCCCCTTCCTGGCGAACTCGATGAACCCGGGCCCTACCAGCTCGATCGCGTCCCGGTCCCAGTTGTCCATCGCCACGATCCGCCAACGACCAGCCAGACCCTTCACCGATCCTCCATCCGCGCCGACATCGCCGACCAGGCTAGCTCTCCGGCAGCCGGCCGCACCGCGGACCTGTCCAAGACACGCAGCAACAGCACCAGGAGGCCCTGGTCCACCGGCCTCATCCCACGTTCGGCCATCTCGATCCCCCGACGAGGTCATCCCTGCTGGTCAATCCGGTGTGTGCTGACTGCCGCCCATACGGCCTGGGCACTCCCGACTGACAGGATGCGCACATGAACCGTCCGACATCGGCCCTCTCGGCCCTGTCCGCAGCCGAGAAGGCCACCGTGCTCGACGAGTTGCTGAACGCCCGGCCGGACCTACGGGAACTCGCCGAAACCCGGGCCGCCCAACTCATGTCGACCGAAGACCGCGCCACGGTCGCGGTCGCCGTCACCGACGCGTTGCTCGGTCTGGACATCATGGAACTCAACAGCCGCGCCGGCTACCACCCGGGTCGTGGCTACGTCCACGCGGTCGAGGCGGCGGGCGAGATCCTGGACGAAGCCCTGGAACCGTTCATGCGCGACGTCGAACGTCGAGCGGCGCTCGGCATGACATCCGCGGCCACCGAACTCGCGATGGGCATCCTGCTGGGCCTGTACGAGTGCCGCGACGGCGGCAGCGAAACCCTGCTGGAACACTCACCTGACTTCGCCGTCGAGCGCGCCGCCCAAATGGTGGCCCAGTGCGCGAAACTCCGCATCGCCCTGCCACGCGAGGAGCTACTCGACCTCCTGCCTGAGTGGGACGGCATCGTGGACTGACAAAGCATCCAGCTCGTCCGCGCCCCAGTTGTCCCGGGCGGCCGCACCTGGTTGCTCGACTGCGTCGTGGGAACCCACCGGCGCAGACTCTCATGGCACGCGGAGGCAGGCCCGGTTCCACTAAGGTGTGCGGGATGGCGGCGCACGAGCCGGGTTCCACCCGACAGCAGGATCTGCCCGAGACCCTGCTCACGCTGCTGAACCGCCTGTCCGGTGCCCCGGTCCTCGATCCGGCGTCGTCGGCACTGGTGGACCGGGCGGTCGCAGTGCTGCGCAGGCCCGGGTTCGACACGTTGTTGTCGTTGCCGCAGTTGGCGTTCGAGCCATTCGACTACCAGCGGGAAACCGCCGCGACCGTGCTGCGGCGGATGCGAGGCCGGGCCATCCTGGCCGACGAGGTCGGGTTGGGAAAGACGATCGAGGCCGGTCTGGTCGCCTCCGAGCTGCGGTTGCGTGGCCTCGCGGACAGGACGTTGGTGATCACGCCGCCTGGTCTGGTGGAGCAGTGGCGCGACGAGCTGGAACGCAAGTTCGGCCTGCCCACCGTGATCCTGTCCGGAAAGGGACCCGTGCCGGACGGGCACGGCAACCGGCCGGTGTTGCTGGCCTCGCTCGCCGCGGCCCGCCGCGATCCGCTGAAGTCGCAGCTCACCAGCACCGCGTGGGATCTGGTGATCGCTGATGAGGCACACCGGCTGCGCTCCACCCGCAGTGCGTCGGGAAAGCTCATCCGGGCGCTGACCGCGCGGTTCCTGTTGCTGCTGACCGCGACCCCGGTGGAGAACCGCCTGCAGGACCTCTACGAGATGATCTCGCTGGTGGCGCCCGGCCTGCTCGGCACCCCGAGCCAGTTCCGCACCCGGCACTACGCGCCCGGCGGTGACGTCCGCGGCCCGCGCAACCTCGCCGAACTGCGGGCCAGGACCCGCCAGGTGATGGTGCGCCACCGGCGCAGCGAGGTGGCGATGCGCCTGCCACGACGCCTCGCCGAGACCGTCCTGGTCACCCCGGACACCGACGAACGGGATCTGTACGCCGAACTGGCCGAACGGATCCGGGTCGAGGCGAAGGAGGCCACGGCCGCGCGACGGATGGCGTTGCGCTCGGCTGCCCGGCTGGCCGGATCCATGCCGGCCGCCGCCGCTCCGACACTGCGGAAGCTCGGCTGGACCGACTTGGCCACCGCGGCGGAGGCGATCACCAATCCAGCCAAGGTTCGCCTGCTGGTGGCCAGGTTGGGTGAGCACGCGGCGCGCGGCGAGAAGGTGCTGGTGTTCACCGCGTTCCGGCAGACCGTGGACGCCGTGGCCGCGGCCACCCGGGCTGCCGGGATCGACGCGGCCGTCTACCACGGCAGCCTCCGGCGCGCGGAGAAGGAACTCGCCATCGGTTCCTTCCGGGACGAGAAACCGGTGCTGCTGTCCACCGAGTCCGCTGGTGAGGGCCGCAACCTCCAGTTCTGTCACGTGATGGTCAACCTCGACCTGCCGTGGAACCCCATGCAGATCGAGCAGCGCCTCGGCAGGCTGCACCGGGTCGGCCAAACTCACGACGTGTTGCTGACCAACTTGGCCTGCCGGGGCACCATCGAGGAGCGGATCCTGCACGTCCTCGAAAACAAGATCAACATGTTCGAGCTGGTCGTCGGTGAGCTGGACATGATCCTCGGCCGGATCAACGAGGACTTCGACTTCGAGCAAGCCGTGTTCGACGCGTTCACCGCCAGCGAGGACGGCGACGCCTTCGGCCGGCGCATGGACGCACTCGGCGACGACCTCGCCGCCGCCCGCGCCGGCTACCTGGCGGATCGGGGCACCGTTGATGCCCTGGTGGGGGAGGATGACGCGTGAACCCGGCGTTCACCTTCTGGCTCGACTACCTGGACGCTCGGGGTGGCCTGTGGGAGCGGTCCGGCGACGCCGTTCTCGCCGTGCTGCCCGAGCAGCTCGCCGCCACCCACGATTTGCCGGAGTCGGCGCTGATCACCGATGACCCGGACATCTCCCGCGAGGACGGCGTGCTGTTCCTGGGCGCCGGGCACCCGGAGATCAGCCGG
>NZ_JBJMIE010000407.1:0-5358 GCF_045807065.1 Actinophytocola sp. | reverse complement strand
GTCGTGGCGCAAGAGCAGTTACAGCGGCGGAGAGGGAACCAGCTGCGTGGAGGTGGCCTGGAGGAAGAACAGCCACAGCGGCGGATCGGGAACAAGCTGCGTGGAGGTGGCGTGGTCGAGCCACCAAGCCCCATCTACGAGTGACGCGGTCCTGGTCCGCGACTCCAAGAACCCCGGCGGCCCCATGCTCACCGTCCCCACCGGTGCCTGGCAGCTGCTCCTCAGGCGGCCCGCCAGCCGTACAGCTCCGTGAAGCGCTGGTTCTCGCCGCCTTCGTAGGAGACCGTGCGGTCCCGCCTCGACAGCTGGACCACCTGCGCCGTGCGGGGTGCGCGCACGGCGTTGTACGCGGTCAGCGCGGCCGTGGGATCGTGGTGGTCACGTAAGTTCGCGGCCAGTACCACCGCGTCTTCGAGGGCCATGCCCGCGCCCTGCCCCACCGACGGGGACATCGGGTGCGCGGCGTCGCCGAGGAGGGTCACGCGGCCGAATGTCCACTGTGGAACCGGGTCGCGGTCGGCGACGTCGGTGACGAGCACGTCCGGTCCGGTGTCGGCGACCATGTTCCGGATCACCGGGTGCCAGCCGGCCAGCTCGGCGACCACCGCGGCGTGTGCCCGCGTCGCCGTCATGGCGGGCCAGACGCCGACGGGGGCGGTGACCTTGGCCGTCCAGTACACCTGGCCGCGACCGATCGGCGCGCAGAACAGGTGCACGTGCTCGCCGCCGGCGACCACGCCGTGCGGGTAGGCGGCGGGTGCGGCCGTCCGGGCGCGCACGGAGGTGTAGCCGCAGTAGCGGGGTGGGCCGTCGCCGAGGAGGGCCTGCCGCACACGGGAGTTGATGCCGTCGGCGCCGACCAGGACCGTGCCGCGCAGCGGCGTGCCGTCCGACAGCAGGGCGGTGACGCCGTCCCCGTGGTCGGTGAACGCGTCGAGGCTCACCCCCAGCCGGAGGTCGGCGCCCGAGGCCACCGCCTCCTCGAACAGGGCGGCCTGCAGGGCCGAACGCAGCAGCGACACCTGCGGCGCGCCGAACCGCTCGGACAACTCGCCAATCGGGTCGGTGGCCAGCACCGTGCCCGCCGGGTCGACGATCGGCCGCACCTGCCCCGACTGGGCGACGTGTCCGATCGATCGGACCGTGGAGCCCAGCCGAGGGCTGATCGCGTCCACGGCCACAATCGAGTTCGGACCGAGTACCAAACCGGCGCCCGCGTGAGCGATCCGCGCGGCGCGCTCCACCACCGTCACCGCGATCCCCGCCCGTCGCAACGCCACGGCCAGCGCCAACCCACCGATGCCACCACCGGCCACCAGCACCCGCATCAGGCCACCCGCTCCCGCCCGGCCGCCTTCTCCTGCCGCCCCACCGATTCCCGCGCGCCCACCGGATCCCGCCCAACCGCCAGCCCCGTCCGGGCAACCCGCCCCTCGTCAGCCGCTCGCTCCCGTCCGGCCGCCTCCTCCTGAGCCCTCGCCAGCTCCGCCCAGAACGAGAGGTACCGCTCCCCCGTGTCGGGCAGGATCGTCACCACCGTCGCACCTTCCCATTCCGGGCGGCTCGCGACCAGGCGGCTGGCGTGGGCCGCCGCGCCCGAGGACACGCCCACGAACAGGCCCGCGGTCGTCGCCAGCTCCAGCGCGGTGGTGGCGGCCTGGTCGTCGGTGACGGTCAGGATCTCGTCGATCAGGGTCAGGTCCGTGTTGGCCTGGACGATGCCGCCGCCGATGCCCGGGATCCGGTGCGGACCCCGCTCGCCACCGCTCATCACCGGGGACGACGCCGGTTCGAAGCCGACCACGTGTACGTTCGTGCGTTCCTTCAGGTAGCGGGCGGTGCCGGTGATCGTGCCGCCCGTGCCGACACCGCATACCAGCACGTCGACCTCGCCCTCGCAGTCCGACCAGATCTCCGGGCCCGTGGTCGCGTAGTGCGCGGCCGGGTTGTGCGGGTTGCGGTCCTGGCCCATGAAGATCGCGCCCGGGATGGCCGCGGCCAGCGCCTCCGCCCGTGCCATCGTGCCGACCAGGCCCTCCTCCGCCGGGGACAGCACGATCTCGGCACCGAAGATCCGCAGGATCTGGCGGCGCTCCTCGGTCGCGTTGTCCGGCAGCACCAGCACGCACCGGTAACCCCGCGACGCGCACAGCGACGCCAGCGCGATGCCGGTGTTGCCGGACGTCGCGTCCACGACCGTGACGCCGGGCTTCAGCGTCCCGGCGGCCTCCGCGGCGCGGACCATGTGCAGCGCCGGGCGGTCCTTGACGCTCGACAGCGGGTTGAACATCTCCAGCTTGGCCAGCAGCCTCGTGCTCCGTGGAACGTCCGGATAGGACAGTCGGATCATCGGTGTGCCGCCGACCAGCTCCGCCACCGACGACGCGATGCGGGGCCTCATGCCGTTACCTCCAGGGGCTCGATGACCAGGCCGTCGAGGAACCACTCCTCCAGCTGCCGCATCCGGGCCTCGGTCGTGCGGCTGTCCGGGGCCACGACCACGAACGACGCCAGCACGTCCGCGGAGTAGCGGGAACCCTCGAAGACCTGCCCGGGTTCGGCCAGGATGACGCTGCGCGTGACCCACGGGAACGGCGGCTCGCCCGGCACCGAGACCACGCGCCCCGGCCGCTTCCCGAACAGCAACTGGCCGGACATGGTCACGGGCCGCGCCGGGATGTCGCCCAGTGGCAGGCCGGCGTGCGCACGCAGCACCCCCGCGACCGGGTCGATGCCGAACATGGCCTCGGCGACCCAGCGGTTCTGCGCACCGCCCGGCCGGGCCGCGATCTCGCACAGCACGAGCCGGTGGTCCGGCGTGTGGAACACCTCGGCGTGGAAGGCGAAGTGCCGTGGCGCGGGCAACGCGTCGAGCACCGACTTCGTGAACTCCACGAGCCGCAGGCCGAGCGGGTCGTCCGGGTCGAACGTGGTGTCGAGCCGTCCCTGTCGCAGCGACCTGAAGTCCGACAGTGTGAACAGGTACCGCGAGGCGTAGACGTAGCGCAGCTCGCCGTCCACCACCAGGCCGTCGACGTGGCACATCGGGCCGTCGACGAACGCCTCCACCATCAGGTTCGACTGGTACGGACCATACAACTCCAGGTCCTCGGCCAGGAACGCGTCGAGCTCGGCCCGGGACCGCAGCACCCGGACGCCGAGCGCGCCCGCGCCGTCACGCGGCTTCGCCACGATGGGATAACCGTGCTCGTGCGCGAAGGCGATGAGATCGGTCGCGCACTCGACCGTCCGGTGCGCCGCCACGGGAATCCCCGCCCGCGCCGCGACCTGCTTCATCAACGCCTTGTTGCGCCACACCTCCGCGTCGGCCAGCGAATGCCCTGGCAGGCCGAGGATCTCGCGCAGCTGGGCGGTCCGCTCCAGGTCGTGTTCCTGGACGCTGAGCACGTCGGTCACGTCGAACCGTTCGGCCAGCTCCAGCACCCGGGACTCCACCACACCGGTCAGCTCGTAGCCGTCGACGGCCTCCAGGTGGCGGTAGCCGGTCGGGCCGCTGGGCAGCTCCTCCCCCACCCAGCCGAGATGTTCCCTGGAGGCCAACAGGACCAGGTCACCGTCGTAGTCGGGTAGCCAGCTGTCGTACTGGCACGCGGACAGCCCGCCGCGGTGGTGCAGGATCAGGATGCCCATCGGGTCACCTCCCGGCTCGGCAGGCCGGCCTGCTCGCGCACCACGGCGCGGTGGTCGGTCGCGACCGCCGAGTCCACTGTGTCCACCAGCCACGCGCCGGTCTCGGCACGCAGGATCTCGACGCGGTAGGGCAGCTCGGGCCCGCACGGCAGCGCGGACAGCGCGTCGCGCACCAGCTTCCGACCGTCCTGTGTGGAGCCGTGCACCACGTGCCGGCTGCCGGCGAGGTCCGGCTCGACCAGCAGGCTGGGCACGGTGATCAGGTTCGGCGTGAGTCCGTTCGCCGTGAACGCACGCAGGTCCCGCTCGTCGCGGAGGATCGCCGCGGTCGGCCAGCCGGGATCCTTGCGCCGCCGCACCCGTACCGGGCCGCCGCCCCAGCGGTGGCGGTACCAGTACAGGTCCGACACCCGTTGCACCGCACCGGCGGGGATGGTCGGCACGCCGGCCGCGCGCAGGCGCTGCCGCATGGCGACCGGGTCGGCGAGCACGGTGGCCGCCGCCCTGCCCTGTCCCTCGATGCCGAGGTGGTCGCGCAGCGCGCCGGCGCGGACGAGGTCGGGGGTCGCGGTCGCCACCAGCGCGGAAACCGTTGTGGTGGCGGCGAGTTCGAGGACGGCCAGCTCGGCGGAGGACCCGTGGTCGGGGATGTACCGGACTTCCGCGTAGCCGTCGACGTCGGTGGCCGGGTGGTTGGTGATGAGCACGAGGTCCTCGCCGGCGTCCGCCAGCCAGTCCGCGTACGGTGGTGGTCCGCCGGGATGGCGGTCCAGGATGATGATCGTCACGTGATCTCCCGTGTCATGCCGCTTCCTCGGCGCGGTGGCCGTCGAGCCGGCGGATCTTCGAAGCCACGGCCGCGGCCGGCGCGCGGACCGTCGAGCCGACCGGCACGTCGGCCAGGACCAGGGCCTGCGCGCCGACCAGGACGTTGTCGCCGACGGTGATCGGGCCCAGCAGCGTCGCGCCGACCCCGACGACGACGCCGTCGCCCAGCCTGGGATGCCGGCGCCCGCCGCGGGCCGCGGCCTGCCACCACCCGGTCGCGCCCAGCGTCACCTGGTGGAACAGGGTCACGTCGTCGCCGACCACCGCCGTCTCGCCGACCACGACCCCGGCACCGTGGTCGACGAAGAACCGCCGCCCGATCCGCGCGCCGGGATGGATCTCGATGCCCGTCGCGAACCGGGCGAGCACGCACACCGCCCGCGCGGTCCGGTACCTCCCGCGCAGGTACAACCGGTGCGCGACACGATGGCTGAGGACGGCCGCCAGCGCCGGGTGCAGCGCGGCCTCCCCCCGCGACCGCACGGATGGGTCCCGCTCGACGATCACGTCCAACTGGTCCACCACGGCACGGACGGCCCCGGCCACCCAGGCAGTGCCTCGCCGCGCCATGCCGCCTCCTCGGTCGCTTCCTGCCGCATCAGCGGACAACGCCCGAGTCGAGGCCGGCTCAAGGATGATCGGAAGGGCCCGACCGGACCGCGACGAAGGCGTCCTTCACCGCACCGACGGGTCGTCCTCCGGGATGCCCGTGCGGGTGAACAGGGCCAGTGCCGCCGCCCAGTGCGGCCCCGGCGTGCCGTGTGTGACGCGGTGGGCCGCCCCCAGGACGCGGAGGGTGCGGGCCTCGCCGAGCAGGTGGCCCGTCTCCCGGTGGACGGCCACGGCCTCCTCGGCCAGCGACGCGGCGCGCTCCGGGTC
>NZ_JBJMIE010000406.1:0-5791 GCF_045807065.1 Actinophytocola sp. | reverse complement strand
TCGCGGACGAACTTGATCGAGCGTCGCGCGCGACGCTCGACACCAGGGCGGTCGCTGAGACGACGCGTGCGCTGGAAGACACCTCGCGCAAAGTGTTCGTCGTGCATGGCCGCGACAGGCAGGTGCGGGACACCTTCTTCTCGTTCCTGCAGGCTCTAGACCTGCGGCCACAGGACTTCGAACTGCTCGTGAACGCCACCGGCGGTACGTCGCCGAACATCGTTGACGTGGTCCGGCGTGCGCCCGAGATCGCGCAGGCGATCGTGGTACTGATGACTCCGGATGACACGGTTAAGTTGCATCCCGACCTGGCGGGTGATCGGGATCCTGACTTCGAGACGGGGATTGGGAGCCAGGCGCGACCGAACATCCTCGTCGAACTCGGCATGGCGTTGATGGCTTACCCGAAAAGTACGATCGTGATTGAGATCGGCTCGCTCCGGCCTATCAGCGACCTGGGCGGACTGCACGTCGTTCGGTTCGACGGCTCCGGTCCTGCCATCGCCAAGGTGGTCTCCCGGTTGAGAGCGGCCGGCTGCCCGGTCGACGACAGCGACAGGTCCTGGAAGGACTCCGCCCGGTTCGCTGGACTCGCTGCCTTCGTCAGACGACCTCATGAGCCCGGCTGATCACCGAGTTGGCCACGAACTCGGGGTCCGGCCCGGACATCGGCTTACGCTGGAGAACCTGCGTCTGACCACGGGGAGGGAGGCTGGTCGACGTGTCGAAGATGTCGGGGCGGAACCAGGTTCGGCTGCGCGAAGGGCTGGCCAGAGCCGTGGGAGTGCTCGGCGGGGTCCGCGCGGCTGAAGCGGCGAGTGGAATCGGGAAGTCGACGTGGGACGACGCGCAGAAGGGGCGAGCCCTGCCGAGCCCGACCACGACGTGGCCGGTCATGCGCCTGGTGTTGATGAACATTCCGGTCGCGGCCACTGGTGTCCGGGACTGGGACCGGCTCTACGAGGCGGCCTGCGCCGAAGCCGGTGTCCGGCCCCGGCGGGCTAGACCGGCGACCCTGCCCGGCCCTTCCGCCAAACGCGGTGATCAGGTGCCGCAACTGCTTCCGCCAGGGGTGGGTGAGTTCACCGCCCGGCGTACCGAGCTCGCCGCCCTGGACGGGTTGTTGCTCGGCACGGGCAGCGGCACGGTGCCGATGGCGGTGGTGACCGGTGAGCCAGGCATCGGCAAGACAGCACTGGCGGTCAACTGGGCCTGGCGGCACGTCGGCGACTTCGTGGACGGCGTTCTGTACCAGGACCTGCGCGGCTGGGGGCCGGACGAACCGGTGTCACCCGAGGAGGTACTCACCAACTGGCTTGACCGGTTGGGCCTGGACACTTCCGCCATGCCGGACGACGTGGCCAGCCGCTCGTCGGCGTTGCGGTCGACGCTGGCTGGCAGGCGGGTGCTGGTCCTGTTGGACAATGCCCGCGGCGAGGAGCAGGTACGGCCGTTGCTGCCGGGGACGCCGCTATGCCCGGTGTTGATCACCAGTCGGGAAACGTTGTCCGGATTGGTCATTCATCACGACGCGACGGTCATCGGACTGGACCTGTTGACCACTGCGGAGTCCGTACATCTGCTGCGCGAGCTGGTCGGGCCCCGTGTCGGTCAGGAAGTCGCGGCGGCTGAGCGACTCGTGGATCTGTGCGGACGGCTCCCGCTCGCGTTGCGCGTGGTGGCGGAGAACGCACGGGTACGCCCGGAGGTGCCCCTCGCGTCACTCGTGGAAGAACTGGTCGACGAACACGACCGCCTGGAGGAACTCGACGGACCCGACCCACGGTCGGCTCCGCGTGGCGTGTTCTCGTGGTCGTACCGCCAGCTCCCCGTCGATGTCGCCGCGGTCTTCCGGGCAGTCGGCCTGTTCCCGGGACGGACGTTCGACGCGAACATCATCGCAGCGCTGTCCGACCTGTCACCACGTACCGCGGTCAGGCACCTGCGGACGCTCGTCCGCGTGCACCTGGCCCGGGAGGTCGCAGGACGCTTCGAAATGCACGATCTCATCCGGCTTTACACGGAGGAGCTGGCGAACGGCGACCAGAACACCCACGACGCACGTCTGCGGGTGCTCGACTACTTCGTGCACACCGCCAGGTACGCGGACGAACTCCTGGAACCGCACCGGTACCGGATTCCGCTGCCAGGAGCCGCGCCGGTACCGGCGCCGTTCGACGACTACGACGGCGCCTTGACATGGTTCCACACCGAGACCGCTAACGCCGTCGCGTTGTGCAGGCTGGACGAACCGGGTCTGGACACCGCGAGATGGCGGCTGGCGTACTTCTTCCGCGGGTTCTTCTTCCTCACCAAGCGAACCCACGAGTGGATCGAGAGTCACCAACTCGCGCTGGCAGGCGTGATCCGATCGGGTGACCGAAGGGCTGAAGCCATCACCAGGAGCTACCTGGGCGTCGCATGGCACGAACGCGGTGATGACGATGCCGCTCTGGTGCAGTACGAGATCGCCAACCGGCTGTTCCACGAGGTCGGCGACAAGTATGGAGCCAGCAACACACTTGCCCAGCAGGCAGTGGTCCACCGCAACCGTCGTGAGTTCGACAAGGCGCTCCGGCTCGACAGGAAGGCACTCGACTTCTATCGGAGTGTGGGATCGGTGCGCAACGTCGCCATCACGATCCGCTCGATCGGGTGGATCGAGTTGGAGTTAGGGCACCTTGCCGATGCGGAACAGCACTTGACGGAGTCGCTTACGCTCTGTCGGCAGCTGGGCCGGGGGATGGTCATGGACATCGCTCGCGCGCACAACGCCCTTGGCCAGGTTCTGCGGCGCCTTGGCAGGTACGGCGAGGCCGAGCAGTCGCACAGGTCGGCCATCGAGGCAAGCAATAGCTGCGGCAGCCGGTTCGAGGAGGCGTTGGCCCTCGGTGGCCTGGGCAAGGTCGCCCAGGCCACCGGCGATCACGCGGCCGCGGACGCGTTCTTCCAGGACGCCGTGGACCTGCTGGACGAGGTCGGATCACCACTGGCGAGCGAGCTTCGGGCGGATCTCAGCGCGTTCCGTGCGGATGGTCGTCGGTAGTGGCCTGGTCACGCGTCGCTGGTGAAGGTCTGGCCGGTCCAGCGGGTGTCGACACCCATCACGCAGAGTCCCGCCCAGTCGAACGGTCCGAGCTCGAGGTGTTCGTCCCGTACACGCAACTGCGCCGACCGGAGCGCGGAACACCCAAACTGAGCAGCGGGAGCAGATGCTGTACCACCAGCGCCGAGCCGATTCCGCCGATGGTCCCGGTGCCGGCGATCACCGTGTCCGCGCCTCCCAGCATCGCTCCTACCGCCAGGCTCAGCGGGTCCGTGCCGTACCGGCTCGCTGCGGTGCCGCTCCAGCAGCCGTTGAGCACGACCACCGGGGGCAGCGCCAGGTTGGCCAGGCGTTCCAGCGTGATCTTCGTGTGGCCGAGGGAGGCCGACTCGCCTGCGGTGCCACCGTATCCGTTGACGTACAACAATGAGGCCTGGCTGAGCACGTCGAGGTCGGGGAGCTGGACGTGACCGTTCGGCCAGGCGTTCAGCGCCTCGCGTTCGAGATCGTGACCGGGCAGTCGCGTGTCGAGAATGCTGACCGCCGGGCCCGTAGGCTGGCTCGGCCGGGTACGGCTCCTGGTGGTCATCAACCCCGCTGTGCGCAGACTCGGGGTGAGCGCGACTTCGGCCACGTCGGCGAGGTGCAACCCGCCCCGGACAAGTGCGCCGAGTGGCACCTGCCACAGTCGCGGGTCCGGGCACACCAGGACCGACTGAGGGCGGTCGCCGGTGCCGGACCAGATCTCCTCGTGTGGGAACAGGGAGATACCAAGGCTCTCCCACGTCTTCCGGGTGATGCCACGCTGCGGTAGTTCGTCTCCCCGCGACAGCTTGTCCAGTAGCGTCCCGACGGCCGGGGCGGCGACCTCGAACCGGGTCTGCCAGCCCGTCTCCCTGGTCCACACCGTGCACGTGGACCACCAGTCGGTGGTGTCGGTGCCGACCTGGGCGAGTACAACCACCTCAGCGTGCTCGGCGAGTTCCGTGTCCGGCGGGAGATGCCCGGGAAAGGGAAGGTCGGGCATCGGGGCGGCCAACTGGCCGGTCCCCAGGGTGGTGGCGGCGATGGCACCGACTTCGAACACCTTGCTCAGCGTCGTGGGATCCGAGGGAGCTGGGACGACGCGCAGCTCATCGAGGGTGCCTACGGCGGTCTTGCCGGAGAGGATCTGGTTCAGGACGTCCGCGCGTCCTGTCTCAGCGATCTGGGCGACTGCCGCCGTGTCACCGGTCCTCGCATGCAGCAGTACACCGGCCGCGTAGACCTCCTCCCGCTGGGCGTGCATCGACCAGCGGGTCGCGGGCTCGTCCAGGGAGGGACGCTGCCAGTCCGCGGCCAGCAGCGCGGCGCGGCTTGCGGTGAGCCAGAGCCGCGACGGGACGGGGACGTCGTCGGACAGTCGGAGCAGGTCGGACAGGGCCAACATCGTGCGGGTCAGGTCCGCGCGTTCTGGCGCGGAAGCGACTTCGAGCACAGCGGCGAGGTGCTGGGCTGCCGCCGCCGCGTCCTTCCTTGTGGCTATCAGGGTTCGCGCCACGTGCCGGTGCCACCGCAACGCTTCGAGCGTCGTCTGGTTCTCATACAGCGGACGTGCGGCCTCCAGGGTGGCCGCGACCGCCGGCTGATCACCCAGATCGTTCAGGACCTCGGCCTTCTCCAGGAGTACCTGCCCCAGCCGGTAGGCGTCCTGCTCCGCGCGGAACTCGGCTTCCAGCCGGTCTGCCTGCTTGAGTGCCTGCGGCAGCTCACCCACCATCCGCAGGCACGTGATCTGACGAATCCGCACGATGTCGACGTTGGTGCGGCTCACCCCGGTGAAGTGCTTCTCGGCCCTCCGGTAGGCCTCCAGAGCCGGGGCACCGCGGCCTAATACGACTTCGAGACCGCCCTCCCGCAGGGCCACGAGGCCTTCGGTGAAGGCGTCGGTGGCGTTGGTCTCGACGAACCGGCGTGCCTCGCGCACCATCGCGACCGCGTCGTCGAGGTTGCCCTGCACTCTGTAGAGCATCGATCGTTGCAGCAGAGCACGAACGCGAGCCCCGTGCAACTCGGACAGATGCGGGAAGCGGTCGCACACGGCCAGTGCGCGTTCGTAGTACTCGTGTCCCTCCGCATAGGAGGCCGAAACCTCACGTGTTGCGGCGAGTTCGCGCCACGCGCGGGCGTGCGCCAACGCCGTGGCTTCGTCGAGTTCGTCCCGGCGCAACGTTCGGTGCCAGACCTCTGCCACGAGAAAGTGGGTCTGCAGGCGGTGGCGTTGTGCGAGATGATGGGTTGCGTCAGCCGCGCGCCGGTGATCGCCGACTCGTCGGGCGACACTTCGCTCGGCGAGCAGGAGACGCTGTGCCCGCCGGTAATCCCCGGCACGTAGTGCTCTGGTCGAGAGCAGCCCGTAGTACTCCGCTAGCGTGGCGAAGTCCTCCTGTGCACGGAGTGTTGCCGCTGTCTGGTATTCGCTACCGGCCAGTACCCTCGCCGGCTCGGCGAGAAGGTCCAGCAGCCGTTCGACGGGACCCGCGCTCATCGACCCATGCAACCACATCATCCGGGAGTGATGACATCATGCCTGGATGAACGAGCGTGCCGTTGTCCTGAGGTTCGCGGACGACGTCAACGAGGTCGATCGCGCTGAACTCGACGCGACACTGCGGGGTGTCTCCGTGTCGATCACCCGCGGTGTCGACCTCGGACATCGCGGCCCGGCACAGGATCTGGTACTCGCGGTGGCCAACGTCGCGGGCG
>NZ_JBJMIE010000405.1:0-16401 GCF_045807065.1 Actinophytocola sp. | reverse complement strand
GTCGGGTCGGGTGACGGCGAGGCCGGTGGCGATGGCGGGTGCGCGTCCGTGGATGGAGTGCATGCCGTAGGTGTTCATGTAGTAGGGGAAGCGGGAGGAGCAGCCGATTCCGGAGATGAAGACGATGTTTTCGCGTTTCAGTCCGAGTGTGGGTAGGAAGGATTGCATGGCGTTGAGCACCACGTAGTCCCCGCACCCGGGACACCAACGCACCTCCTGATCCGACTTGAAATCCTTCGCCTTCTGCGGCGCGTCGTCGGTGGGGACCAGGTCGAGTCCGCCCAGCGACGGAAGCCCCAGATCGACCGCGGTCATTCGCCAACCCCTTCAACGTGTTCGGTGAAGACGTGTTGCAGTTCCTCCGCCTTGAACGGCAGCCCGGCGACCTTGGTGTACGACTTGACGTCCACCAGGTACCTGCCGCGCAGCAGGAGCGCCAACTGCCCCATGTTCATCTCGGGCACGACGACCCGGTCGTAACGGTTCAGCACCTCGCGGAGGTTCTTCGGGAACGGGTTGAGGTGCCGCAGGTGCGCCTGCGCGATCGCCATCCCCTGCCCGCGCACCCGCCGGCAGCCGGCGCCGATCGGCCCGTAGCTCGAGCCCCAACCCAGTACCAGCACGCGCGCGTCACCGGTGGGGTCGTCGACGACGAGGTCCGGCACCTCGACGCCGTCCACCTTCGCCTGCCGCAGCCGGACCATGCGGTCGTGGTTGTCCGGGTCGTAGGAGATGCTGCCCTTGCCGTCTGCCTTCTCCAGCCCGCCGATGCGGTGCTGCAGCCCCGGCGTGCCCGGAATGGCCCACTGGCGGGCGAGCGTCTCGGTGTCGCGGACGTACGGCCAGTGCTCGTCGCTGCCGTCGAGCGCGTTGGGCTCGGTCGCGAACTTCACGTGCAGGTCCGGCAGGTCATCGACCTGCGGGACGAGCCACGGCTCGGACCCGTTGGCGATGGAGCCGTCGGAGAGCAGCAGCACGGGCGTGCGGTACTTCAGCGCGATCCGCGTCGCATCGAGGACCGCGTCGAAGCAGTCGCCGGGGGAGTTGGGCGCGATGATCGGCAGGGGCGACTCGCCGTTGCGCCCGTACATGGCCTGCAGCAGGTCGGCTTGCTCGGTCTTGGTCGGCAACCCCGTCGACGGGCCGCCCCGCTGCACGTCGATCACCAGCAGCGGCAGCTCGGCCATGACCGCGAGCCCGATCGTCTCCGCCTTCAACGCCAACCCCGGCCCCGAGGTGGTCGTGACCCCCAGGGAGCCGCCGTAGGCCGCACCCAACGCCGCACCGACACCCGCGATCTCGTCCTCGGCCTGCATGGTCGTCACGTTGAAGTTCTTGTGCTTGGACAGCTCGTGCAGGATGTCCGACGCCGGCGTGATCGGGTAGCTGCCGAGGAAGACGGGCAGCCCGGAGCACTGCCCGGCGGCGACGATCCCGTAGGCGAGCGCCGCGTTGCCGGTGATCTGGCGGTAGGTGCCGGCGGGGAACTGGGCCGGCGGCACCTGGAACGTGACCGCGAACGCCTCGGTCGTCTCGCCGTAGTTCCAGCCCGCCCGGAAGGCGAGCACGTTGGCCTCGGCGATGTCGGGCTTGCGGGCGAACTTCTCACGCAGGAAGCGTTCGGTGCCCTCGGTGGGCCGGTGGTACATCCACGACAGCAGCCCGAGCGCGAACATGTTCTTGCAGCGCTCGGCGTCCTTCTTCGACAGGCCGGTGCCCTCCAGCGCGCCCTGGGTGAGGGTGGCCATGGCGACCGCGTGGACCTGGAAGTTGGACAGCGAGTCGTCCTCGAGCGGGTTGGCGTCGTAGCCGACCTTGGTGAGGTTGCGCTTGCTGAACTCGTCGGTGTTGACGATGACCGTGCCCCCGACGGGTAGGTCACCGATGTTGGCCTTGAGCGCGGCCGGGTTCATGGCCACGAGGACGTCCGGCCGGTCGCCCGGGGTGAGGATGTCGTAGTCGGCGAAGTGCAGCTGGAACGACGAGACCCCCGGCAGGGTCCCCGCGGGGGCGCGGATCTCGGCGGGGAAGTTGGGCAGCGTGGCGAGGTCGTTGCCGAACGCGGCTGCCTCGGAGGTGAACCGGTCGCCGGTGAGCTGCATCCCGTCACCCGAGTCGCCGGCGAACCTGATCACGACCCGGTCGAGCTTGGTGACCCTGGTGGCCCGGCCGCCGCCGTTGACGCTGGTGGTCATTGCTGTGGTGGTCCCTCCCCTCGCACGGCTACGTGCGCTCTTTTCGAGGGTAGTCGTGCCTAACTAATGGTCGCCTTGGTCCACAGGATATTCGCGGCACACATCACAAAGTCGGATCTCACATGCCGAGACCCGCGTCACGCATGGCGGGATATCCGCGCCCGCATGGCTTCGAGCAACTCGGCGAAGGCAGGTGAGTCCATCGACGCGACCTGCGCGACCAGTTCCGTCTCGACGGCGTCCTCGTGCCGGTCGTGGGCGGCGGTCGTGCGGAGCGTGCGCTTGGTGGCGAGCAGAAGGTCCCGCGGCGCCTTGACGGCCGGCTGAGCGAACTCGACCGCCGCCGCGACCACGTCCTCGACCCTGGCGAACGCCAACCCGACCGCGACGGCCGCGTCCGCGTCGAGCACCTGCCCGAACAGCGTCATGGCGGCGGCGACCTGCGGCCCGACGATCCGCTGGGCCATCCAGGTCATGCCCCCACCCGGGTGCAGCCCCAGCTGGAGGAACCGCGCGTCGAAACGAGCCTTGGGCCCCGCCAGCCGCACGTCGCAGGCGAGCGCGAGGTTGAGCCCCGCCCCGACCGCGGCCCCGTTGACAGCCGCGACAGTCGGCAACGAGGACCGAGCCACGGCGAGAAACCCGGCGTAGATGGCCCGCAACCCGTCCTCACGAGCCTCCCCGAGTGCCGTGAGATCAGCCCCGGCGCAGAAGGCAGGCGGCGCCCCGGTGACCACGATCGCGGAGACGGCGTCGTCCCCCTCACAGGCGGCCACATGCTCGACGAGCTGGGCAGACATGTCGATGGTGAGGGAGTTCCGCCGCTCGGGAAGGTCGATCGTGATGACCCCGACCCCGTCGCGCGGCTCAAGCAAGACACTCATGGGAGGACCCTAAGACGTGCACCCCCGAAAGACCCTCCCCAACGAGGGTAGAACACCCACGACGACGCCGCCGCGCCTCGCGGAACCACCGGCCCACCCCACTCAGCTCACCTCCGGCGCCGGTGGCCGCTCCAGCAGCGTCGACAACACCACCGTCGACACCGTCCGGTCGATCATGTCGACGGCCCGCAGCCGCTCCAACGCGTCCTCGAGGTGGTGGATGTTCCCCGCCCGCAGGTGGACGATCGCGTCGGCCGCGCCGGACACCGTGTAGGCCGCGACCACCTCCGGCAGCGGCAGCAACCGCGCGCGAATGCGGTCCGGCGTCACGTTCCCGATGCAGTGGACCTCGACGAACGCCTCCGTGCCCCACCCGAGCGCCTCCGGGTTGACCACGGCGGTGAAGCCCCGCAGCACCCCGGCGTCCAGCAGCCGGTCCACCCGCCGCTTCACCGCGGGTGCCGACAGCCCGACCACCTTGCCGATCTCCGAGTAGCTTCGGCGCGCGTCGGACACCAGCTGCGAAATGATTCGCTGATCTATCACGTCCACACGCAACATACTGCCGCTTACACGGCACTAGTGCGACATTGATCGCCGGTCAGGGCCGGATTTACATTATGAATCATGAATGGCCGCGAGCAGACCAGGCGTCGCTACCTGATGTGCGAGCCCAAGTACTTCGCCGTGGAGTACTCGATCAACCCGTGGATGAACCCGGACGAACCGGTCAGCGCCGAGCTCGCGGTCAAGCAGTGGACCGAGCTGGCGGACACCTACCGCCGCCTCGGCCACCGCGTCGACACCATCCGCCCGGTCCCCGGCCTGCCCGACATGGTCTTCGCGGCCAACTCGGGCACCGTGGTCCACGGCCGCGTCCTGGGCGCCCGGTTTCGTGCCCGGCAGCGCACCGCCGAGGCCGACCACTTCCGCCGCTGGTTCGCCGACCACGGCTACCGCGACGTGGTCATGCCCACAGCCACCAACGAGGCCGAGGGCGACTTCGCGTGGACCGGCCAGTTCCTGCTGGCAGGCACGGGCTTCCGCACCGACCCGGCCGCCCACGCCGAAGCCCAGGAGGTCCTCGGCGTCCCCGTGGTCTCACTGCGGTTGGTCGACCCCCGCTACTACCACCTGGACACGGCCCTGTTCGTCCTCGAGGAGGCGAGCCCCACCCGCCCGGCCCACATCGCCTACTACCCGGACGCCTTCTCCCCGGGCTCCCAACGCGTCCTGAACCACCTGTTCCCGAACGCGGTGATCGCCACCACCGCCGACGCGGAATGCCTCGGCCTGAACGGCGTCTCCGACGGCCGCAACGTCGTACTCCCCATCGAAGCCACCCACCTGGCCGACCAACTGATCAACGAAGGCTACGACCCAACCTTCGTGGACATCTCCGAACTACGAAAGTCCGGCGGCGGCCCCAAGTGCTGCACGCTGGAAATCCGCGACTGACCCGGTCACTCCCTGTAAAGACTCCTCGGCCAGCGTCAGGCCCGAATCCGCTGCTCATCAGCGGTTTCGGTACACCGGCGCTGGCAGAGTCGTCTGTGGCACTCTGTCGATGACAGTGGTTGGTTGGCGGTGTCCACGGAACAGCCACGGAACAGGGTGCCGCTCAGTGCGGGTCAGTAACCTGCGCAAACAGGCGGTCGATCCGCTCGTTGGACGTCGAGCGAGACCCGTCGAGGCACCGAGCGTAGACCTTCGACAAGACCTCGACCGTGTGCCCGGCCCGCTCCGCGACCTCAGCCACGGGCGCGGCGGCCGCAAGCCATGTCGACACAGCGGCGTGACGAGGTCATAGGGCCGCCGAGCAAGCGGTGACGCGGCCTGCTCGGGCCGTCGCCTCGGCCCGGTCGAGTGCCGCGCGGGTCAGCTCGACCGACGTCGTCGACCCCGCCGCCAGCCGGCGTGCCTGTGTCCCCAACCCCTCGTACATGCGGTCGAACGATAGGGCGGTGAGAGGATGGGCGCGATGAACACGACCGTGAGCAGGCGTTCGCGCCGGCAGCAGACGAAGTTGTGGCGGGTCCCGGTGGTGCGGGTGGTGCGGCTGACGCCCCGGATGACCAGGGTCACCGTCGGCGGCCCCGACCTCGCCGACTTCGCCTACGCCGGCACCGACCAGAACGTGATGCTCTACTTCTACCCCGACGACGTCGAGCTGCCGGAGCCGCTGACCCTGGAGTCCGCGCGCGGCATGTGGTCCCAGGTCCGGCCGCTGACCAGGACGTACACGGTGAGCCGCTACGACCGGGGCGCGTGCGAGCTCGACTTCGACTTCGTGCTGCACGCCGACGCGGGCCCGGCCTCGGACTGGGCGAAGCGGGCGGCCCCCGGCGACCGGCTGATCTTCGTCGGCCCGTCCCCCGCCTACCAGCCCGACCCGGCGGCCGACTGGCACCTGCTGGCCGGCGACGAGACCGCGCTGCCCGCGATCACGGCGATCCTGCGGGTGCTGCACCCGGACGTGCCGGTGCGGGTGTTCGTCGAGGTTGACAACGCCGAGGAGGAGCAGCCCCTGCCGGCTGAGGTGACGTGGCTGCACCGGGACGGCACGGACGACCTGCTGGCCCGGGCGGTGGCGGCCGCCGAGCTGCCGGCCGGCCGGGTGGACGCGTGGCTGGCGGGGGAGCGGGCGTCGATGGTGGCGCTGCGTCAGCACCTGCTGACCGATCGTGGCTACGAGCGGTCCAGGGTACGGCCGACAACGTACTGGCGCAGGGGCGAGACAGGCAACTGACCTGCGGATTCGCCGACGCGGCGGGAACCTTCGACCTCAGTGATCCGTTATTCGGGGTGAAAGCGACGTCACGGAGGCGTAGAAGTGCACAAGCACTACAACGGGCTGAAGACCGCGTTGCTGCTCGGCGGCATGAGCGCGCTGATCATCCTGATCAGCGGGCTTTTCGGGCGTGGTGCGTTGTTCATCGGTCTCGCGGTCGCCCTGCTGATGAACGGGTACGCCTACTTCAACTCGGACAAGCTGGCGCTGAAGGCGATGCGCGCCAGACCGGTGTCGCAGGCGGAACAACCGGCGATGTACCGGATGGTGCGGGAGCTGGCCACTTCGGCCCGCCAGCCGATGCCGAGCCTGTACGTGAGTCCCACCATGGCCCCGAACGCGTTCGCGACCGGAAGGAACCCGCGCAACGCGGCGGTCTGCTGCACCACCGGCATCCTGGAACTACTGGACGAACGCGAACTACGCGCGGTGCTGGGCCACGAACTGTCGCACGTGTACAACCGCGACATCCTCATCTCCTGCGTGGCGGGCGCCCTGGCGAGCGTGGTGAGCGTGCTGGCCAACCTGGCCATGTTCGCGGGCTTCTTCGGCGGCGACGACGACCGCCCGAACCCACTGACCATGCTGCTACTGGCAATCCTGGGCCCGGTGGCGGCGGGCATAGTGCAGATGGCGGTGAGCCGCTCCCGCGAGTACCAGGCAGACGCGTCAGGCTCCGAGCTGACCGGCGACCCACTGGCACTGGCGTCCGCACTGCGAAAGCTGGAGTACGGCACGGCACGGGCCCCACTCGCCCCGGAGCCACAGGTGGTGTCCCAGTCCCACCTGATGATCGCCAACCCGTTCCGTCCGGGTGAGCAGATGGCCCGTCTCTTCTCGACCCACCCGCCGATCCCGGACCGCATCCGCCGCCTGGAAGAAATGGCCCGCCGCAACGGCCTGCGTTGAGAAGGTCCGGCGTCCGCGCCGGACCTTCTCGACAATCAGTCCGCGAGAACCGGGCCGGCCGGCGGAACGGGTTCCTCGTCGGCAGAAGCAGGTCTGGCCAAATACCTGGCCACGGTCTTTCTCAGGTAGTCGGCGTGCTGGTAGATCTCCTGGACGTCAGCGATGGGAAGACGTGTCTCCATTTTGTGCTCGTCGAACACGCCGAGGTACTTCTTCGACCGGTTGAGCCAGAGCCGCGCGATGGGCTTGCGGTTGTTGTCGTCGAGCAATATCCCGCAGTAGGTCTTGGTGTCCCGGGCGATCACCCGGGAAACCGGCACCTCACTGCAGACAATCGCCCGCACGATCCGGTAGCCCTCGATTTCCTCCTCGGTGGTGATCACATCACCGACGACGTCCGCCGCGCTTTCTTCGGCGGCAGGCTCGGCCTCGACCGCGTCCTTCGAGACGCTCACATAGGAGTCCGGGCCGCCGAGCGCGTTCTTGAGCCGGTCGTTGACCTGCTCGTTCAGGAACTGGCGCGCCGCCTTGGTGACGAGGGGGACGAACTGCTCCCGCACCCGTTGCGTGAACGACCCCTCGTACACGCGGGTGGTCAGGAATCGGACCCAGTCGTCCTCGGGCTCCTTGAACTGCGCAGCGAGAACCCGCTTCAGCTGGCCGATGTACTTGAGCTCGCCCGCGGCACTGATCACGGAGTCGAGGTCGAACGACTCCTTCGTGAGCTTGGCCAGCTCGGGCAGGAGCGTCTCGTCGAGCGCGGAGAAGTCGAGGACCAGGAACGGTTTGGCGTCCATGCGGTTGGGCGCGTCGAGGTCCGTGTAGAACTGGTAGACCTCGCCGTTGGTGAGCACGGCGATCCGGGCGTAGGTCACCGCGAAGTAGCGGAACAGCTGTGAGGCGTGCTCGATCCGGAGCGGATCGTTGATCTTCTTGACCTCGACCAGCAGCTGGATCTTCCCGTCGTGCGCGACGGCGTAGTCGATCTTCTCGCCTTTCTTGGTGCCCACGTCCGCGGTGAACTCGGGAATCACCTCGGCCGGATTGAACACGTCGTAACCGAGCACGGTGCTGATGAACGGCATGACGAAGGCGTTCTTGGTCGCTTCCTCCGTCTGGATGCCCGCCTTCTGCTTCCGAATCTTCAGCGCCAACGCCTGGGTGCGTTCAGCAATGTCCATATC
This sequence comes from Actinophytocola sp., assembly GCF_045807065.1. GTDB lineage: Bacteria > Actinomycetota > Actinomycetes > Mycobacteriales > Pseudonocardiaceae > Actinophytocola. The sequence goes on along the minus strand of NZ_JBJMIE010000405.1, from coordinate 8,438 downwards.
GACCTCCGGAGTGATGCCAGGAGAGTCGACAGGACCAACGGCCGTGTTACCGAAGCCGCTGTCCGGTTTGGGAAATCCCGCAGTGCTGAAAGATGGGTGAAAAAATGACGGCCCGGCATTCACACGGGATACCGGGCCGGAACGCGGGGGAGATCAGCCGGTGGCGCCGGCGGCGAGGGCGACCTCCATCACGTAGTCGCCGTAGCCGGACTTGGCCAGTTTGCTGCCCAGGGCGTAGCAGTCGTCCGGGCTGATGAAGCCGTTGTCCATGGCGATCTCCTCCAGGCAGGCGATGCGCACGCCCGTCCGGTGCTCCAGGACCTGCACGAACTGGCCGGCCTCCAGCAGCGAGTCGTGCGTGCCGGTGTCCAGCCACGCGAAGCCGCGGCCCAGGTCCAGCAGCCGGGCACGTCCCTGCCGCAGGTAGTTCATGTTCACGTCGGTGATCTCGAGCTCGCCGCGGGCCGACGGCTTCAGGCCCTTCGCGATCTCCACCACCTCGTTGTCGTAGAAGTACAGGCCCGTGATCGCCCGGTTCGACTTCGGCTTGGCGGGCTTCTCCTCGATCGACAGCAGCTTGCCCGTCTCGTCGACCTCGCCCACGCCGTAGCGCTGGGGGTCCTTGACCGGGTAGCCGAACAGGACCGCGCCGTCGAGGCCGTCGACGTGCTCGTGCATGACCGCGGAGAAGTCCGCGCCGAAGAAGATGTTGTCGCCGAGCACCAGGGCCACGTCGTCGTCGCCGACGAAGGTCTCGCCGATGATGAACGCCTCGGCCAGGCCGTTCGGCTGGGGCTGCTCGGCGTAGGACAGCTCGACGCCCCACTGGTTGCCGGTGCCCAGCAGCCGCTGGAAGCTCGGCATGTCCTGGGGCGTGGTGATGACCAGGATGTCCCGGATGCCGGCCAGCATGAGCACCGACAGCGGGTAGTAGATCATCGGCTTGTCGTACACCGGCAGGAGCTGCTTGGAGACCGCCTGCGTGATCGGATGCAGCCGGGTCCCACTGCCCCCCGCGAGGACGATGCCCTTCATCGGTAGTTGGTGAACTGGAGGGCGATGCCGAAGTCGGACGACTTCAGCAGCTGGATGACCTCCTGCAGGTGGTCCTTCTTCTTGCCGGACACCCGCAGCTGGTCGCCCTGGATCTGCGCCTGCACGCCCTTGGGCGCCTCGTCCCGGATCTTCTTGGCGATCTTCTTGGCGTTCTCCGACGAGATGCCCTGCACGATGCTGCCGGTCACCTTGTAGATCTTGCCGGAGACACTCGGCTCACCCACCTCGAACGCCTTGAGCGAGATCTGCCGCTTGACCAGCTTGTCCTTGAACACGTCAATCGCGGCCTTGCACCGCTCCTCGGTCTCCGCCTCGATGGTGATGGCCTCCTCACCGGCCCACTTGACGGACGCCCCGGTACCCCGGAAGTCGAAGCGCGTGGACAGCTCCTTGCTCGCCTGGTTGAGCGCGTTGTCGACCTCCTGCCGGTCAACCTTGCTCACCACGTCGAAGGACGGATCCGCCACCAGTCTCACCTCTCGAGCCACGTGTCAGGTACCCGGGCGAGCCTACCGCTGAGAGGGATACCGGTTGGCAGGCCCGCGAACCCGTTCGGTATGGTTTCGCCCGTCCGAACAGATCGGACGCTCCTGGCGGGTTGCCCGAGTGGTCAAAGGGAGCAGACTGTAAATCTGTCGCGCAAGCTACGCAGGTTCGAACCCTGCACCCGCCACCACATGCTAAAACGGCCCACTGACCAGGTAAAACAGGTCAGCGGGCCGTTCGTGTGTTGTCCGGTTGTGTCCGGTCGTAGCTGATCGTCTACGGCTGGTTGTGCCTAATACGTGCCCAAGTTTTCAGCCGGTCATGGCCTGCTGAACCTTGGCTCGCGCGGCCTGCTCACCTCCGTCAAGGCACTTGGCGTAGACCCGCAGCAGCACGGCGACGCTGTGCCCTGCCCACTCGGCGACCCTGGTCGCCTCGACGCCAGCGTTGAGCCATGTCGACACCGCTGCGTGACGCAGGTCATAGGGCCGTTTGGCGAGTGGCGACGCGACGACTTCCGGCGTGAACGCTGCCTCGCGCGCCTTGGCCCACACGCGGCCGTAGACCGAGCTGGGCAGCCGGCCACCCCCACGGGTGCCCCAGAACAGCCGGCCGTCCGGCGCGGTGCCGTGCGTGTCCAGGTGCCGATGCAGGATCGCGGTCAGTTCCGGCGAACATGGCACGGTCCGTCCTGTGCCGGCCTCGCGGTGCTTGAGTCCACGTGCCTCGCTTCGCTCCCCGCTGTCGGTCCACTCCGCGCCGATCTCCGGTGCTGCCGACTGCAGGAAGATCTCGCCCCAGCCCTCGTCCGGTATCGCCAGGTTCGTCTTGCCAAGGTTGGCCGCTTCCTCGGGTCGCAGTGCGGCGAAGTACATCAGCCCGAAGAACGCGACCAGTCGACGACTCACGTCGTCAACGGCCCGCAGAAGCGTCCGTGCCTGAACCGGGTTCGCGACACAGCGCCGATCCACCTCATGCACAACGGTCTTCACCTTGGAGACCTTGATTTCCTTGAGTGGATTCTCGTTGAGCACCTTCCGCTCAACGGCGAAATCGAGCGCGTTCCCGAGCGTGATCCGACGTAGGCGAATAGTGTCCTGTGCCGCGCGTTTCCCGTCCAGCTTCTTGTCAATACTGCCGAGCAATGCGCGCAACGCGTCTGGTTTCGCCAGGTCGTTCACAGCACGACTGTTGCGCGAAATCCACCGTGTCTCTTCGGTCGGTGGTCGCGTGTTGACGTTGAACGCCTGGCGTAGCGTCTTCCGCAGCTTCTCCGCTTCGCTCTTATCAGTGGGTGGGTTGCGGAGCATCGCCACCGTGATAGGCACCAAAGCGTCAGCGGTTGACTTCCGGTGCCCTGGCGACGAGGTGGGCCACTTCATGTCCATGTACGCGCACGCGAAGTCAAACCACGGTGTCTTGGTCTGCTTCGTCTGAAGCATCGTGACGGGCAGGCCCGACTCAACGTCGAACGCAACGCCTTCCCGTGCTGCCGTCAGCAACTTTGACCGGAACCCGTCGGCCAGCTTCCGTGTGGCGAAATACTCCTTGAATGCTTTCCCGTTGACAGCCCAACGGGCTTGGTAGGTCGTCTTTCGCTTACCCTCGTAAACGCCGATGCCCCAGATTCGCACCTTGAACGAAGTTGCCATCACGCCACCTGGCCGATCTGGTGAGACGATGCCCACGCTTCGATGTCTCGCCGATCAATTCGGAGCTGACCATTCGGCAGTTTGAAGACGCGCGGTGCCTCACCTTTCGCCAGCCACTCATAGAAGGTGGAACGGGCGATCTTCCATTCTGTGCAGAATTCCGCGACTTTCAGCAACTCGCGCTTCATGCTGACGCGTCCCCCTCCGTGCCGGTGCCTGACGTGGCGGCGGGCAGGTAGCGGTCCCAGGCGTCGGTCAGGCCGACCTGGTCTTTCGTGGGGTAGGTGACGTAGCCCTTGACGGTGGTGTTGGTGTCGTCCTTGAACGCGACGGGGCCGACGCTGTAGCGGGAAAGCTCGCTGGCCAGGCGGCGGCCGTCGAGCTGTCGGCCCTTGCCGTCCAGGTCGCCCCACGGGGCCTCTTCCAGGTTGACGAGATCGACAAGCAGGGCCTTGGTCGCAAGCCTGTCCGTGTTGTGACGACGGAAGACGGTGCGGAGGTCGGCCAGCAGCCGCACGCCGTTGGTGACCGGTTGGGAGTTGCGGAGCACGAAGTGTGCGCACGCCTTCCGTGCGGTCTCCGGCCAGTGCCCACCCGCCGCGTCGGCGATCGCGATCAGGGGTTCCCAGATCTCCGCTGAGCGGTCCACCACACCATCCGGGAGTGCAGGCATGGCTTCGCCGATCTCGTCGGCCACCGACGCGATCCAGGCCGCGAGAGCTTCCCGGATCGGCCGGGCGTCCCGCTCTGCCGTGCGTTGCCGGAACTGTTCAACCTTCTGGTCAGCGCGGCGGCGGCGCATGTGGACGGTGACCGCCCGCGTGGTGATCGTGTCCGGCATGTTCCCGGCGATGCCGCCGAGTGCGACCGGCGCGAACACAGGGAACCGCTCGATCTTTATGGCCTTGGCGTCCCCGGCACACCGGGTGACGGTCGCGCCCTGCTTGTAGCCGGCATTGAGCAGGCCGCGAAGGTCTTCGTTGCCTCCCTTGTTGTTGAACACGGTGTCGACTTCGTCGAACAGGATCGTGATCCTGCTGGCCGACACCAGCCGGAACAGCGCGGCCGGGGTGGTGGAGATGGTGGACTCTGGCGCGTGCACCAGCAGCGACGCCACCTCAAGAACGCGGGTCTTGCCCGACCCCGGTTCGGCTGAGTCGAGGATCAGGCGCGGGGTGATGTAGAACCGGTCCGCCGCGTGCGTGTGGGCGAACCACAGCGCGATCGTCGGCGCACAGTGCTCGTCGGGGAACACCACGAATCGGTTCAGGAACGCGGTCACGTCGTCCAGTACTTCGTTACCCGGCCGCAGTTCGGGGGGTGTCGGTGCGAGCCACGTCAACGGCCGCTCCGGTGCCTGCTCTGGCATCTCGTCACTGGGCCGCTGGCCGTTGTCAACCGGCACAGTGTCGGCCTGAGCGTCCCGCCACGCAGTGCCGCAGGTCTCGGAGCAGAAGTCCGGCGACGGCGCGTCGTCGCCCAGCTCCCGGCCGCACTTCTGGCAGCCACCAACCGCCTGGTCGATTGCGGCCAATGTCGTCTCCAGGTCGGTGCTCACGCGGCATCCCTCCTCGGTGCGGTAGCGAGCCGTGCGGCGCGCGGGCAGTCGGAGCAGCGGACCCAACTCAGGTCGGGTAGTCGAGCCGCGTACTCGGCGGGCAGGGGGTGAACGAGGGTCACGGTCGTGCCGCACGCCCCGCAGGGAGCGGTGGACGTGAGTTGGCGGCGGCGGACCAGTTCGGCGTGGGACGGACCGACGCCGTACCCAAGATCCGTTCGGGCACGCGAGATCTCCGCCGACGCTTCCTTGTGCGCGCGTCGCCACTCGGTGGCGAACCAGTCCAGCTCGTCCCGCAGCCGCGCGGCGATCGCGTCCGGGGTGCTCTCGATCAGGTAGGCCAGTGCCGGCCGGAGGGCGGCGGCCAGCTTGCGCGGGTCCCGTTCGGCCAGCGCCAGCCACTCCGGAGTGCCCAGCGCGGGCACCGGAGCGAGATCGGCGAGTAGACGGTGTGCCCCATGCGCGCACGGCGTCTACGTCGGGCCTGTGGTGGGCCAGCCAGGCGCGTACCGCGTCCAGGTTGGTCGGATCGGGTAGTGGTGTGGCGTGCACGGGTGGTGCTCCGTTCTGGCCGTCAGCATCAGCGCGTGCGCCCAAGCGGTGGGCGTCTTCTGTGGCACTGGTGACGAACCGATCGTCACACTGTGTGACTAACGATGGGTAGGTGGTGCCGCAGCAGGTGAGGGAATCGGGAGGGAATCAGCGGGGGAATCCGCTAGCAGAGAGGGAGAATTCCCTTCCTGGCCTCAGTGCGGTGTTCTCCAGCGTTGAGCTGTGGTTTCGTGGTCGAAGGGAGCGGGGGAGGCGAGGGAGAACCCGCCCGCGTGAGCGGGCTGCGGGCGGGTTTCCGGTCTCGACTACGCGTTCCCTCCCTCGCGGTTGGTGAGAGCGGCGCGGACACGGTCGGTGAACACCATGAGGACGCCGACCTTGGTGACCTTGCAGCCGTGGGCGGCGAGCTGGTCACGCAGCGACTCAGCGGTGAGCGACGCGTAGGGACGGTGGTGGGGTGCAAGCTCACGCAGGCGGGCACACACGTCGGTGGCCTTGACCTTGTCCTCACCAGGCGCGAGGACGGCGGCCACGTCGGCGAGCAGGTCCCGCTGCTCAGGTTCGGCGGCGGCCAGGCGGCGGGTCCGGCCACCGCGCAGTTCGAGGCCACGGGCGACGATCGCGGTTTTCTGGGCGTCGGTGAGGTTGTAGGAGCGCAGCAGGCCGGGCTGGTCGGTGAACCCGACCGCGACGCAGGTGCCGACGTCGTTGAGCGCGACGACCTTCCCTGCCTTCTTCACGGCCGGCTTGAGTTCCAGCGCGGACAGCCCGTTCTCGTACGCCTTCTCGCCCAGGACGACGTTGTTGCGGGTCTTGTCGCCGATGGCGAAGCACGCCTTGTTCGTGGTGACCGCGACCAGGTCACGCGGTAGCGACTGGTCAGACGGGGTGGGAGTGGCGAAACACAGCACGATCCCGTACTTGCGGGCCGCCGAGTAGAACCGAACCACCAGATTGACCAGCTCGCGCCGGTCCTCGGGCTTGTCCTGCCGGAAGAAGCTCTGGCACTCGTCGATCACCACGAACCGGGGCCGCAACCGCTCGTCCCGCTCGGCGATCTCGCGGGTCACCGAGTACTCGCCGTACTCGCGCAGCAGGCGGCCACGCTCGGCAAGGCTGTCCTTGAGCTGGTGGATGTGATTCATGCAGGCGCCGACGTTCTCGGCGGTGTCGCCCATCGAGATCACCGACGCGACCGGCCGCAGCCACTCGAAGTCGTTGTTCTCGGCGAAGCAGAACACGTCGATGTCCACCACCGGGTCCAGCACCGCGCCGGCCAACTCGTTCTGGATCAGCGTGGACTTACCCGACCCCATGATTCCGGCCTTGACGAAGTTGCGTTCGAACACCGGCGTGGTGACCTCGTTCCACCGGGCGTCGATCCCGACCGGGAACCCGGTCCAGAAGTCAGTTTGCGCACTGGACAGGTCCGCGAGAAGCGGGTAGTCCGGCACCGACTCCCGCAGCGAACCCGGGTCCAGGACCAGCGCTTTCATCGCCATCGGGTCGGACTCCTCGACCTCGACCCACACCTCTTCCGGGCGGCGGCCCAGGTTGTGCGCCAGCACCGACTTGCGCGCGTTGATGCTGGTCGCCGGAACGCCACCGGGCAGCCGCAACGCGAACTCCCAGCCGTGCCCGACCGGCAGCGGCGGCTGCACCCACGTGGGCTGGACCGTGGAGCCCCACCCCTCCTTGAACTTCTTGTTCAGCGCCGGGTGCCCCAGGTTGCGCAACGCGTTCATGATCATGCTCTCGTCCACCGCGAGATCGGTCCGCGCGGTCTCGGCGGTGCGGGCCTGCAACCACTCCGGCACGTCACCATGCCGCCGACCCTGGCTGTAGAGGTAGAACAGGCCCGCCGCGGTGGCTCCGGTGAGCATGAGCGCGCCGTAGGCGGACACGAACCACACCATGAACGCGATCGCGTTCAGCACCGCCGAGATGGGGCCGATGACGTCGGCGAGATCACCGGTGTTGATCGCGGTGATAATGCCGATAACCAGCAGGAACAGGGAGAACCCGAGGATGGCGAGGGTGCCGTACTTGATCCACAGCCACGGGTTGAGGTAGCCCATCCAGTCCATCACCCGACGGTGACGGCGCTCCTTCTCCGCCACGTCGGCTTCCTGCCAGTACCGCAAAGCCTCCTGGTCACCGGCCATCTCCGCCGCCCGCATCTGCCTCTCGTACCGGCCGACCCCGTGCGCGTCCCGCCACCGACGCCACACCACACCGACCCCGGCGACCGGGTAGGCGAGTAGGTGCCGCGCCACGGTCTTCGTGCGCTGGTGGGTGACCACCGTCCGCGCACCCTGGTAGACGGTCACCACGTCCTGCCGGTAGCCGCGCCACCGGGCGAGCGCCAGCGCCTTCTGCCGCTCGTTGAACTCCCGCGCGGTCACGATCTCGCCTTCCAGGACCGGCCCGGCCGCCTCGATCTCGGTGCGGTCGGTGCGGCGGGCGGGTAGGTAGCGGACGTTCGACTCCTCCAGGCCGTCCGTGTCGATCGGGCCGTTGGTCATGTCGTTGGTCGTGTTGTCGCTCATGACTCGTGTCCCCTCGATCAGTGGTTCGGGCGGTAGGTGTCGCGCAGCTCCCGCGCACGGGCGGGGGAGCAGTGCAGAGCACGGCGGATCGACTCAGCGGACGTGGGGTCGATCGAGCGGGGGTCGGCCTCGATCCGCGTGGACAGCTCCGCGCGTAGGTCCTCGATCGATCGCGCCGACATCTGCCGTGGCTTGCGGCTGGACTTCCGGGGCGACCGGGATCGCTTCCCCGGCCGATCCGAACCGCTGTCGTTGGTGTCGATCGGGGTCGATTCCTGCTGGTCACCCTGCCGGTTGGGGGCGCGATCGAGCGTGGCGACACCGCCACCCGTCGCCGGACGGTCGGTCGGCCGGGACAGGGTGGGATGCGTGCCGTTGAGCAGATCGGCCAACTCCCGGTCCAGCGCGTCCCAACCGGTGTCCAGCGCCGGGGTGACCGGCAGGCCGGGCAGGGCGATCGAGTCGAGCCGACCCCGACGCCACGGCGCGAACCGGGACCGGGTGAGCCGGTACTGACCGGGGGCGAACAGCAGCCGCGCCGAACCGTGCTGGTCGATCTCCGCGACCGCCGCGCGCACGGCGGCC
>NZ_JBJMIE010000404.1:0-13379 GCF_045807065.1 Actinophytocola sp. | reverse complement strand
CGCCGAACCTCCAGGCGTTGCTCAACGGCAACGACACCTGGACGGTCAGCTGAGCATTGGAACGGCCCCGGAACGCGGTTCCGGGGCCGTTTCGCCGTTCTGGGGTACTTCTTTGGCTACTTCTTGGCCCCGGCGCGCTTCTTGTGGTCCCAGGCCTGGAAGCCGGCGTTCTCGGCGTCGGCTTCGGTCTTGAACCAGACGTCGGCCTTGGTGCGGCTGAAGTACGGGGACTTCTCGGTGTGGAAGAGCTTCGAGGACTCCTTGGCCTTGACCGTGAAGTCCGCGGAGGGGGCGGAGCCGTCGGCGGCCGACTTGGGGGTGGACTTACTGGTGGCGGCCTTGCCGGGGGTCGGCTTCGTGGCGGCCGATGCCGGCTTGGCGGACTCCGCGGCGGCGGGCGACTCGGTCTCGGTGGCCTCCGCGCTGGTCGGGGTGGCCTTCGAGGTGGCCTTCGCGCCGGTTGGGGTCGCTTTGGCGCCGGTTGGGGTCGCCTTGGCGCCGGTTGGGGTGGCCGCACCGTTTGAGGCCGCCGCACCGGTTGAGGTGGCCTTCACGCCGTTCGAGGTGGCCTTCGCGGTCTTTGCGGTGGCCGCCTCGGGCGTCGAAGCGCTGGTGGCCTTCGCCTTCGCGGCGGCAGGCTTCCTGGCGGAAGACTTGGCGGCGGGCTTCTCAGCGGGGGCGGAATCGGTGGCCGGCTCGGCGGCCGTGGCCTTCTCCCCTGCAGGCCCGGAAGTCGCGGAGTCGGCGGCGGCAGCCACCTCTGCGGAGGGCTCGCCAGCCGCGGATTCCCCGGCGGCGGCGGACTTCTCCGCAGTGGCGGACTTCTCGGCCTTGGTCGCGGTGTCAGTCGCGGCGGGCTTCTTGGCGGCAGTGGGCTTCTTGGCGGTGGTCGCGGACTCCGTGGCCGGTTTGGCGTCGGTGGCCTTCGTGGTGGAGTCGGTGGGTGCGGGGGTGGTGCTCTCGTCCCTCGCTGGCGCCGTTGTGCCTGGTGCCGCTGGGGTGGTGGCCGGGGTCTCGGCCGGTGCCGCGTCCGCGGCCTGCTCCGCCGCGGCCTCGGGTGCGGCGGACGGTGGCTCGGCCTCGGCGGCCGGCTCCTTGGCGGACGGCGCGTCCGCTGTGGGTGAGGTCGCCGAGGTGTCCGGGGTGACCGTTACCTCGGCCGGGGGGTCTTCCTGCTTGGTGGCTTCGGCTCTGGGGTCCGCCTCGGTTGGTGCTTCACCCGAGGCGCTCTTGCGCCGGAAGACGGACTTCAGCTTGCCGGACAGTTGCTGCAACCAACTCACGGCGTCTGCCTCCTCGCGGCTGATGACGCGGTAACGATCACCGATAGCCGAGAACAATAGGGCACGGCCGACCACAACCTGTGGCCGGCCGTCAAGTCTGTGTCAAGAAAGATCATCCCACCGGACGAAAGCCCACCCGTTCGGCATCCGCCGCGCTGCGGAACCAGACCTCGGCGACCGTGCGGCCGAACTGTGGGGATTCGGGTGTGCAGTACCGCAGTGCGGCCACGCTCGCCTTGATCGTGAACTCCGGTGACGGTGACGCGCCACCCGGAAGGGGCATCGCTGATCCGGGGCCGAACGGACCGCGGCCGCCGCCGCTCCCCTGCCGCAGGCGGTGCGGGGGCGGCGGGGTGGCCATCCCCTCGTCCTCGGCGGGGACGATCGGTTCGAACAAGGCTCTCGGGTTCTCCGCGGGCGCGTCGGCGGAGGCCGCGGCCGGCTCCGGCGACGGCTGCACGCCGAACGGGAACTGGTGCCGCGGCTTGCCAGGCACGCGCTTCGGCAACGCGTTCGGGGTCGGGTCCACGCGCACGGACACACTGCCCTGGCTGATGCGGTTCTGCTGCGGCACACGCTTGGGCAGGTTGTTCGCCGAGCGCTCGGCCCGCTTCTCCACCGGCGGCTCGTCCACCGAAGGCGCGGCGGCCGAGACGATCTCCGTCTGCTCGGCCGGCGCCTCCGGCGGGCTCACCGGCGCCGAAGTCTCCGGCTCCATGAACGACGCCGCGGCCGGCTCCGGCTCGCTGAACCCACCGAACTCGGCGTCGCCGAACGCCGGACGATCCTGCTCACCGAACGTGGGACGGTCCTGCTCGCCGAAGGTTGGACGGTTCTGTTCGCCGAAAGCCGGGCGATCCTGGTCGCCGAAGGTTGGACTCTCTTGCTCACCGAAGGCTGGGCGATCCTGCTCGCCAAAGGTCGAACGGTCCTGCTCACCGAAAGCCGGGCGATCCTGGTCGCCAAAGGCCGGGCGGTCCTGCTCGGCGAACGTCGAGCGGTCCTGCTCGCCGAAGGCCGGTGCCTCCTGCTCGGCGAACCTCGACTGTGAGCGCTCCGGCTCGGCGAACCTGGGCTGCGACCGCTCAGGTTCCGCGAACCGGGACCCCGGCGGCTCGCTGAACCGCTCCGGCTCGGTGAACCGGGCGGGCTCCTCGGACTCGCCGAAACCCGGCTCGGCGAACGTCGGGGTGGACCGCTCAGGCTCCGCGAACCGGGAGGACTCCGACTCGCCGAACCGAGGCGACTCCGACTCACCGAACTGGGAGGACTCCGACTCGCCGAACTGAGACGACGCCGACTCACCGAACTGGGAGGACTCCGACTCGCCGAACTGAGACGACGCCGACTCACCGAACTGGGAGGCCCCCGACTCGCCGAACCGGGGCGACTGGGACTCGGTGAACTCGGGCGCCGCGGGCTCGATGTGTCGGGACGACGCGGGCTCGCCGTACGGGGAGACGGCCTCGGACTCGACGGTCCGCTCGCGGCGGTCGAACTCGGTCTCCGCCGGGTCCTCGGCCAGGTCGTCCACGAGGCTGTCGGAGCGGGACAGGTCCTGCTTGCCGGCCTCGTCGATCTGGCGGATCAGCTCGCCCGGGATCGGACGGGTCCGCTGCGTGAACACCGTGGTGCCGGGCTCGTCGTCGTCGGCCGCGCGCGACTCGTCGTCCAGGACGTCCTCGTCGTCCACCAGGCGGGCGTCGTACGGCGCCGAGTCCTCGACCAGGTGGTGGCGGTTGCGCGGCACCGCGGCCTGCTCCTCGGGTGCCTGGTTGGCCGCGTCGCCCTCCAGCTCGTCGTCGAACCAGCCGCGGTCCGACGGTGGCGGGGACACGGGCGGCACCTCGGGTGGCGCGCTGAGCGAACCGGACGACACGTCGAGGTACTGGGTGGCCGTCGAGTGCGGCTGGTCGGCCAGCTCGGTGTCGTACTCCTCCCGCGCGGGCTCGTACTGCTGCTCGGGCGGCGGCTGCGACACCGGCGGCGGCTGCAGCTCGGGCGGTGCCTGCAGCTGGGGCGGTGCCTGCAGCTCGGGCGGCGGCGCGAAGTCCCGGTTCTGCGGCTCCTGGTCGACGTACGGCGCGAGGCGGCCGCGCTCCGGCGGGAGGGGCGGCGGTGGCGTGCCCTGCAGCCGGTACGCGCGGGAGCGGAAGTCCTCGTCGTCCAGGCCGGGCACCATCGACTCGTCGTCCCGGACCGGCTCGGGGCGCTCGGGCAGCGGCGCACGGCGCGCTCGCGAGGCGAGCTCGGCCTCCAGCTCACCCACGCGGTTACGGGCCGGCCGAGCCACCAGCAACCAGCAGAGCAGCGCTCCGAGCAGGAAGGCCGCCGAGCTCCACAACCAGACCTGCCCAAAGATCGGCATCGATCGAAACTCCCTCCGCGCACCGCGCGCACGCCCACCGCCAGGGTGGTGTCAGGCTACTGCTGCCCGACCGGGCGTGAGCACCGCCCGGTGGATTAAGCAAGCCGGACACGCTGGGTACGGCCTAACGCGTTCGGGCGACGACATACCGCGCCAGCATGGCCAGCGCGTCCCGCGCCGAGCAGGACGGAAGCGTCGCGAGCTCGGTCCGCGCCCGATCGGCGTAGTCACCGAGCGTGCGCACGGCCTGTTCGAGACCCGACGACTTGCGCAGCAGGGTGAGTGCCTCCTCGACCGCGTCGTCGTCGGTGATCGGACCGGCGAGCAGCTCGACGAGCCGCGGGTCGGGGTCCTGCGCCAGCGCGTAGTGCATGGGCAGCGTCTTGACGCCCTCCCGCAGGTCCGTGCCCGGGGTCTTGCCGGACTCGTCCGCGGGGGAGGCGATGTCGATGATGTCGTCGGAGATCTGGAAGGCCGTGCCGATGATGTCGCCGAACCGCCGCAGCGCCTCGGTGTGCTCCGGTGTGGCGCGGGAGAACATGCCCCCGAACCGGCCGGCGGTGGCGATCAGGGAGCCGGTCTTCTGCCCCATGACGTCGAGGTAGTGCCGGACGTGGTCATCGTCCGGTCCGGCGCCGACCGTCTCGCGGATCTGCCCGGTGACCAGCTGGCCCATGGTCTCGGCGATGATCCGCGCGGCCTGGCTGCCGAGGTCGGCGACGAGCCGCGACGCGTGGGCGAAGAGGAAGTCGCCGGTGAGGATGGCGACGGCGTTGTCCCAGCGGGCGTTGACGCTCTTGGTGCCGCGCCGCATCGTCGCCTCGTCCATGACGTCGTCGTGGTAAAGCGTGGCGAGGTGGACCAGCTCGACGGCCGCGGCCGCGGTGATCACGTCGTCGTTGTCGCCGGCCACGCCCTCCGCGCCGAACTGGGCGGCCAGCAGCGTGAACAGGGGACGAAAACGTTTGCCACCCGCCTTGACCAGGTGCAACGCTGCCTGGTTCACGAAGTCGACATCGCTGCGCACGACCGAGTGGAGCACGTCCTCGACCTTGATGAGGCCGTTGGTGACGGACTCGACCAACTCGGGATCGGCTTGGTCGAGCCCGAGCGACGCCGGTAGCCGCGGCACGGTCTGGTCAGGTGTCACTCGGCATCGCTCCCCAACTGAAGAATCCCTGGCTACAGCCTAATGTCCAGCGTTTTCCCGCAGGTCGCGAGAGGCTGTGACACAGGTTATGCGTGGCCAGGGATTCCCCACGTCACTGAACGGCGAAGGTGCCGCCGCCGGCCCAGTCGAGGGCGAAGGCCGGCACGATGCCCAGCAGCAGCGTCACGACCACGCCCAGCGTGATGGCCGCCGTCGTGAACGCACCCGGCACGGTCACCGACGGCCCGTCCGCCGCAGGCTCGCTGAAGTACATCAGCACGATCACCCGCAGGTAGAAGAACGCCGCCACCGCGGACGCCACCAGCGCCACGACCACGAGCGGGGCCATGCCGTCGGCCAGCGCGGCCTGGAAGACCACGAACTTGCCGATGAAGCCCGACGTCAGCGGGATGCCGGCCAGCGCGAGCAGCAGGAACGTGAACACCGCGGCCACCAGCGGGGACCGCTTCGCGAGGCCCGCCCACTGGGACAGGTGCGTCGCCTCCCCGTCCGCGTCCCGGACCAGGGAGATCACGCCGAAGGTGGCCACCGTGGTGAAGCCGTACGCCAGCAGGTAGAACAGCGTCGACGACACGCCCTGCGGGTTCAGCACGATCGCGCCGACCAACAGGAACCCGGCGTGGGCGATGGACGAGTACGCGATCATGCGTTTGATGTCCGTCTGGGTCAGGCCCAGTACCGCGCCGATGACCATCGACACGATCGCCACGCCCCACAGGACGCCGCGCCACTCCCACTGGGTCGACTCCAGGCCCACCGACAGCACGCGCAGGATGGCGCCGAACGCCGCGACCTTCGTGCACGCCGCCATGAAGCTGGTGATCGGCGTCGGCGCGCCCTGGTACACGTCCGGGGTCCACGCGTGGAAGGGGCCGACCGAGCCCTTGAACAGCAGGCCGACGATCAGCAGCGCCATGCCGCCGAACAGCAGCGTGTCCGACCGGTCGGAGCCCGCGGCCGCGTTCGCGATGGCCTCCAGCCGCACCGAGCCCGCGTAGCCGTACAGCAGCGCCAGCCCGTACAGGAAGAACGCGGACGCGAACGCGCCGAGCAGGAAGTACTTGACCGCCGCCTCCTGCGAGAGCAGCCGGCGCCGGCGCGCGAGGCCGCACATCAGGTACAGCGGCAGGCTCAGCACCTCCAGTGCCACGAACATGGTCAGCAGGTCGTTCGCCGCGCAGAAGGTCATCATGCCGCCCAGCGAGAACAGGGTCAGCGGGAAGACCTCGGTCTGCATGCCGTACCGGGCCGCGTCGCGGCGGTTCGGGTGCGCGCCGAGCCGCTGCTCGCGGTCCTGGGTGGTGCCGGGCCGGATCGCCGCGGTGGCGACGAACGCACCGCCGGGCTCGACCGAGCGGTCGGCGATCATCAGCACCGCGCCGAGCGACAGCGCCAGCAGCGTGCCCCACAGGAACAGCGCCGGGCGGTCGATGGAGATGGCCCCGGACAGCGTCACCTCACCGGCCGACGGGGCGTCGGTCAGGTAGAACGCCAGGGCGATGCCCGCGCCGACCAGCGACAGCAGCGTCAGGAACACCTGCGCCGACCACCGCTGGTGCTTCGGCAGGAACGCCTCGAGCAGCACCCCGACACACGCCGCGCCCAGGATGATCAGCACCGGCAGGATCGCCGGATAGTTGATCGGCGCCAGCGTCTCCTTGGCGGGAGGTGCGGCGGCCAGGAAGTCCAGTGCGGACAACTCAGTTGCCTCCGTCCGAGATACCGACCGACGACAGTGTCGCGTCGACCGTCGGCGTGATCACGTCGAGCACCGGCTTCGGGTAGAAGCCGATGCCGATGACCAGGACCATGAGTGGCGCGAGCACCAGCTTCTCCCGACCGCTCAGGTCGAGGATCGCCTTGCGGGCGCCCACTTCCGGGGCGGCCACGGTGCCGGGACCGCCGGCCACGTCCACCAGCGCGTTGCCGCGCACCGGACCGTGGAACACCCGCTGGTACAGCCACAGCACGTACAGCGCGGCGAGGATCATGCCCACCGTCGCGAGGATCGTGTACACCGGCTCCCGGCCGTAGGACCCGATCAGCACCAGGAACTCCGAGATGAAGGAGTTGGTGCCGGGCAGCGACAGCGTGGACAGGCCCGCCAGGAGGAACACGCCGGCCAGCGCGGGCGTGATCTTGGCGAGGCCGCCGTAGTCGGCGATCTGCGTCGAACCGCCGCGGGCGATCACGAAGCCGATGACCAGGATCAGCATGCCGGTCGAGATCGAGTGGTTGACCATGTAGGACACCGAGCCGACCTCGGACTGCTGGGAGAACGAGAAGATCCCGATGGCGATGAAGCCGAAGTGGGCGATCGACACGTACGCGATGAAGCGCTTCATGTCCCGCTGGCCCGTCGCGAGCAACGCGCCGTAGAGGACACCGGCGACACCCATGACCAGCACCAGCGGCGCCAGCTTGACGCTCGCGTCCGGCGTCATCGGCAGCAGGTACCGCAGGAAACCGAACGTGCCGACCTTGTCCAGGATGCCGACCAGGATGACCGCGACGCCGATCGGCGCCTCGGCCGCGGCGTCGGGCAGCCAGGTGTGCAGCGGCACCAGCGGCGCCTTCACCGCGAACGCGAGGAAGAAGCCGAGGAAGATCCAGATCTGGTTCGAGAGCGGCGCGTTCGACACGACCTTGACCAGCGTCGCCCAGTCGAACGTGCCGCTGCCCAGCTGGGCCGCGGCCAGCGAGTAGGCCCCGATCGCCGAGGCCAGCATGATCAGGCCGCCGAGGAACGAGTACAGGAAGAACTTGACCGCCGCGTACTGCCGCCGGGGCCCGCCGTAGTTCCCGATGAGGAAGTACATCGGGATCAGCATGATCTCGAACAGCACGTAGAACAGGAACACGTCGGTCGCCGCGAACACGCCGACGGTGAGGACCTCCTGCAGCAGGATCAGCGACAGGAACCCGCCCGCGGAGCGCTCGGCCGGCAGCTTCTCCGCCCAGCCGGCGCCGATGACCACCGGGATCAGCAGGGCGATCACCGCGATCATCACGAGCGCGATGCCGTCCACGCCGAAGGCGACGTGCACGCCGAAGGACGGGATCCAGTCGAACGAGAACGCCTGCTGGATGCGTGCGCCGCCGGCGTCGTAGGAGATCCAGGAGATCACCGCGACCACGAACTCGACGACCGAGACGCCCAGCGCGACCTGCTTGGCGAGCCGGTCGTTGTCCCGCAGGAACGCCACCACGATGGCGCCGGCCAGCGGGATCAGCAGGAGCAGTGCCAGCAGGAACGCTCCTTCCGAAGAGCTGCTTGCAGGGTCGAGCATCTGTACTGCGGAAGTGCTCACGCGTACCTCACCGCCAGGAAGGCAATCAGTACCAGGATCGAACCGGCGAGCATCGACGCCGCGTACGACCGGACGAAGCCGGTCTGGAGTCTGCGCAACCGGCCGGAGCTGCCGCCGAACCCGGCGGCGATGCCGTTGACCAGTCCGTCAACGCCCTTGTTGTCCACGTACACCAGCGCCCGCGTGAGCCAGGTGCCCGGGCGGGCGACCAGCACCTCGTTGAGCGCGTTGCCGTACAGGTCCTTGCGTGCCGCGCGGACCGGGAACGACACCGGGTCCGGCTTGACCACCGGCACCTCGCGGCGGCCGACGACCAGCCAGGCGAGCAGCACGCCGACGACCATCAGCCCGATGGTGAGCACGGGCATCAGGCCCTCCGGGATCGTGTGGTTCTCGCTCTGGTGGAGCGTGCCGAGCGACGGGGTGAGCCAGTCGACCAGCCGGTCGCCGAGCGCGAAGAACGCACCGGCGCCGACGGAGCCGACCGCCAGGACCGCCATCGGCCCCCACATGACCGGACCGGCCTCGTGCGGGTGGTAGTCCCTGCCGTCCTCCGACTTCAGCTCCTTCCACCGCTGCTTGCCGAAGAACGTCATGAACATCAGGCGGGTCATGTAGAACGCGGTCAGCGCGACGCCCAGCAGGGCCGCGCCGCCGAACACCCAGCCGCGCCAGCCCTCCTGGCCGAACGCGGCCTCGATGATCGCGTCCTTGGAGAAGTAGCCGGACAGGAACGGGAACCCGATCAGCGCGAGGTAGCCGAGCCCGAAGGTGGCGAAGGTGATGGGCATGACCCGCCAGAGCCCGCCGTACCGGCGCATGTCGACGTCGTCGTTCATGGCGTGCATGACCGAGCCGGCGCCGAGGAAGAGCCCGGCCTTGAAGAAGCCGTGGGTCAGCAGGTGCATGATGCCGAGCGCGAAGCCGAACGGGCCGAGGCCGACGGCCAGCATCATGTAGCCGATCTGGCTGACCGTCGAGTAGGCGAGGACCTTCTTGATGTCGTCGTACGCGCAGCCGACGATCGACCCGAACAGCAGTGTGACCGCGCCGACGATCGTCACGACCAGCCGGCCGTCCGCGGACAGCGAGTAGATCGGGTTCGACCGGGCGATCAGGTAGACGCCGGCGGTCACCATGGTCGCGGCATGGATGAGGGCGGAGACCGGGGTCGGGCCCTCCATCGCGTCGGGCAACCACGCCTGGAGCGGGACCTGGCCGGACTTACCGCAGGCACCCAGCAGGAGCAGGATGCACAGCGCGGTGATCGTGGGGCTCGACAGCTTGTCGAGGTTGGCGAACACCTGGGTGTACTGCGTGGTGCCCAGCTGGCTGAACAGGATGAAGATCGCCAGCGCCAGGCCGACGTCGCCGACCCGGTTCATCAGGAACGCCTTCTTGGCCGCGGTGGCCGCGGACGGGCGGTTCGTGTACCAGCCGATCAGCAGGTACGAGGCGAGGCCCACGCCCTCCCAGCCGAGGTACAGCGTCACGAAGCTGTTGCCCAGCACCAGGATCAGCATCGCGGCGACGAACAGGTTGAAGTACCCGAAGAAGCGCCGCCGGTCGGGGTCGTCGGCCATGTAGCCGACCGAGTAGATGTGGATCAGCGCGCCGACGCCGGTGATCAGCAGGACGAAGCTGATCGACAGCGGGTCGATCCGGAGTCCGAAGTCGACCTGCAGGTTGCCGACCGGGATCCAGTCGAACACGTGCAGGTTCTGCACCCGCTCGCTCTCCGGCAGCCCGGTGGAGGAGAAGAACAGGACCACGCCGTACACGAACGACGCGATGATCGTCGCGCAGCCGAGCAGGTGGCCCCACGCGTTCGTGACCTTGCCGCCGAGCAGCAGGACCGCCGCGCCGATCAGCGGGAACGCGACCAGCAGCCAGGCGCCACCGGCGGCACCGCTGGCCTCGTGGACCTTCTGGGCCTCGGCCAGCAGGAATGTAGACGACACGGATTACCCCTCAGTACTTCAGCAGGTTGGCGTCGTCCACGGAGGCCGACCGGCGGGTACGGAAGATCGACATGATGATCGCGAGGCCGACGACCACCTCGGCCGCGGCCACCACCATCACGAAGAAGGCCATGATCTGGCCGTCCAGCGAGCCGTTGATCCGGGCGAACGTGACCAGCGACAGGTTCACCGCGTTCAGCATCAGCTCGATGCACATGAACACGACGATCGCGTTGCGCCGGACCAGCACGCCGACCGCGCCGATGGTGAACAGCAGCGCCGACAGCAGCAGGTAAACGGTGGGGGTCACTCGGAGTCCCCTTCCCGGGTCGGGTTCAGAGAGCGGGCCTCGACGCCGTGCGCGCTGCCCGCGACGGCCTTGCGCTGCGTGTCGTAGCGGTCCGCCGCGGCCGACTCGATGATCTTCGACAGCGACTCCGGCGCGATCGAGCCGTCCGGCAGGAGCGCGGGGGTGGCGACCGAGCTGGAGGTCGCGAAGACGCCCGGTCCGGGCAGTGGCGACGGGCGGTCGTGCTCGCCGCGGAAGCGGGCCTCGACCAGTTCCTTCTGCGTCCGGCGGCCGCGGACGTGCCGGTCGACGTAGCCGAGGACCATGGCGCCGACGGCCGCGGTGATCAGCAGCGCGGACGTGAGCTCGAACGGGAACAGCCAGTCGGTGAAGATCGACCGGCCGATGTTCGCCACGTTGCCCGGGCCGCCGTTGGCCTCGTCGCCCTGCAGGCCGACGGGCGTGACCGAGGTCAGCGAGCGGGCGACCGCGGTGACCACCAGCACGGCGAGGCCGAGGCCGAGGATCGTGGCGAGCAGGCGCTGGCCACGCAGGACCTCGACCACCGAGTCCGAGGAGTCCCTGCCGACCAGCATCAGCACGAACAGGAACAGCATCATGATCGCGCCGGTGTAGACGATGATCTGCACGAAGCCGAGGAACGGCGCCTGCTGGACCAGGTACAGCACCCCCAGCGACAGCATCGTCAGCACCAGGAACAGCGCCGAGTGCACCGCGTTGCGGGCGAAGATCATGCCCAGCGCGCCGAGCAGCGCGATCGGCCCGAGCACCCAGAACGAGACGGCCTCACCGGTCGACATCACGTTCTGGACGCCCTGGACGAGCACGAGAGCTGCGCTGACGGCGCCGCTCATGATCCCTCCTCGCAGGCTCCGAGGCGCCACGCGCTGGCGCCCGGTGTTCGATGGCTGGCTCCGCTCACTTGGCCGCCTCCTTCGTGGGATCCGGGTAGCCCCACTTGCGGGCCAGGCGCGGAGCGTCGACGTAGTACTCCTGCTCGGTGTCGCCGAGGCGCATCGGGTGCGGCGGCTGCTCCATCCCCTTCAGCAGGGGCGCCATCAGCTCTTCCTTGGTCCAGATCAGGTCCTGGCGGTTGTCGTTGGCCAGCTCGTAGTCGTTGATCATCGTCAGCGACCGGGTCGGGCAGGCCTCGATGCACAGGCCGCAGCCGATGCACCGCAGGTAGTTGATCTGGTAGTCCTTGCCGTAGCGCTCACCCGGGGAGTAGCGCTCCTCCTCGGTGTTGTCGCCGCCCTCGACGAAGATCGCGTCCGCCGGGCAGGCCCACGCACACAGCTCGCAGCCGACGCACTTCTCCAGTCCGTCCGGGTGCCGGTTGAGCTGGTGGCGGCCGTGGTAGCGCGGCGCGGTCGGCCGGAAGTCCTCCGGGTACTGCTCGGTGACGACCTTCTTGAACATCGTCGAGAAGGTGACGCCGAAACCCTTGAACGGATCAAACATCCCCATCGGTGGACTCCTTCTCCTGCGTGGCGGCCCCGCCGACGGTCGCCCGCTGGCGACGGCGCTCCCGGCCGCGGCGGACGGCCTTGCGCTTCGCCGGGGCGTCGGGGATCTCCAGGTCCAGCGGTGGCACCGGGTAGCCACCACCGGTGATCGGCACGCGGTCCTCGTCGTCGTCCACCTTGCGGTCCGGCAGCAGCAGGGACAGCAGGATGAGGATGAGGATCGCGCCGCCGCCGAGGAAGAGCCACTGGCCGGCCGAGACCTCGTTCTCGTTGCGCACCGTCCGGACCGCCGTGACGAGCACGATCCACACCAGGTTGGCGGGGACCAGCACCTTCCAGCCGATCTTCATGAACTGGTCGTAGCGGAACCGCGGCAGCGTGGCGCGGGCCCAGATGAAGCAGAACAGCAGCACGAAGGTCTTGGCGAAGAACCAGAGCGCCGGCCACCAGCCCGTGTTGAAGTAGTTGTGGTCGATCAGCGAGATCGGCCACGGGGCCATGTAGCCGCCGAGGAACAGGGTGGTGGCGAAGGCCGAGACGATCACCATGTTGACGTACTCGGCGAGGAAGAACAGCGCGAACTTCATCGAGCTGTACTCGGTGTGGAAGCCGCCGACCAGCTCGGACTCGGCCTCGGGGAGGTCGAACGGCGCGCGGTTGGTCTCGCCGACCATCGACACCAGGTAGATCAGGAAGCTCGGGATCAGCAGGTAGAAGTACCAGCCGCCCTGTTGCGCGTCCACGATGTGGCCGGTCGACAGCGACCCCGTGTACAGGACCACGGCGACGATCGACAGGCCCATCGCGATCTCGTAGGAGATCACCTGCGCGGCCGAGCGGAGCCCGCCGAGCAGCGGGTACGGCGACCCGGACGACCAGCCGGCGAGCACGATGCCGTACACGCCGAGCGAGGAGCAGGCCAGCACCACGAGCACGCCGACCGGCAGGTCGACCAGCTGCAGCACCGTCTCCTCGCCGAAGATCGACACCTTCGGCCCGACCGGCATCACGGAGAACGCCAGGAGGGCCGGGACGGTCGAGATGATCGGGGCGAGGAAGTACACCTTGCGGTCCGCGCCGTCGGGGATGATCTGCTCCTTGAACGGGAGCTTGATCGCGTCCGCGAGGGACTGGAGCAGGCCGAACGGCCCGACCCGGTTGGGACCGGGCCGGTGCTGCATCCGGCCGATGACCTTCCGCTCGCCCACGATCAGGCCGATCGTCATGACCGGCCCGATCAGCAGCACGACCACGACCTTGATCAGGATCAGCCAGAGCGGGTCGTCGGCCAGGAGCGCTGCCCTATCCATCACTCGCCTCCCGTGGTACTACCGGTGAGCAGGTTCTCGGCAGTCACGGTGACCACGTCGCCGTGTCCGGCTCTCAGCACGCGCCGGACCTTCGACGGACCGGAGTTGCCGGGCAGCCACACGACGCCGTCCGGCAGGTCCGCCAGCTCGACCGGCAGCGTGATCGAGCCGTGCTCGGTCTTGACGGTCGCCGTGCCGT
>NZ_JBJMIE010000403.1:0-16565 GCF_045807065.1 Actinophytocola sp. | reverse complement strand
GGCAACGCCGGGGATAACGCGAACGGCAACGGCGGCGCGAACGCGGGCAACGGCAACGGCAACGCCGGTGGGAACGCCGCCGCGCCGCCGGCCGCCTCGGGCGACGTGGTCTGCGCCGGGTCCACGGTGACGCTCTCCGGCGAGGGGGGCGCCCCGGCCGCCTCCAGCGGGACGCACCCGATCGGGACCGTGCTCAAGGTGACGAACCTGGACAACAACGCGTCCACCACCGTCGAGGTGACCAGCGTGTCGGGCAGCTGCGTGTTGCTGAACAACGCCGCCTTCGAGCAGGTCCGCGAGCCGGGCAAGTTCCTCATCCGCAGGGCCACGGTCGAGAAGGTCGGCTGAGCGGCCGCACGACCTGGACGCAGCCTGGATCCAGAACGCACCGTCGACATCTCGGACAGTCGGATGTTGACGGTGCGATATTTCCTGTGTAACGCTTCCGCGCGTTCGTCGACTACCTCGATGTTCGGAGTGGACAGGTGGGAGCTGTCCATTCTCCGACCAGCAGCAACCGACGACGTGGGGGAGGAATCATGAGAAACGAACCCGGCTACATCGACTACCAGCGCAGGCACGGCGGTGACCGCGTACTGGAAGCCGTGGGCGTCGACCGGTTCCCCGGTGCTCGGAAGTTCATCATCGTGTGCGGCCTGAGCGGCGGCGCCAGCAGCATCATGATCAGGTGGTACGCACACGACGTGATCGACGCCCGGAAGCGATTCCGGGAATGGCTGTCCGAATCATGGCAGACGATGACCACGGACCTCGCGGGAAACGGCCTGCCGAACGGCCTGGACTTCAAGACAAGCCAAATCAGCTGGTTCAACATCACCACCGAATAGCCAGAAAGCCCTCGACTCCTTATCACCGAAGCCCGCGCCCCGCCGGTTGAAACCTCGACGGGGCGCGGCGCACCTTGGCGGGCGGGGTGCGGGTTGGCGGGCGCGACGCGGTTGAGGGGCGGGGTGCGGGTTGGTGGGCGGTGCGGTTGGGCGGGGGCCGCGCCGGTTGGCGGGTAGTGCGGCGTGGTTGATGGGTGGTGTGGTCGGCCGGTTGGGCGGCACGCCGGTTGGCGGGCAGCGCGGCGCGGTTGGCAGGCGACGCGCTACCCGTTCCCCCGGTGTGGCCTGGTCCGGTCTCGGTCAGGCGGAGGGCACCCTGTCGAGGAAGCCGTAGACGGCGCGGATCCGGCCGTCCGGGGCGAGTACGGCGACGTCGAAGCCGGCGACCGGGGCGTCGCCGCCGGCCGGGCCGAGCTCCCAGGTGAACCGGGCCTGGTCGTGGTGTGCGTCCGGTGCGCCGACCAACCGGAAGGTGAAGTCCGGGAACTGCCCCTGCACGGCCGCGATGGTCGCGTCGAGCGCGTCCGCGCCCTCGGCGACGGCGATCGGGTCGATGTAGGTGACGTCGGGGGTCATCAGGGTGTCGATCGCGGCGCGGCGGGCGGTCGGGTCGGTCTCGTTCCAGGTGGCGATGTACCGCTCGACGGTGTCGTGGAGGTCGCTCATCTCAGTTCCTCTCGGGTTGTTCTTGCTGGTGAGAACGCTACGGGCGGCCGAGGGGCGAGGAATCGGTCGCGCTTAGGTAATCGCCGCGCTCGCTGTCGGCGGGCATCAGTAACCTGCGGACATGCTCTACGGCCGCGACGAGGAACGGGCGGTGATCGACGCCCTGCTCGCGGGTGCGGCGGCGGGGCGCAGCGGTGCGCTGGTGATCACCGGCGAACCGGGCATCGGCAAAACCGCACTGCTGGACTACGCCGCCGCGAAGGCGACCGGCCGGCCGGCGACCGGCACGGTGGCGGCCGACGGGGTGGGAACTGGCGGCGTGGCGGCGGCCGGCGGATCGGCGGCCGGCACGCTCGCGACTGATGGGGCGTGGCCGGGCACGGTGACTACCGGCGGGGCGACGACGGGTGTGGGACCGGGCGTGGCCGGGGCGGCGGTGGCCGCGGGCGCTGATATCGCAGGCGCGGGCGTTGCGGACGCCGATGCGGCCGGTGCCGGTGTGGCGAATGTGGGCGTTGCGGTTGGCGGCGCGCGCGTTGCCGCTGCGCACGCTGGTGTGTCAGCAGCCGGCGTGGCCGGGGCAGGTGTCGGGCTCGGCTCCGCGCGGCTGCTGCGGGCGGCCGGTGCGGAGTCCGAGGCGGAGTTGCCGTTCGCGGGGCTCCAGTTGCTGCTCCGCTCGGTGCTCGGTTCGCTCGACGCGCTGCCCGAGGTGCAGGCCACCGCGTTGCGGGGTGCCCTCGGCCTGGCCGCGACCGAGGGCACGGACCGGTTCCTGATCGGACTCGCCGTGCTGTCCCTGCTGTCCGAACTGGACGGTCCGGTCGTGTGCGTGGTCGACGACGCGCAGTGGCTGGGCAAGGAGTCGGCCGAGGCGTTGCTGTTCGCCGCTCGTCGGTTGGACGCCGAAGGTGTGGTGTTGCTCTTCGGCGCGCGGGAGGAGGCGCGGCTACCCGGCCTGCCGACGCTGCGACTGTCCGGACTGGACCCGGCGGCCGCCGGGGCGCTGCTCGACGAACGAGGGGCGGACCTGCCGGCCGGGTCGCGCTACCGGCTGCTCGCCGAGGCCGCCGGCAACCCACTGGCCCTCATCGAACTGCCGGCGGCCCTGCCGACGGCGTCCGCGGCCGGCGGGTTGCCGCTGACCGAACGGCTGCGGGCCGCGTTCACCGACCAGCTGCACCGGGTGCCCGAGCGGACCCGGACGGTGCTGCGGGTCGCCGCGGCCGAGGACACCGGGGATCTCGCCGTGGTGCTGCGGGCGGCGGCCACGCTCGGGGCGTCCGTGCACGACCTGACCCCCGCCGAGCAGGCCGGCCTGGTCCGGCTGTCCGAGGACACGCTCACGTTCCGGCACCCGCTGCTGCGTGCCGCGGTCTACCAGGACGTGCCGCTCGGCGAGCGGCTCGCGCTGCACCGGGCACTCGCCGACGCGCTCGTCGGCCCCCAGGACGCCGACCGGCGCGCCTGGCACCTGGCCGCTGCGGCCACGACCGCCGACGAGGAGGTCGCCGCCGCGCTGGAGCGGGTCGCGGGACTGGCCGGACGGCGGAGCGGGCACGCGGCCGCGGCCGCCGCCTACGAGCGTGCCGCGCGACTGACGCCCGACCCCACCGACCGGGTCCGCCGGCTGCTCCTGGCCGCCGAGGCCGCCGGTGAGGCGGGTGCGGTCGACCACGCGCTGGACCTGGCCGACCGGATCGGTGAGCCGCCGGCCGACCCGCTGCTGCGGGCCCGGCTCACCCAGGTGGTGGCGTTCGGCAGGTTCTGGCAGGGGCGGCAGGCCGAGGCGTACCGGCTGCTCGCCGAGCTGGCCGCCGAGCAGACCGGTCACGGCGCGGTGGAGACCCTGGTGGAGGCGGCCTACGTCGCGTGGTTCACGGGGCGGCAGGAGCTGGCCGACGCGGTCGACCGGCTCGGCGAGCTGCGCGTGCCGGCGGGGGACCGCCTGTCTCCCCTCGTCCGGGTGCTGATCTCCGGACTGTCGATGGCACTGGGCCGGCCCGCGGTCGCCGGCGAGCTGGACAGCGCGGTCGCGGCGGCGGTGCGGGCCGCCGGGGACGACTACCGGGAGCTGCTGTTCGTCTGCGGCGTGCAGGTGGCGACGGGCCGCGACCGGCGGGCGCACGAGTCCGCCGGGGCGCTCGTGGCGCGGACCAGGGCGAGCGGGCGGATCGCGTGGCTGCCGAACCTGCTGTTCCTACTGGCCGAGGGCCAGCTGGCGCACGGCCAGCACCGCGACGCGGCGACCACCGCGGAGGAGGCGCTGCGGATCGCGACCGACGCCGACCTGCGGCAGTGGCACGGCCAGCTGGCCGCCGTCCTGGCCCACGTCGCCGCGATCACCGGCGACGAGGCCCGGTGCCGGGAGCTGGCCGAACCCGTGCTCGCGGACCCGGACGACCCCGGCCTGCCGAGGGCGCGGTGGGCACTCGGCCTCCTCGACCTCGGCCTGGGCCGGACGGGCGCCGCACTGGACCGGCTGACGGACCTGGCCGGCGGCCCGCAGCGGTACGGTGTTTCGGTCACCCGGAGCGTGCCGGACCTGGTCGAGGCCGCGGTGCGAGCCGGCGCGCGAGACCGCGCCGCGGAGCCGTTCGCCCGGTTCACGGCCTGGGCCGAGCAGACCGGGCAGGCCTGGGCGGAGGCGTTGGTGCTGCGCTGCCGTGCGCTGCTGGCCCCGGACGAGAACGCCGAACAGCACTACCGGGACGCGCTGGCACGCCACCAGGCGGACCACCGCCCGTTCGAGCGCGCCCGCACGGCCCTGCTGTACGGCGAGTGGCTGCGCAGGGCTCGCCGCAAGGCCGAGGCGAGCACCCAGCTGCACACCGCCCTGGCCGACTTCCAGCGACTGGGGGCGACACCGTGGGCGGACCGCGCGGTGACCGAGCTGACCGCCACCGGAGTGGGCGGCGCCGTGATCGCGTCCGTACCGGCGGGAGTCGCCGCCACCCTCACGCCACAGGAGCTGCGGATCGTCCGGCTCGCCGCGGGTGGACTGTCCAACCGGGACATCGCGGCGCAGCTGTTCCTCAGCCCCCGCACCGTCGGATATCACCTGTACAAGGCGTACCCGAAGCTCGGCGTCCTGTCCCGCGGCGAGCTGGTGGACCTCGACCTTGGCTAGTCGCCGCCGCGTGAGCCGCCGTCCTCAGCCGGCGGGGAAGCTGATCGCGTGCGTCTCCATGAACTCGCGGAGGCCCTCGGTGCCCATCTCGCGGCCCATGCCGCTCTGGACGCGGCCGCCGAAGGGGGCGCGTTCGTCGAGGTGGGCGGCGCCGTGGCAGTTGGTGAACGTGTAGCCCGTGCGGAGCCGTGCCGCGACCGCGGCCGCGTGGTCCGGGTCGGCACTCCACACCGAGGACGTCAGGCCGGCCCACGTGTCGTTGGCGCGGGCGACGGCGTCGGCCTCGTCGTCGAACGGCAGGATCGGCAGGGCGGGGCCGAACTGCTCCTCCGTGACGAGCCTGGTGTCGTCGGCTGGGTCCAGGACCAGTGCCGGGCGCAGGAAGTTGCCCTGGGCGGGGACGTCCGTGCCGAACTCGCGCACCTCGGCGCCTCGGGCGCGGACCTCGGCCAGCAGGTCCGCCACGTACGCCTTCTGCTCCGCGCGGTGCAGCGGCCCCATGGTCGACGCCTCGTCGAGGCCGTGGCCCAGTGTCGTGGCGGACAGCAGGCCGGCCAGCCCGGCGACCACCTCGTCGTAGCGGGAGCGGTGCACGTACAGCCGCTTCACGGCCATGCACACCTGGCCCGTCGTGTCGAACGTCCCCTGGAACATCGACCGCATCGCGGAAGGCCCGAGGTCCGCGTCCGGCAGGACGATCGCCGGGTCGTTGCCGCCCAGCTCGAGCGTGACGCGGGTGAGGTTGCCGGCCGCCATCGCCATGACGCGCTTGCCGCCGGCCACACTGCCCGTGAAGCAGACCTTGCGCACGCGGCGGTCCGCGACCAGCACCTCGCCGATCTCGGCGTCCGCGCCGGTCACCACGTTCAGCACGCCGGGCGGCAGCGAGCGCGCGACGAGGGCGACCGTGCGGGCCGTCGCCAGCGGCGCGGTCGGCGGCGGCTTCACCACCACCGTGTTGCCCGCCACCAACGCGTACGCCAGCGACGCGCCCAGGATCGCGAGCGGCCAGTTGAACGGCACGATGATCGTCACCACGCCCAGCGGCTCGTAGCCGACCCGCGTCCGGTGCGGCGGACCGACGAGCTCCGTCACGCTGTCCACAGTGGACGACAGGTCGATCGCGAGCCGGCACCGGTGCTCGAACACGAGCGAGTCGATCACCGACTCCGCCAGGACTTTGCCGTTCTCACGGGTCAGGATCTCCGCCGTGGCCGGGCGGTCGGCGTCAAGGGGCGCCAGCGCCGCCGTCAGCCGCGCCGCCCGTTCGGCCGGTGCCAACGCCGCCCACGCCGGGAACGCCCGGTCCGCCGCCGCGACCGCGTCGGCCGCCTGCGCTGAGGTGGCCGACGCGGCGCGCCCGGCGACAGCACCCTCGGCCGCCGGGTCGACCACCCGTAGCGTGGCGGATGTCGCCACGAATGTGCCGTCGATGAACAGTTCCGTGGTGGTCTCGGGCAGCGTCGTGGTCATGCGATCCCCTCGCGGCTCGGGCGGAGCGGTCTATCGTGGGTTGGTACGCCAACCGGCGTGGTAGGTCTCGCGGGCCACGACGGAGTACGGCGCCGGGCTCACCACGGCACGCACGGCGAACTGCTCGTGCGGCTCCACGGTGGTCTTGCGGCTGCCGCCGTCCGGCTCGCCCCAGACGACCTGGACCTCGGCGCCGATCGGCACGCCGGGGTCGACCGTGGCGAGGGAGAGCACGGCGCGTTCGTTGGCGCTGTAGCCGGTGAACATGGACAGGCCGACCAGGGTGCCGTCCGCGTCGAGCACGGAGTCGAAGTTGGACGAGCCGTAGTTGGCGTTGGGCAGGTCGAAGAACTGGTACTGCGGGCCCTTGTGGTCGACCGGCGCCGCGAGCAGCGTCGCGACGTCCTCCGGGTGCCAGGCCAGGGTGACCTTGCGGCGCTGGGTGGCCGGGTCGACGGCGGCGAGCGCGTCGCGACCGACGAAGTCGTGGTCGAACTTCACGAACGAGCCGTACCCCAGCTCCCACGGGTTGGTGTAGTAGTCCTCGATCCGGTCGGACACGAAGCTGCCGGCGAGCGCGTTGGTCGCCTCGTAACCCTGTGCCGGCAACCATTCCCGGTACGGCCGCAGCTCCTCGCTCGTGTAGACGGCCGGCAGGGGGGAGGGGATCCAGCCCGACTCCAGGGTGTTGCACGAGTAGGCCCGCGACCCGCACGGCTCCAACCCGAACTCCCGGCCCGCCTCGAGGATGGCGTCCCGCACCCGGTCGTAGGACTCGTACGGCCCCCACAGCTCGAGGCCGGGCGCGCCGGCCATGCCGTGCCGCAGCGTCCGCACCCGCTGGCCCGCGAGGTTCAGGTGGCCCATGCGGAAGAACCTGACCTGCTCGACCGGTCCGCCGTTGAGCTTCTCGATCACCGCCCACGCCTTGGGACCCTGGATCTGGAACCGCCACAGCTCGCGGGTGACCGGCTTGCCGTACGGGCGCATCGGGGACCGCTCGTCGCGCCGGAGGTCCACGTCGTAACCCCGCCCGGCGCGGAAGGTGAGCCAGTTCGCGACGGGCGCGCGGCCGACGAAGACGAACTCGTCCTCGGCGAGCCGGAACAGGATGCCGTCGCCGATCACGCCGCCCTCCGGCGACACCGGCACGAACTGCTTGGCGGAGTCGACCGGGAACGTGGCCGTGCTGTTGGTTCCCGTGTCGGACAGCAGCCGCAGCGCGTCCTTGCCGGAGACGAACAGGTTGACCATGTGGTGGGACTGGTCGAACAGCACGGCCGTGTCGCGCCACGACTTCACCTCGCGCCGCCAGTTGGTGAACTCCGCCGGGACGACCGGGTAGACGTAGGCCCCGAGCTGGGAGTCGCGCAGCAGCTTGACGGTGTCGCCGGCCCGGTCCAGCACATCCTGGAGGTTCCTCGCGCTCATGGCTTGGACAGTAGGGAGGTCCGGCCCCGCGCGGGACGTCCTCGCGTCCGGTCCCGACTACGTCATTCGTCGCGGTCAACTCCCCGTCGATGCCGGACGAACCGCGGTCGCGGGTGAGCTGTACTGATCGGCATGACCGACCTCGTCGACCTGCTGCGCACCATCAGCTACGAGGTGGTGCCCTTCCGCCGGACCGAGCAGGCGGTGCTGGCCCACGTGCCGACGAGCGTGCCGCTGACGATCACCGTGACCGAGGCGCGCGGGCTGGACGCCACGCTCGACCTCGCCGAACGCCTGCACGGGCACGGCTACCGGGTGGCGCCGCACCTCGCCGCCCGGCAGCTCCGCGACGCGCGGCACGTCGCGGACGTGGTCGCCCGGCTGGGCGGGGCGGGCATCCGTTCGGTGTTCGTGGTCGGCGGTGACGCGCCGCGGCCCGTCGGCGCGTTCCCGGACGCCTTCTCGCTGCTGCAGGCGCTGGACGCGGTCGGCCACCCGTTCGACCGGATCGGCATCGGCGGCTATCCCGAGGGGCACGCCACGATCCCGCGGGACGCCGTGGACCTGGCGCTCAAGCAGAAGGCGCCGCTCGCCACGCACATCATCACGCAGATCTGCCTCAACCCCCGCACGACCGCGTCCTGGGCCGCCGGCATCGCGAGCGACGGGGTCGAGCTGCCGGTCCACGTCGGGCTGCCCGGACCGGTGAACCGGCAGAAGCTGGCCAGGATCTCCGCGGGGCTCGGGCTCGGGCAGTCCGCCCGGTTCCTGCGCAAGCAGGGCGGCTTCCTGTGGCGGCTGCTGCTGCCCAGCGGCTACGAACCGACGCGGCTGGTCCGGCGGACGGCCGCCGCGGTGTCCGAAGTGGACTCGAACATCCGCGGCCTGCACGTGTTCACGTTCAACGAATTGCGCCGGACCGAGTGGTGGCGGCAGCGGCTGCTCGGCGCCGTCACGGACTGGCTGGCGCAGGAGACGTGAGGCACGGCGATCGGAGGAGAGGCAATGGGTGCGCGCACACTCGACGGGCCCGCGGTCGCGGCGGCCGTGCTGGACCGGGTCCGCGTGGCGGCGCTCGACGAGCCCGGGTTCGTGCCGGCCGCGATTGGCGGGATCACGGCGTTGCTGGACGCTTACGACGTGCGCCCGGCGTACCGGCAGGCGGTCGTCGTCGGGCGCGACGGCATCCTCGCCAGGGGTCGCGACGCTCATCGGGCCGACGCCGCCGCAGAGCAGACCGTCGGCGCCGCCAGGAGGCGGAGTTGACTCGTCGAGCGGGACCCGGGCCGGCTGGTCACACTGGGGGAAGCACATCACGGCGGCCACGTTCGTTCGAGGAGCTGCGATGAGTGTTTTCGTACTGGTGCACGGGGTGTGGCAGGGCGGATGGGTGTGGCAGCGGGTGGCGCCGCTCCTGCGTGAGGGCGGCCACGAGGCCCACGCGCTGACCCTCACCGGTTTGAGTGAGCGTTCCCATCTGCTCAGCGCCTCGGTGGGGTTGAACACGCACATCCAGGACGTGTGCGCTCACATCGAGGCGTACGACCTGTGGGACGTCGTGCTCGTCGGGCACGGGTACGGCGGGCAGGTGGTCACGGCCGTCGCCGACTGGCTGCCCGACCGGCTGCGCGGCCGCGTGTACGTGGACGCGTTCGTCGGCGCCGACGGGGACGCCGCGATCGACATGCTGCCCGCAAGGGTCGCGGACCGGTGGCGGGAGTCGGTGGACGAGGTCGGCTTCGGCTGGCTGATCCCGGTGCGCCCGCTGGGCATGTTCGGGGTGACCGACGAGTCCGACGTCGCGTGGCTCTCCCCACGACTCACCCCGCACCCCTGGCTCGCCTACAGCGAACCGTTGCGGCTGACCGGGGCGCGGGAGACCCCGGCCAGGTTCGTCGAGTGCGTCGAGTCCAGGCGGGTGTTCCGGCCCCAGGCCGAACGGGCGGCGGCTCGCGGCTGGCCCGTGCACGAACTGGCGGCCGGCCACGAGGCGATGGTGACCGCGCCGAAGGAGCTGGCCGACGTGCTGCTGGAGCTGTGAACCCGGGGAAGTTCCATCCGGGCGGACGGGACGGATGACGTAGGCCGAACGGGCTCGCGCACCCGGTGCGCACCACGGTCGTCGACCCGCTCACCCCGTGATCTGGCTTCGGTTTCCGGTTTCCGGCCGGCACGCGGCATACTCGGGTGGTGCACCAACGGTGGGCCGGCACAGTCGCGGAGGATGCGCTGCGGCGCGCGGCGCAGACCCTGGTCGAGGTCAGCGCCGACGGGCTCGCGGTGGTGGACGGCGCGGGTCGCTTCGCCGGCCTGAACCACTCCGGTGCCGCGCTGCTCGGCGCCGCGCCCGAGGACCTGCTCGGCCGGCCGGCGCCGTTTGCGCGCCACCCCGGTCCGGACCGCGTGCTGCACACCGCGACCTGGACGGCGCCAGGTGGGCGGGCGCAGGACCTCGAGTACCGGATCCTGCCGCTGCCCGACGGCGGCCACGCGGTGTGGTTCCGCGACGTCACCACGGTCCGGCGCCAGCAGCGGCGGCTCACGGCCATCGCGCGGGCCGCGTCCCGGGTGGCCGAGGCGTACTCGCTGCCGGTGACGCTGGAGGCGGTCGCGCAGGAGATCGTCCGCACGGCCAACATCGCCGCCGTGCAGATACTGTCCGTTGAGGACCCGAGCGCCGAGCTGCGGATCCTGGGCATGGCCGGGTTCGGCACGGCGCCGGACTTCGTGGCCCGGCTCTCGGCGTGCCGGCGGCGCGGTGCGCACGTCCGGTTCCTCGACGCGTTCCTGTCCGGAGAGCCCGTGGTCGACCTGCGCCGCAAGCCGCTCATCATGTCCGACCCGGCGTGGGCGCCGCTGAAGGAGATCATGGACCGCCCCGACTGGGACGCGTTCGTGTCGATGCCGATGTCGGTGCGGGGCCGCACGGTCGGCGTGATCAACGCGTACTACCGGCCGGGCGAGGACCCGTGCCCCGACTCGCTGGCGTTCCTGGAGGCGATGGCCGACCAGGCCGCGGTGGCGATCGACATGGCCGCGTTGTTGGCGCAGACCCGCACGCAGGCACAGTCCGACGAACGCCGCAGACTGGCGCGCGACCTCCACGACTCCGTTGTGCAGCAACTGTTCTCGATGCGCATGCAGGCAAAGGCGTTGCGGCGCCGCCTGGACCGCGCCGACGCCGTGGGTGTGCGCGGCGCGGTGGAGGAACTGGCGGAGCTGTCGGCGGGCGCGCTGGCCGACCTGCGGCTGTTGGTGTTCGAGCTGCGCCCACTGGACCTGGCGGAACACGGCCTGGTGGCGGCGATCGAGGCGCACGCCGCGAGCCTGCGCGCCCGCACCGGTCTGGCCATCGAGGTGCACGCCGAGGCGGACGTGCACATCGGCGGCGGCCTGGACTTCCAGGAGGACCTGTACCGGATCACGTCCGAGGCCCTGCACAACGTCGTGAAACACGCCAACGCCACGACGGTGGAGGTCAGCATCGCGGCCGAGACCCCGGACCTGGTGGTACAGGTGCGGGACGACGGCGCCTCGGCGAGCCAGTCACCGGACCGCACCCGCGAACGGCTGGGGTTGCTGTCCATGCGCGAGCGGACCGAGCGGTGGGGCGGCCACTTCGAGGCAGGCCCGTCCGCGGACCGCGGCTGGGTGGTGCGAGCGGCCGTCCCACTGCTGGACGGGGAGTACCCGCCGTGATCCGGTCTCTGTTGGGGGAGGTGCCGGCGGTGGTCCGGGTGCTGCCGGGCGGGGGGTGCGCGCGGTGATCCGGGTGCTGCTGGTCGACGACCACGCGGTCGTGCGGCGTGGGTTGCGGGCGTTCGTGGAGACCGAGCCGGAGCTGGTGGTCATCGGCGAGGCCGGGGACGGTGTGCAGGCGCTGGAGTTGTTGCGCCAGTGGCAGACGCTGGGTGAGCCGCTGCCGGACGTGGTGCTGATGGACCTGCGGATGCCGCGCATGGACGGCACGGAGGCGACCGAGCGCATCGCCGACGGGTACCCGGGCGTGCACGTGGTGGTGCTGACGTCGTTCGGCGAGGTGGAACGCGTCCACACGGCACTGGCGGTGGGCGCGGCGGGCTACCTCCTCAAGGACGCCGAACCCGCCGAGGTGGCCGCGGCGATCCGAGCCGCGGCATCGGGCGAGGTACACCTGGACTCCGCGGTGGCAGGACAGCTGGTCCGGCGGATCTCGGCACCCCGCATCGGACTCACGGCGCTCACCGCCCGGGAACGCGAGATCCTCGCCCTGGTCGCGGAGGGCCACCCGAACCGCAAGATCGCCGAGCGGCTGGTGATCAGCGAACGCACGGCCCGGACACACGTGAGCAACGTGCTCAGCAAGCTCCAACTCTCGTCCCGCACCCAGGCGGCCCTGTTCGCAATCCGCGAAGGTCTGATTCCACCGCCGAGCTGACCTCGCTTCCGGTTGCTGCTCGTTTCCGGTTGCTGCTCGTTTCCGGTTGCTGCTCGTTGATTCTACGTCAAGCCAGCAATTAATATAAACTATATAGATGTCCGACTAAATCGGGCTGGACTGGGAAGGGGAAGGACGCCTCTCTCCACCAAAGCTGAAAGACGCAACGGACGAGAGGAGGGCCGGGTGCGCACCCACGCGCACCCGGCCCACAACAGAGAACCCACAGAGAACCCAGAACAGAGACTCAGCCCGTCGGAATCTTGCCGTTCTTCGCCATGGGCACGCCCAGTTGCTGCCGGGCCAGGAGTACGGCCGGCTCGTTCGGCAGGTCGGTCAGCAACGGGTTGATGTGCCGCAGCTTCAGCTCGATCGGGGGCGGCGTGGGCGCCGAGATGTCGAACTTCTCCAGGTCGATCCACTGCACGATCTTCAACACGTCGTCCGGGATCTCCTGGTCGTTCTTGCGTACCGGCACGCACAGCTGCCGGTTCACCCCGACCCCGACCTCGGTCGTCGGGATGGGGCTCAGCGCCTTGTTGAGCTGGGTCAGCTTCAGCGAAGTGCCCAGCGGCACCTGCGGCGTCTCCCGGAAGCAGGCGAGGTCGATGTACTGGACGAACCTCAGCACCTCGGCCGGCGGCACCTCCTGGTTCTTGATGACCGGCACGCACAGCTGCTCGGGCGTCAGCAGTGTCACGGCCCTGGGCGGGAAGTCCTTGAGCACCGGGTTCAGGTGGCTGAGCTTCACCGGCAGGTTCATGTTCGGGCCGCTGATCCGGTAGCAGGACAGATCCGTGTACTGGACGAAGTCCAGCACGCCCGTCGGCGGGATCACGCCGTTCTTCGCCACCGGGGAGCAGAGTTGGGTGCGCGGGCCGAGGCTGTCGATGGTCCAGCGCGCCTGCTCGGCCAGCACGGGGTTGAGGTGGCTGAGCGTGATTGGCTCGTGCAGCGGCGGCGGCGTGTACGGGCTGGTGCGGAAGCACTCGAGATCCAGGCTCGACACGTACCGCAGCGGGCTCGGCAGTGCCAGTGCCTGGTGCGGCGCGGAGTTCGCCGCCGTCGTCGCGATCGCGGTGCCGGTCAGGGCGGCGGCCAGGACCACGACGGCCATCCCGATGCGTGTACGTGCGGTTGTTCTTCGGAACATGCTGTGACCTTCCTCTTTGGCAGGGCACACCCAGGAAACCGCCGCCCGTTAAGGCGGTCTTAAAGTGACCTGTGGGGACCGTTACGAACTCCATCGCGGCGGGCGAACTTCCCATGCACGCGTCCGCGCGGCGAAGGGGAGTGCGGTGACCAGCCGAACAGGGACGTTTCTGGACAGGCCGAGGCTGTCCGCCCTGCTCACCGGCACACCCGCGACCCGGCTGACCACGCTCGTCGCGCCGGCCGGTTACGGCAAGACCGCCCTGCTCGCCGCCTGGGCCGACCCGGCACGCACCGCGTGGCACACCTGCGCCGCGCAGGACCGGGAAACCCGGCCGGCACTGCGGCAGCTGGCCGAGGCGATCCGGAACGTGGTGCCAGCGCTGGACTTCACGATGCCCGCCTTCGCCGGCGACGCCATCGCGGCGGTCGCGGCCCTCGCCGACGCGCTGCGCACCGCCGACCTCACGCTGGTGCTCGACGACGTGCACGTCGTGGGGGAGCGGGACCCGTCGGCACGGCTGCTCGAAGGACTCTGCCAGCAGCTCCCGCCCGGCGTGCGGCTGGTCCTCGCCGGCCGGCGCCCGCCGCCGTTCCCCGTGCGGCGACTGCGTGACGCCGGCCAACTCGTCGAGCTGACCGCCGGTGACCTGGCCTTCACCGCCGCGGAGACCACGAAACTGTCGGCGCAGCACGGGATCACCGGCGGTTGGCCGGTCGCGGTGCGACTGGTCGCCGAGGCGGCGCCGCACGTCACCGAGCCCATCCGGTTGTTCGACTGCCTCCGCGCGGTCACCGACGAACCGGCGCGCGAGTTCCTCCGCGACGCGGCCCGGTTCAGCCGGTTCCGGCCGGAACTCCTCGTGGCACTGGGACACCCCGGTGAGAGCACCGCCGAACTGACCTCGCGCGGGCTCGTCGAGGCGCTGCCGCCGGCGTCCGGCTGGTACCGCCTGGTCCCGTTCGTCGCCGAACTCGTCCGCGCCCAGCTGCCCCACCCGGATCCGCGGAGCCTGTACGACGCGGCGGCACGCTGGTTCACCGCCAACGATCACCTCGACGCCGCCCTGTCCACACTCGCCACGCTCGGCGACCACGACCGTGTCCAGCGGTTCCTGCACGAGCACGCCGAGGAGCTGCTGCGCCGCGGCGGCGCGGACACGGTCGTCGCCGCGGTCCGGCTCGTGCCGCCGGCCGACCGCGACCACCGGACCTGGCAGCTCGCCGGTGAGGCGCACCAGGTCCGCGGCGACTGGGACAGCGCGCTCAACTGTCTACAGCGGACTGTCAGGAAAGGACAGTGTCTTCCCGCTGCCGTCGCACGGCGGATCGCGTGGTCGCACTACCTCAGCGGAGCGACCGCCGACGCGCTCGACGTGTGTGGGCGCAGCCAGCTCGACGGTGCCGACCCGGCGTCCGAGTCGCTCCTGCACAGCTGCGCCGCGAGCGCCCAGTGGGCACGCGGCGAGCTGGACGCCTGCCGCGCCGCCGCCACCACGGCCATGACCACGGCCCGCGAGTGCGGTGACGACGCCGCCCTGGCGGCCGCGCACACCGTCCTCGCGATGCTCGCCGCGGCCGGCGGTGACCAGGCCGCGCTCACCGAGCACAACCGCGCCGGTCTGCGGCACGCCGAACGAGCCGGGGACGTGCTCAGCCTGGTCAGGATCCGGTCCAACAGGGCGTCCCACCTGATCGAGGCCAGCGACTACCGCGGCGCGCTCGCCGAGCTGGAGGTCGCGCTGCCGCTGGCCGAGCTGACCGGGTTCACCACCTACCGGGCGTTCTGCCTCAACAACCGCGGCGAGGCGCGGCTGGGCCTCGGCCAGCTCGACGAGGCCGCCGCCGACCTCGCCGCGGCACGCGACCTCTTCACCGCCATCGGGTCCAGCCACGCCGCGGTGCCGCTGACCTGGCTCGCCGAGACCTACCGGCTGCGTGGCGACCGCGTGCAGGCGAGAACGGCGTACCAGCGGGCGATCCGGCTCGCGGAGGCGAACGACACCGCCACCCAGCTCGTCCCCGCCCTCGCCGGCCTCGCCCGGTTGCTGGTCGACGACGACCCGGCGGCCAGCGCCGAGCTGGTGGGCCGAGCGCGGGCGTTCGGCACCGGGTTCGGCTACCAGGCGGTGTTGCTCGCGTCGGCGGCGCTGCGGCTCGGCCAGGGAGACTGGGTGGCGGCGCTGCACACGGCCACCGAGGCGGAGCTGCTCGCCCGCGCCCGCGGGGACCACGCCACGTGCGCGGAGGCGCTGGAACTGCGTGCGCGGGCCGTGCTCCTGCTCCGGCCGGGTGATGGTGCCGCACTGTCCCTTGTGGACGACGCGGCTCGGATCTGGCGGGAGCTGGGCAACTCCCGCGCCGAGCACCGCGTGGCCGCCATCTCCGGCAGGGGCCTGGCGGTCATCGTCGGGCGGAGCCCCACCGAGGCGGGTCGGCACGACGTGGCCGTGCTGTCGATCCAGACCCTCGGCGGGTTCCGCGTGCTGCGGGGCGGGGAGCCGGTGCCGGGTACGGCGTGGCAGTCCCGCAAAGCCCGTGACCTCGTCAAGATCCTGGTCACGCGCCGCGGCCGGCCGACGACCCGGGAGGCGCTGATCTCCCTGTTGTGGCCCGGAGAACCGGCGGACCGCGTGGGGAACCGGCTGTCGGTCGCGCTGTCGACCGCACGGTCCGTGCTCGGACGCGGTTCCGCGCGCTGCGTGGTCGCCGAGGGGGACACCGTGCGGCTCGACCCAGCGCTGGTGGCCGTTGACGTGCTGTCGTTCCTGACCGACGCGCAGCGCGGCTTGGCGGCCTGGCGGGTGTCCCGGCCGGAGGCGTGGCCGCTGCTGCACGCCGCGGAGGCTGCCTACACCGGGGACTTCCTGGAGGAGGACCCGTACGAGGACTGGACGATCCCACTGCGCGAGGAGGCGCGGCTGACGTACGTCCAGGTGGCGACGGTGCTCGCCGGGCACACGGAGGAGACGGGCGAGCACATCACGGCCAGCCGGTACTGCCTGCGGATCCTCGAACGCGACCAGTACAACGAACCCGCGCACCTGGCACTGGTGCGCGCCCTGGCCGCCGCCGGCAGCCACGGCGAGGCCCGACGACGGTACCGGACCTACGTCGATCGCATGATGGAGATCGACGTCGAGCCGCGCCCGTTTCCTAGCGGGTGGTGAGAAGCCGCCAGGCGGTGGTGGGGATGGAGAGCATCGGGCCGTCCGGGTTCTTGGAGTCGCGGACCAGGACTCCCTCACTCGTAGATGGGGGTTGGTGGTTCGACCACGCCACCTCCACGCAGTTGGTTCCCTCGTCGCCGCTGTGGCTGCTCTTCCGCCACGCCACCTCCACGCAGTTCGTTCCCTCGCTGCCGCTGTGGCTGCTCTTCCGCCAAGCCGTCTGCGTCACCTCGTTGACTCCCTCGGTCGTACGCGTCGGCCAGCTGGGCCGCGCTCTCCCG
>NZ_JBJMIE010000402.1:0-22299 GCF_045807065.1 Actinophytocola sp. | reverse complement strand
TCGCCGCTGTGCAGGTCGACCTGCCGTGGCCGCAGCCGAGGCAGCACCGACCGGCGCACCACCAGGAAGCCCGTGCCGCGGGGACCGCGCAGCCACTTGCGGCCCGTGCCCGTGATGATGTCGGCGTCCAGGCCCGCCAGCGGCACCTGTCCCGCCGACTGGCACGCGTCCAGCATCACGAGCGCGCCGACGGCGTGTGCCGCCGACACCACCGGCGCCACCGGGTTCACCAGGCCGCCGTTCGTCGGCACGTGCACCAGCGACACCAGCCGCACGCGTTCGTCCAGCAGCTCGGCCAGCGCCGCCGCGTCCACCGCACCCGTGGCGTCCGACGGGATCGGCTCGACGGAGGCACCGACCTCCGCCGCACGCCGGAGCAGCGGGATCGCGTTGCCCGCGTACTCCGCCTCCGTGCACAGGATCCGGTCGCCGGCGGCCAGCGGGATCGCGTCGAACACGGCCAGCCACGAGCGGGTCGCGCTGTCGGTGAAGGCGACCTCGTCCGGGTGACAGCCCAGGGCTGAGGCGAGCACGGCGTAACCGGCCTCGAGGTCGTCGAGGCGTTCCTCGGCGGCGCGGTACCCGCCGACCTCGGCCTCGCGGCGCAGGTGGTTGATGACCTCGTCCAGCACCCGCACGGGTGGCAGCGACGAGCCGGCACTGTCGAGGAACACGCCCCGGTGGCAGCCGGGCGTGTCGCTGCGTATGGCGTCGAGGTCGAGCATGCCCTGATTCTCCCTCCCGCCGGCTCCGGTCATCGCGGCGTCCAGTCCTCCAGGTTCCACCACGCGCCCCAGGTGGCGTCCGCGGTGGACGCGTCGACCACCGGTTGGTAGCCGTCCCAGCTCTCGCGCATGACGTAGGTGTGGTCGGGGGCGGCGAGCACGACCATGCCGGGCGCGCTCACCCAGGCGCGCTGGACCTTCCGGTAGGCGACGGCCCGCTCGGCCGGGTCGGTCGCGGCCCGTCCGGTGTCCAGCGCCGTGTCGACGGTCTCATCGTGATACCCGCCGAGCCCGGACCGCAGCACCGGGTACAGGGCGGTGTCGGGGTCGAACGGGTCGCCGAAGCCCACCAGCGACGGCCCGGCCGCGAGTGCCGCCGCGTCGGTGGTGGCCTCGGGGGTGACCTGCACGCCGACGGCCCGCGCGTCGGTCGCGAACGCCTCGGCCAGCCCGGCGGCGACGGTGTCGCCCTGCGCGTACCGCAGGGTGAACGCGGCCGGCGTGCCGTTCTTCACGCGCACGCCCGCGTCGCCGGGGCTCCAGCCGCCCGACGAGAGCGCGTCGAGCGCGCGGGTCAGGTCGTAGTCGAAGACCGCGTCCGGCTCCACGAACTCGGGGAGCACCTCGGGCATCGGCGTGTAGGCGACGCGGCCCTTGCCGGCCAGCACGTTCTCCACCATCGACTCGCGGTTGACCGCGTAGTTCAGCGCGAGCCGCAGGCCGGCGTCGCCGGTGACCGGGTTGTCCGCGGGCAGGACGACCGCGCGGACGTCCGCCGCGCTGTGGGCGACCACCCGCATGCCGTCGGTGTCGTCGAACTTCTCCGCCAGCTCCGGTGGCAGCGCGGCGCCGTCGAGCTTGCCGTCCTTCAGCTGCTTGGCGCGGGTCTCGTCGTCGGGGATGAACTCGACGGTGACCTTGGTGATGGCCGGCGTGTCGTCCCAGTACGCCTTGTTGGCCGCCAGCACCATCCGCTGGCCACGCGTCCACGAGGCGAGCCGGTACGGGCCGGTGCCCACGGGGGTGTCGGTGCCGACGGACTCGCTGGACACGATGCCGAGCGTGAGCAGCTCCGGGAACGGCGCGTACGGCGCGGACAGGTCGAAGCGCACGGTCGCCACGTTGAGCGCCGTGACGTTCTTGACCATCGAGAACCGCTGGCGCTCCGGGCTCTTGCGGGCGGGGTCGAGCAGCGCGCGGTAGGTGTCGACGACGTCCTGTGCCTCGAGCGGCGAACCGTCGGTGAACGTGACGCCCGGGCGCAGCGAGACCGTCCACGACAGCCCGTCGGCGGCGGGCTTGGGCAGGTCGGTGGCGAGCGCGGGGCGCAGGGAGAGGTTGGCCTGGTACTCGACGAGCCCGTCGTAGAGCTTCGCGGCGCCGTGCTCGGCGTAGCCCGCGAGCGGGCTGAGGTCGGCCGGTTCGTCGGCCACGGCGATCACCAGCGACCTGCCGTCCGGGTCGCCGGAGGCCGGCGGGGTCGGATCGCCGGTGCAGGCGCCCACGAGCGCGACCGCGAGCAGCGGCGCGAGAAGACGACGCGACTTGTTGGGCACGAGGCCCGACCCTAGCCGGGCGACATATCCTCGCGTGGAGGGATTAGCGATTCTCACTCCCGGAGGTCGTCGCCGTGCGTGTTGCCCTGAGCCAGATCACGTCCACTCCGTCGCCTTCGGAGAACCTGTCACTCGTGGCCGAGCAGGTGAAGTCGGCTGCCGCGGACGGCGCGTCGGTGGTGTTGTTCCCGGAGGCGACGATGGCGTGTTTCGGCACGTCGCTGGGTCCGCTGGCCGAGCCGCTGGACGGGCCGTGGGCGTCGGCGGTGCGGGAGATCGCCGTGTCGCACGACGTGCTCGTGGTCGCCGGGATGTTCACCCCGGCAGCGGACGGGCGGGTGTTCAACACGCTTCTCGCCACGGGGCGTGACCGGCACGTGGGCTACGACAAGATCCACATGTACGACGCGTTCGGCTTCCAGGAGTCGCGGACGGTCGCGCCCGGCGAGGATCTCGTGGTGCTGGACACCCTGGGCCTGGCGACCTGCTACGACGTGCGGTTCCCCGGTGTCTTCACGGGGCTCGCGGACCGCGGTGCCTCGGTGGTCCTGCTCGGCGCGTCGTGGGGTGCGGGGCCGGGGAAGGTCGAGCAGTGGGAGCTGCTCGTGCGGGCGCGGGCGCTGGACTCGACGTGCTTCGTGGTGGCGTGCGGGCAGGCGGACCCGGGCGTGCCGACGAACGCGCCGACCGGCGTCGGGCACAGCTTGGTCGCGGCGCCGGACGGGTCGGTGGTGGCGTCGGCGGGCGCGGACCCCGAACTGCTGGTGGTGGACCTCGACCTGGAGCGGGTCACGGAGACCCGCAAGGTGCTCCCCGTGCTGGCTAACCGCAGGCTGTAGGCGCTTCGGGACGTGACCGCTGCCCTGGAAGGCGCGTTCGAGAACGCGCCTTCCAGAGGCAGGACACGCCTTCAAAGGCCTGACGGAGCCCTGGACGCGCCTTTCAGCGCTTGCGGGGCGTGGCGATGATGCGGGCGCCCTGGGCCGGGATCAGCGTGATGTTGCGGGGTTTCGCCGCTTCCGGCCGCGGCTGGGCCGGGCGGAGGTCGTAGCGGGTCAGTGCCTCCCGCAGGACCGTGGCGGCCTCCTGCAGGGAGAAGCCGGCGCCGATGCAGCGCCGCACTCCCCCGCCGAACGGGATCCAGGTGCCCGCCTCCGGTTGCTTGCCGATGAACCGCTCCGGCCGGAAGTCCCTCGGGTCGTCGTACACGTCGGGGTCGCGGTGGACCAGCGAGATGCTGGGCGCGACGACCGTGCCCGCCGGCAGGCGGAAACCGGCGATGTCGGTCGGCTCGGTGAGCTTGCGGGCCACGTTCTGGATCACCGGGCGGCGGCGCATGGCCTCCTTCGCCACGGCCTCCAGGTAGGCGTCGTCGCCGTCGTCCGCGGCCCGCTGCGCCTCGCGGAGGACGTCCGGGTGGCGCGCCAGCTCGTGGCAGGACCAGGCGAGCGCGGTCGCGGTCGTCTCGTGGCCGGCCAGCAGCAGCGTGACCATGTGGTCGCGCAGCTCCAGGTCGGTCATCTCGTCGCCGGCCGCGGTGAGCAGGGTGGACAGCACGTCGCCGCGCTCGGACAGGTCACCGGCGCCGCGCCGGTCGGCGATCTCCGCGTGCAGCAGGCGGTCCACCGCGCGCAGGTTCTCCCAGTTGCGCCGGAACGGCCCGACGTTGCGCAGCTTCGGGTAGCTCCAGCCGAGCACGGTGAGCGGGCCGATGTCGGTGACGCGGCGTAGGCGGGGCCGCAGCTCGGCGAGCCGAGGCCCGTCGGACATGCCGAAGACGACCCGCAGGATGATCTCCAGCGTCACCGCGTTCATGCGCGGGTGCACCGGGAACGGCGCGCCGACCGGCCAGCCGGCCACGCTGGTGACCGCCAGCTCGGCCATCAGGTCGCGGTAGCCGCGCAGCGCGGCGCCGTTGAACGCCGGCATGAGCAGCTTGCGGGCCCGCAGATGCTCGTCCTCGTCGGTGATCAGCAGCGAGTGCCGGCCCATCACCGGCGCCAGCATCCCGTTGCCCTCGCCGGCGTGGAAAATCGTTGGC
Source organism: Actinophytocola sp. (assembly GCF_045807065.1). Classification (GTDB taxonomy): domain Bacteria; phylum Actinomycetota; class Actinomycetes; order Mycobacteriales; family Pseudonocardiaceae; genus Actinophytocola. The sequence goes on along the minus strand of NZ_JBJMIE010000402.1, from coordinate 17,977 downwards.
GCGCCGGCGAAGACCTGGCGGATGTGCGCCGGCTGGGTGAGCGTGACGACGGTCCGGCCGCCGGCGATGCGTGCGGTGAAGACGTCCCCGTACCGGCGGCGCCTCGTCGCGTGGAGGTGGCGCCGCGCGGTCATGAAGAGGATGGTCTGGACGAGCGGCGGCAGGTTCGGTCCGGGTGGCAGGGCCGGGGGTGCCTCGACCATGGGCATGAGATTTTTTATACGCCCGTGGACAGGGCCGGCATAGTCCCGGTCACGTGAGGTCCAGTCCCAGGTCCAGTGCGGGGGCCGAGTGGGTGAGCGCGCCGACCGACAGGTAGTCGACGCCGGTCTCCGCGTACACCCTGGCGTCGGCCAGCTTCAGGCCGCCGGACACCTCCAGCTTCGTCGGTGCGCCGAGGTCCGCCACCCGGCGCACCGCGGTGGCGCAGTGCTCCGGGAGGAAGTTGTCCAGCAGCACCAGCTCCGCCTTCTCCGCCAGCGCCTCGTCGAGCTGGTCGAGGGTGTCGACCTCCACCTCGCACGGCAGGTCGGGGGCCGCCTCGCGGGCCGCGCGCAGGGCCGCGGCCACCGAGCCGGCGGCCGCGACGTGGTTGTCCTTGATGAGGATCGCGTCGCCGAGGCCCAGTCGGTGGTTGACGCCGCCACCGCGGCGGACCGCGTACTTCTCCAGCAGGCGCAGGCCGGGCAACGTCTTGCGGGAGTCGCGGATGGCCACGCCCGTGCCCGCCATCGCGTCCACCCACGCCGCCGTCGCGGTCGCCACGCCGGACAGGTGGCACAGCAGGTTCAACGCGGTGCGCTCGGCCGTCAGGAGTGCGCGCACCGGGGCGCGCACCACCAGGACGGGGTCGCCCGGCCGCACCTTCGCCCCGTCGTCCATGGCGGACAGGACCTCGTAGTCGCCGATGACCTCGTCGAAGACCGCGCGCACGGCCGGCAGCCCCGCCAGGGTGCCGAAGGCGCGCGGCGCGATCGTCGCGGTGGCCACGGCGTGTTCGGGCACCGTCGCCGCGGTGGTCGCGTCGGGGCCGTAGCGCAGGTCCTCCGCCAGCGCCGTGGTCACCACGCGGTGGAGATCGTCCAGGTCCAGGTCGGTCACGCCGCCCCCTTCACCAATGCCGGTCGCGCGATCATGGGTTGGCCCGACGGGGTCAGGCGCACGGTCAGGCTGCGGGCCCACTCCCCCGACGTCGCCGGGAAGTCGTCGCGGACGTGGCAGCCGCGGGACTCCTGCCGGACCGCCGCCGCGGCGATCAGCGCGCGGGCCGTCAGCGTCAACGCCGCGTCCTCCACCAGCGCCCGCGTCCCGAGCGGGCGGTCGATGGCCGACACGTCCAGCACCGAGCCCACCACCGCGAGACCTTCGGCGTCGCGGCCGATGGCGGCGTAGCGGCTCATCACGCGCTGCAGCGTGTCCCGGTCCGCGACCGGCACCACCGGCACCGGCGGGCACGCGGCCAGACAGGGCTTCGCCAACACCCCCAGCGCCAGGTCGGCCGCGACCGACTCCGCGGCCCGCGTGCCGACGACCAGGCCCTCCAGCAAGCTGTTGGACGCCAACCGGTTCGCGCCGTGCAGGCCGGTCCGCGCCACCTCGCCCGCCGCGTACAGGCCGGGCACCGGTGTTCGACCGTCCACTGTGGACACCACGCCGCCGCACGAGAAATGCGCCGCCGGGGCAACCGGTATCGGCGCCGATGACGGGTCGACGCCCACTGTGCGGCACGCGGCCAGCACGGTCGGGAAGCGCCGCCGGAACTCCGGGGCCGCCAGGTGGGTCGCGTCCAGGTACACGTGGTCGTCGCCCAGGGCGGCCATCCGGCGGGTGATCGCCGCCGACACCACGTCGCGGGGCGCCAGATCCTCCTGCGGGTGGACGCCGGCCATCACGCGGTTGCCGCGGGAGTCGACCAGCACCGCGCCCTCGCCGCGCACGGCCTCGGTGACAAGTGGGCACCGGCCCCGCGCGCCGGCTCCCGTGTACAGCACGGTCGGGTGGAACTGCACGAACTCCAGGTCCGCGACCGGCGCCCCGGACCGCAGCGCGATGGCCACGCCGTCCGCGGTCGCGACGGCCGGGTTCGACGTCGCCTGGTAGAGCTGGCCGAGGCCGCCGGTCGCGAGCAGGACCGCCGGTGCCACGAGGACTCCCGGTGTTCCGTCGGCGTCGAGCACCAGCAGCCCGGCGACCTCGCCGGCCGGGGTGCGCAGCGTGTCGACGGCGGTGTGGTGCTCCAGCATGGGCACCCGGTCGTCCCGGGAGGCCGCCAGCAGCGCGCGTTCCACCTCGGCGCCGGTCGCGTCGCCGCCCGCGTGCACCACGCGGAACGCCGTGTGGCCGCCCTCGCGGGTCCGCGCCAACCGGTCGCCGCCGGTGTCCGTGTCACGGTCGAACACCGCGCCCCGGCCGCGCAGCCGCCCCACCGCGGCCGGACCGTCGCCGATGATCCGCGACGTCGCCACCTCGTCGCACAGGCCGACGCCCGCGACCAGCGTGTCGTCGACGTGCCGGGCGGTCGAGTCGCCCTCGACGTCCCCCAGCACGACGGCGACGCCGCCCTGCGCCCACCGGGTGTTGCCGCCGTCGGCGGCCTCCTTCGTCACGACGAGGACCCGCAGCCCCAGCTCACGGGCGCGCAGCGCGGCGGTCAGACCGGCGACCCCGGTGCCGACGACCACCAGGTCGGCCCGCGCTTCCCACAGCGCTTGACGGGTCGTTCCGCTCGCTCGCGGCCGGCTCCCTCCGTCGTCGCGCGCCCGACGCTCGTCCCTCGCTCCCGAGTCCGCTCCCCGGTCGGTCCGGCGGAGGCTCGCTCGCTCCGCTCCCGGCGTGCTCACTCGCCACCACCGGGCTTGCCGATCTCGATCATCCGCTGGACGGCGCCGCGTGCGCGGGCGGCCGTCTCGGCGTCCACGTGGACCTCGTCGCGACCCTCGCGGAGCGACCGCAGCAACGCGGCCGGCGTGATCATCTTCATGTACCGGCAGGACGCGCGTTCGTTCACCGCGCGGAAGTCGATCTCCGGGGCGGCGCGGCGCAGCTGGTGCAGCATGCCGATCTCGGTCGCCACGAGGACGGTGCTCGCCTTGGTGGCGCGTGCCTCGGTCACCATGTCGCCGGTCGAGAGGATCTTGACCTGGTCCTTCGGCACCACGCCCTCGCCGGCGAGGTAGAGCGCGGAGGTCGCGCAGCCGCACTCGGGGTGCACGAACAGGTCCGCGTCGGGGTTGGCGGCGGCGCGGGCGGCCAGCTCGGGGCCGTTGATGCCGGCGTGCACGTGGCACTCGCCGGCCCAGACGTGCAGGTTGTCGCGGCCGGTCTCGCGCCTGACGTGCGCGCCGAGGAACTGGTCGGGCAGGAACAGGACCTCGCGGTCCGCCGGGATCGAACGGACCACGTCGACGGCGTTGGAGGAGGTGCAGCAGACGTCGGTCTCGGCCTTCACCTCGGCCGTGGTGTTCACGTAGGAGACGACGACGGCGCCCGGGTGCTCGGCCTTCCACGCGCGCAGCTGGGCGGCGTCGATGGAGTCGGCGAGCGAGCAGCCCGCGCGGGCGTCGGGGATGAGGACGGTCTTGTCCGGGCTCAGGATCTTCGCGGTCTCGGCCATGAAGTGGACGCCGCAGAAGATGATCGTGGATGCGTCGCTGGCGGCCGCGATGCGGCTCAGCGCGAGCGAGTCGCCGGTGTGGTCGGCGATGTCCTGTATCTCGGGCAGCTGGTAGTTGTGCGCGAGCAGCACGGCGTCGCGTTCCTCCGCGAGCCTGCGCACCTCGTCGTGCCATGCCGAGTCCGGCTCAACCCCGCTGTAGGGCGTCAGATCTTGCTCCAACGTTGCGGCCATCTATCCCTCCCTGGGCTACGGTCCGCCGTGTCGATTTCCCACCCCGAGGTTTTCGCCTTAGGATCGAAAACATGGCCAATGCTACCACCGCGTTAACCGTGGCTGACCATGAAGTGCTGGCCTCGGTGCTCCAGGTGCGATCGGGATCACTCCAGGTTCTGCTCTGGGAACGCGCTCAGGAACCGCACGCGCACCGGTGGTCACTGCCCGGCGGCCGGCTCGGCGCGACCGAGGACGTCGAGACGTCCATCCGCCGGCAGCTGGAGGAGAAGGTCGACGTCCGACAGCTGTCGCACGTCGAGCAGCTGGCCGTGTTCAGCGCGCCGGACCGGGTGCCGGGCGAGCGGGTGATCGCGTCGGCGTTCCTCGGGCTCGTGCCGTCCGACAACGACCCGGCGCTGCCGCCGGACACCGCGTGGCACCCGGTGGACGCGCTCCCCCGCACCGCGTTCGACCACGAGGCGATCGTGCGTCGAGGGCGCGACCGGCTGCGGGCGAAGCTGTCGTACACGAACCTGGGGTTCGCGCTCGCGCCGCCGGTGTTCACGATCTCGGCGCTGCGGTCGCTGTACTCGGCGGCGCTGGGGTACCGGGTGTCGGCGACGAACCTCCAGCGGGTGCTGTCCCGGCGGGGGCTGCTCGAGCAGACCGGTGACACGGCGCCACCCGGTCGTGCCGGCGGTCGCCCGGCCGCGCTGTTCCGGTTCACCCGGCGGGGGATCTCCGTGACCGACCCGTTCGCGGTGTTCCGGCCGCCGAGGACCGAGCGGAACGCTGGCGGCAGCAGCCAGGAGTGACCCGTCGGAGCCGGCTCGTCCCCTTTCCGTCCTCGTGCACCAAGCGGGAGGAGCCGCGGCGACCTAGCCTTGGTGCCGTGTCATTACCGCTACCGCTCTTCCCGCTGCGAACGGTGCTGCTCCCCGGGGTGCCGCTGCCGTTGCACATCTTCGAGCCGCGGTACCGCCAGCTGACCGTCGACCTGATGACGGGCACGGTGCCCGAGAAGCGGTTCGGCGTGGTCGCGCTCGCCCCGTCCGCGGGGGTGGAGGTGACCTCGCTCGACCAGTTGCAGCCGGTCGGGTGCGCGGCCGTGCTGCGCCAGGCGTCCCGGCTACCCGACGGCCGGTTCGACATCGTGTCGGTCGGCGAGCGACGGTTCCGCCTGCTGGCCCTCGACAACGCGGCGGCCCCGTACCTGATGGGCACGGTCGAGTGGCTGCCGGACACCCCGGCGATGATCCCCGGCCAACGCTCGATGGCGGACACGATCACGTCGTTGATCGCGGCGGCACGCGCGGCCTACCGCCGCTACTGCCAGGTGGCGTGGAAAGAGGGCGACTGGACCGAGCCGGAGGACAACGTCGGCGTGGCCGCCCTGGCCCACCTGCTCGCCACGGACTGCCTGCTGCCACTCGAAGACCGCCAACGCATCCTGGAGGAAACCCGCCCCCTGCACCGGTTGCGGCTCGTGACCAGCTTGATCAGCCGAGAAGCCGGCATCCTGACCACCCTGCACGCCGTCCCCGCTCCCCCGGCGGAACTACACGAGCAGGCGATCGAGAACTAACGAGTCGACAACACCCCGAACGAAAGTCCCTTTCCCTCGCCCACGGCGGACACACGTCTGCCCGGCTCGCAAGGGGGACCCCTGGTTCCACACTATCAGCGAGCACCGACAATTCGGCGCGACCACTGGCCGGCGCCAGTGCCTCGGTCTGCGCCGCGAGCGTGGCAAACGCGGCCTGCATCGTCGAGGGGGCGGGTGTTCCTGGACGGGTCACCAGCTTGCCCGTTTTCCGCACATGATCGAGTTCTGGCTGATCGCGAGCTTGAGCCGGAGCAGCGTCCCGATCATCGCCGCAGGTCAGCGGCCCATGTGCGGAATACCCGGCTAGCCGAGGCGGCGGCCGAGGTCGTCCATGCCGTTCATCGCGGCCAGGACGCCGTAGGCCAGGGCGGTCGCCAGCGGCCACAGAATCAGGCCCCACGCGGACTCGAGCACCGGCGCCACGGACACGATGTCCAGCGCCTTCACGCTCTTCGGCACCGGCCAGCGGCCCGCCGCCCAGGACGTGCCGACGGACTGGGCCAGCCAACCGCCGAGGGCGCCGCCCGCGACGGCCGCCAGCATGACCACGGGACCGCGGCGTTCCCTCAGATACCAGACGGCGATGCCGGTGACGACCCCCGCCGCGAGGCAGAGCAGCATGAAGATCACCAGGTCGTCGAACCGGTGGTAGCTCTCGTCGGTCAGCGACGCCGCCTGGCCGTCCTGCGTGATGACCTGGCGTTGCGGCGGCGCGAGCAGCGACCACAGCCAGCCCACCGCGAGCCCCAGCAGCGTCACTGCGGACAGCACGCTGACCGCCGGCAGCAGGTCACGCCTGATGACCACCTTCGGTGTCGGCGGCTGCCACTGGACCGGATTCGGATGGATCGGGTACTCGGGCTCCCGGTGCGGCGCGTCCTGCTCTCCGACCGGTTGTTCCGACACGCCGACCTCCCACTAGTCCCAGCCGCGGACACGGCCCGTAACGACAAAGACTAGTACTTGGCGTCGACCGAGGAACGCTCGCCGTGGCGGCTGCACCGGGCCGTCCACCCGGCCGGGGTCACCTGCACGACCATGCGGCGGGCGCACTCGGCGCAGAAGCGCGGCGGGTCGAGCGCGGCCAGGGGACCCGAGCACCGCGCGTGGTCGCCCTCACCCTCGGGCTTGCCGCAGTGGACGCAGTAGCTCACGCCGCTCACGGTGTCCCCCCGCGGGCTCGGTGCCGCCGTGCCTCGCCCTGGTGTCCACGGTTCGCTTCGCAAGCTCCGCTCACAGGTGCTCACTCAGTGCTTTGACCGGCATCTTCAGGTCCGCCAGCATGTCCAGGTCCTGCTGCGCGGGCCGGCCGAGGTTGGTCAGGTAGTTCCCGACGATCACCGCGTTGACCCCGCCCAGCAGCCCCTGCCGCGCGCCCAGGTCACCGAGGGTCAGCTCGCGGCCGCCGGCGAACCGCAGGATCGTGCGCGGCAGCGCGAGCCGGAACGCGGCGATCGTGCGCAGCGCGTCCTTGCCCTCGACGATCTCGTAGTTCTCGTACGGGGTGCCGGGCTGCGGGATGAGGAAGTTCATCGGGACCTCGTGCGGGTCCAGCTCACCGAGCTGCGCGGCGAACTCCGCGCGCTGCTCGACCGTCTCCCCCATGCCGATGATGCCGCCGCAGCAGACCTCCATGCCCGCCGCCTTCACCATCGTGAGCGTCTCCCACCGCTCCTCCCACGAATGGGTGGTCACCACGTTGGGGAAGTGCGAGCGCGCGGTCTCGAGGTTGTGGTTGTAGCGGTGCACGCCCATCTCGACCAGCTCGTCCACCTGGGCCTGGGTGAGCATGCCCAGCGAGCAGGCGATCTGGATGTCGTTGCCGTCCTCGCGGATGGCCCTGATGCCGTCGCGGACCTGGGACAGCAGGCGCTTGTCCGGGCCGCGCACGGCGGCCACGATGCAGAACTCCGACGCGCCGGTGGCCGCGGTCTCCCGCGCGGCCCTGACCAGGCCGGGGATGTCCAGCCAGGCCGAGCGCACCGGCGAGGGGAACTGGCCGGACTGCGAGCAGAAGTGGCAGTCCTCCGGGCAGCCGCCGGTCTTGAGGCTGACGATGCCCTCGACCTCGACCTCCGGGCCGCACCAGCGCATCCGCACGTCGTGGGCGAGGGCGAGCAGCTCGGGGATCCGGTCGTCGTCGAGGCGGAGGATCTCGAGGAGCTGCTCCTCGTTCAGGCCGACACCGCGTTCGAGCACCTGCTCCCGGGCGGCGGCGAGCAGGTCGTTCTCCGCCGTTGTTTCCGTCCGTTCGGCAGCTGCGGTCACCGGTGCCTCCATCGTGATCGGGTGCGTCCGCCCCAGTTTGCCGCACGAGGCGCATGTGGACACGCGACGTACATCACGCACGACTCCCGCTCTAGCGTGCCGGGGCCGCCGCGCGGTCGGTGCCCCAGCTGTACTGCCCTAGGCAGCGTGTTCCGCGGCGAAGCCGCTCGCGTCGAACTCGCCGCCGAGGGACGGGGCGAGCGAGCGGATGGCCATGTCGAGGAACTCCGGCCGGGTCAGGGTGCCCGCGCCGGCCGGGACGGCCCCGACCAGCGGCGCACCGGCCACCTCCGGCAGGTCGTCGAGGTTGCAGCGGGCGGCGAGGTCGGGCTCGGCGGGCCAGGCGCCGACCACCACGCCGGCGCACTCGATGCCCCTGCGCCGCAGCGCCTCGGCGGTCAGCGCGGTCTCGTTGAGGGTGCCGAGGCCGGCGTTGGCGACGATCAGGACGGGCGCGGCGGCGGACCAGGCGACGTCGGCGAGCGTGCCGCCGTGGTCGTCCATGCGCACCAGCAGCCCGCCGGCGCCCTCGACGAGCACCAGGTCGTGCCCGCGGGCCAGCTCGACGGCGGCCGCGGCGGCCTGCTTGGGGGTCACGGGCATGATGCCGGCCCGCCGCGCGGCGGTGGCCGGGGCCAGCGGGTCGGGGAAACGGGCCAGCTCCCAGGTCGTGACGTCGTCGCCGGCGAGGCGGGTGACCTCGTCGACGTCGCCGGGCTCACCGGGTGGGAGCCCGGTCTGCGCTGGTTTGAGGACCGCTACGCTCCGGCGCCGGTGGCGGGCGAGCGCGGCAACGGCGGCAGTCACGACCGTCTTGCCGACACCCGTTCCGGTGCCTGTGAGCACCATGAAACTCACGGGCGGTCAGGTTAGTCCCACCCGTTTGCCGCAACCCACGCCGCCCTACTCTCGGTTAGGGTCTGACCCGTGATTTTGGGCGACGGGGGGTCTGGCGCGGAGCGGACGCAGCTTTTCGGCGCGGAATGGTGCGGCGACTGCCGGCGGACCAGGTCCTGGCTGCGCCGGCACAACGTCCCCTACGTCGAGTTCGACACCGACGCCGACCCGGCCCTGCGCGCCCGCGCCGCGGAGATCGCGGGCGGTCTGCCCAACATCCCGGTGGTCATCACCCCGGAAGGCACGGTCCTCGTCGAGCCGACCGAGGTGGAGCTCGCCACCACGCTGTCCGCCCACCGCCAGCGCCGCGGCCGGTCCGGTTGCCGATAGGCGGGCTCGTTGGGGCTTCAGCTCATGACCGCGCGGGCCGCGTCGAGGAAGGCCAGGCGGTTGTTCTCCAGGTAGTCCCGCACGTTCTGACCGTCGGGCAGGCCCTCCCACACCGTCCGGTTCAGGTCGAGGAAGTACGCGCGGGCCGCGTCGTGCACGGGCAGGGGGAACTGGATGCGGATGAGCCGCTCGGCGACCCACAGCCTGTTCATGACGTCCTGGGTCCTGATGTGCCAGGGGTGGTTCTCGTCCCAGTCCTCGGTCGGGCGGCTGAACGCGGATCGCTCCGCCGAGGCCGCCACCTCGATGAACCGCTCCAGCAGCGCCAGCTGCTCCGCGCGGCGGGTCTCCCCCAGCGCGATCAGCTGCCGCCGCTGTTCGGCGCGTTCCGCGGACCGCTGTGTCCTGTGCTGGACCAGGAAGGACAGCAGGCCACCGAGGACGACCCCCGCCACGGAGATGAGCGCTACCCAGACCTCACCTGACATGGCGGTCATCGTGCCAGGCGCCGCGGTCGCCGAAGATCGACACCGGTGGATGCCGGAGTTCGTCCACAGGCCGGCCTCGCGGCATCCCTTCCTGTCGGTGACGTGCCGTAGCGTGGAACCGGGGCCGGCGGCCGCCCCCTCAGCCGGCGCGGGCCGCCGCCAGTACGCCCGCCGCGATCCGTTCGAGGTCGGCCGGTTCGGTGACGTACGGCGGCATCGTGTAGATCAGGTCCCGGAACGGGCGCAGCCACACGCCCTGCGCCACGGCCGCCGCCGTCGCCGCGGCCATGTCCACCTCGTGGTCCAGCTGCACCACGCCGATCGCGCCCAGCACGCGGACGTCGCGCACGCCGGGGAGTGACCGGGCCGGTTCGAGGCCGGTCCGCAGCCCTTCCGCCAGGCGCTTGACCGTGCCCTGCCAGTCCTGCGACAGCAGCAGGTCGATCGAGGCGTTCGCGACCGCCGACGTCAGTGGGTTGCCCATGAAGGTCGGGCCGTGGGCCAGGACCGGGACCGAGCCGCGGGAGATGCCGTCGGCGACCTGCCCCGAGCACAGCGTCGCACCCATCGACAGGTAGCCGCCGGTCAGCGCCTTGCCGACGCACATGATGTCCGGTGCGACCGAGGCCTGATCCGCGGCGAACAGGGTGCCGGTGCGGCCGAAGCCGGTCGCGATCTCGTCGAAGATCAACAGGACGTCGTGGGTCAGGGTCAGCTCACGCAGGACGTGCAGGTAGCGGGGGTCGTGGAAGCGCATGCCGCCGGCGCCCTGCACGACCGGCTCGACGATCACGGCGGCCAGCTCGTCGGCGTGGTCCTCGACCAGCGACGCCAGGTGCGCCACGTAGTCGTGCTCCAACGCCGCCGGCGGCGCGTCCGCGAAGACCTGCGCCGGCAGGACGCCGCGCCAGAGGCTGTGCATGCCGCCGTCCGGATCGCAGACGCTCATCGGGTGGAAGGTGTCGCCGTGGTAGCCGCCGCGCCAGGTCAGCAGCCGGCGCTTCTCCGGGCGGCCGAGGGAGCGCCAGTACTGCAGGGCCATCTTGACCGCGACCTCGACCGAGACGGAGCCGGAGTCGCAGAGGAACACGTGCTGGAGCGGCTCCGGTGTGATCTCGACGAGCTTGGTCGCGAGGGTGACGGCCGGCTCGTGGGTGAGGCCGCCGAACATGACGTGGCTCATCCGGCCCGCCTGGTCCGCCAGCGCCTTGTCCAGCACGGGGTTGCGGTACCCGTGGATGGCGGCCCACCACGACGACATGCCGTCGACCAGCTCCCGCCCGTCGGCGAGCCGCAGCCGCACCCCGGCCGCGGACTCGACCACGAGCGGGTCGACGAGCCCCGGCATGGGCCCGTACGGATGCCACACATGCGCCCGGTCGAGCGCGACGAGATCAGCGGTCACGCCCGGCAGGCTAACCCGCGACGTCGAGGACGATCTTGCCCGTGGCGCCACCCGCCTCGCCGTGTTCGTGTGCCCTGGCCGCCTCGGCCAGCGGGAACACCGCGTCCACGGTGACCGCCAGCTGGCCCTTCCCGACCAGGTTGACCAGTGCGAGCATGCCCGCGTGGTCCGGCTCCACCAGCAGGAACGCCTCGTCCGTCGGGTCCGCCAGCGCGACGTACGTGCCGCCCGGCCGCAGGAGCGCGCGTGACCGCGGGCCGTAGTCGCCGCCGATGGTGTCCAGCACCAGGTCCAGCTCGCCCGTCGCCGTCGTGAAGTCCGTGGTGCGGTAGTCGATCACCTCGTCGGCGCCGAGGCCGCGGACGAAGTCGTGCTTCGCGGCGCTGGCCGTGCCGATCACGTACGCGCCGCGTGCCTTCGCGATCTGCACCGCCAGGTGACCGACGCCGCCCGCCGCCGCGTGGACCAGCACGCGCTGTCCCGGCTGGACGTTCCCGAAATCCACGAGGGACTGCCACGCCGTGAGCCCGGCCAGCGGCAGGCCGGCTGCCGTCACGTGGTCCAGGCTCGCCGGCTTGCGGGCGAAGTGCCGGGGCGGCGCCACCACGTACTCGGCGTAGGCGCCGGCCGGCTTCGGGAACAGCGGCATGCCGAACACCTCGTCACCCGGGGCGTAGATCCGCACGCCGGGACCGACGGCCTCGACGACGCCGGAGACGTCGTAGCCCGGCACGTACGGGGCCGGGGCGAGGAACGTCCGGCCGCGGGTACGTGCCTTCCAGTCCGTCGGGTTGACGGCCGCCGCGTGCACGCGCACCAGGATCTCCACGGGGCCCGGCTCGGGCTTCGGCAGTTCCACCCCGGTCAACACCTCTGGGCCGCCGGCCCGCTGGACGCTGATCGCCCGCATCGTGTTCGCCATGCGACCGATTCTGTCGATGGTCACCGGCCCCGACCAGTGGCCCGGAGGTCATCACATGACAAGATCGGGCCATGCACCGAGTGGCCGTACTGGCACTCGACGGGGTGATCCCGTTCGAGCTGAGCATCCCCTCCCGGCTCTTCGGCGCCGCGACGACCGCCGACGGCACGCCGTACTACGAGACGATCACCTGCACGGTCGACGGCCGGCCGGTGCAGACCCAGGCCGACTTCACCATCTCCGTGCCACACGACGCGACCGTGCTCGCCGGCGCGGACACGGTGGTGATCCCGTCGACGACGGTGGCCGTCGACGGAGTGCTGCCGGACGAGGTGACGGCCGCGCTGGCCACCGTGCGCCCCGGGACACGGCTGGTGTCGATCTGCCTGGGCGCGTTCGTGCTGGCGGCGACGGGCGTACTGGACGGTCGGCGGGCGACGACGCACTGGTGGCACGCCGAGCGCTTCCGGGAGCTGTTCCCGCGCGTCCTGGTGAACCCGGACGTGCTGTTCGTGGACGACGGCGACGTGCTGACGTCGGCCGGCGCCGCGGCCGGGGTGGACCTGTGCCTGCACATGGTGCGCCGCGACCACGGCAGCGCGGTCGCGAACCTCGTCGCCCGGCGGTGCGTGGTGCCCCCGTGGCGGGACGGCGGGCAGGCACAGTACGTGCAGCACCCCGTGCGGGAGTCGGCGGAGGCGACGACCGCGGCGGCGCGCGCGTGGGCGATGGAGCGGCTGGACCAGCCGATCGGCCTGGACGAGCTGGCCGCGCGGGCGGGCATGAGCAGACGGACGTTCACCCGCCACTTCCGCGACGAGGTAGGGCTGAGCCCTGGCCAGTGGCTCACGCGGCAGCGGGTGGAACTGGCCAGGGACCTGCTGGAGACGACAGACCTGCCCGCCGAGGCAGTGGCCCGCCGCGCGGGATTCGGCACCGCCGCCGCGATGCGCCACCACCTACGCGCGACACTGGGAACGTCGCCGATGACCTATCGACGGACGTTCCGCGCGAGCTGACTGGGACGGCGCTGCGCGAGTTCCCCGATGTTCCGGTGCCGATCGGCGTCGTTCCCTCGTGGGGACGACGCCGATCGGTTCCGTTCCGGCGAAGCGTGGCGCAGGTCGTTCGCGGCGTTGGCGTTGGCTAGGTCCGGGGTAGCACCAGGATCGCGTCGCCTATCGGGCGTTCGCCGGTTGCGTCGGATGGGGTGTTGAGGACGTGGCCGTGCGCGACCATCGTGGTGGAGCCGCCGCCGTCCAGGTTGATCGCGGCGCGCATGCCGAGGGCCTGGGCTACCGCGGCTGACTCTGCGATGGACAGGCCGAGGCTGGTCGTCGCCCGGCCGTCCACGGTGACCAGTAGGACGCGGCCGCGCTCGTCGACTCCCGCTATGGTGCGCGGGTTCCGCTTGGCGGCCCAGCCGTAGTAGAAGCTGGGGTCGTTGGGTCGCACCATGCCGTCGGCGGCGGGGGTGGCGTGCTGGTGGCCGTCGCGGACCAGCTCGGGGCCGCCGTTGATGACGTAGTCGGAGCGCGCACCGGTCAGGCGGCTGGTGATGGTCAGCTTCTGGCCCGGTCGGGCCAGCGTGGTCAGCTCGGCGGCCTGGGCGCCGGTGGCCTGGACCGAACGGGTGCCGGCCGGCAGCGGACCACCACGTGGCGTACGGACGGTGACGACGCGGTTGTGGCTGTCGACGATCGCCTCCGCGCCGGGGCCGGCGGGGGTTGAGACGCCGTAGTCGGCGGTGAAGGCCACCAGCTCGTCGGGGTCGGTGCAGGTGGTGTCGTGCAGGGGCCGGGTGGTCGGGGTGTCGCCGAGACCGCCGCAGTTGCGGATCAGGCCGGGCACGCGGTTGATGCCGTCCAGGGCAAGGGTCCGCCGGCCGACGGTGATGCTGCCCTTCCAGGTGTTGCGGGTGACCGTGGCACGGCCGTGCCCGTTGAACACGAAGGACGGCCGACCGTTCACGGCCTCGCTGAGGAGGCGCCCGCCGTACACACCGACGCCGGCCGGGTCACCGGGCGCACCGGAAGCCGGGTCGAGGACGAAGAACCCGGCGTTGACACCCGCGGTGGCACCCCGAGCGGCGACGAGGGCACTGGTGGTCTCGCGCCGCTCGAGGTCGGGGCCGAAGTCCCCGGCGAGCGAGCCGCGGAAAGTACGCGGATCGATGGTCAACACCCGGACAACCCACGGACCGCGATCGGCGGGCGAGCCGTCCCAACCGGTGAAGACCGTCGACGCGGTGAAACCCCTGCCGCGCGCCTGGGCAAGCTGCCCATCGGCGGCGGCTTTGGTCGAGTAGGAACCGACCCGGACCCGGAACCCGAGCGACCCACCGGAGAAGTCGGCCAACCGCGGGGTGACGACATCCTCAACCCGCGACTCGAACCCGCCGGCCCGCAGGACGGCAGCCAACCGATCGGCAGGCTCCCGAGCGGAGATGGCCGTGGGCGGCGCGTCAGGATCCGGCGAACCACCACCGCCGGGAACGGCGACCTCGACGGTCCAGGTATCGGCGGGATCGGGCGCCCCACGCACGATCGTGGTGAGAGTGACGCCGGCCTGAAGGGTCTCGGTGGTGCGAGACTCGGACAGCCCACGCGGCCCGAGCGGCAGACCACGCTCGTGAGCAACCGCCACCGGGGCGGTGAGAGTGGCACTGAGCACCACGGCCCCGGCAAGCAGGGCAACCTTCCTGGTCCACATGCGACGCCCTCCGTTCTGCAGGTGGAGCCACCCAACCACACCACCCCGACAAAAGTCAGCGGACGAAACATGACAACCAACCGAATGACGGCGGTGGTCAGGCAGACGGCGGGGCTCAGCAGCCCAGGAGGGAAAGGCGAAACAGGGAAAGGGCAAAGCAGGAAAGGCCGAGACAGCAAGACCCGAGTTGAGGCCCCAGCCCTCGATCCACCGGCCACCTACAAGCAAACCGGCTCAAAGCAACCAACTCACGACCACAAAGAAGCCAAAACCGGCCCTTGCCAAGCCACCCCCTGACCAAACCCAGGCCCAACCACACCCCCGGCCCCACCCCCCGGCCCGGCCCCACCCCCCGGCCCGGCCCCGGCCCCGGCCCCGGCCCCGGCCCCGGCCCCGGCCCCGGCCCGAAACGAACCAGAGAACTCAAGCGTCCACAGTCACCCCAGGAATCGCCTTGATCTCGCCCAGGAAAGCGGGAGTCACCTTGATCGGGTAGTCGTCCAGAGCGAGAGTGACGCCGTTCTCCTTGTGGGCGAACCTCAGATGCACCGGGGTGTCACCACGATGCGCGGTGAGGGTGTTCTTCAGCTCCCCCACCACCTCGTCGTTGAGCTTGATCGGGTTGCACAGGAGGACGAAAGGGGTCTCGCCCTCCTCAGCGGCGGCGGAGAGGTCTGCCTCGGAGAACTCCAGGGGGATCAGGCCCGAGCCGAAGACCGACATCTTGTCCTCGCGCCAGTTGACTCGGCCCTTGACGGCCACTGCCGCGTCTTCGATCAGGTCCTGGGACAGGACCGAGTAGCTCTTGGCGAAGAACAGGACCTCGATCGAGGCGTCCAGGTCCTCGATCGTGCAGATGCACCATGGTTCGCCCTGTTTGTTCACGCGGCGTTCCATCGCGGAGATCATTCCCGAGAGGACGATCTCGCCTTCCTTCGGTGGGTCGGCGAGGATTTCGGCGATGGGTTTCGGGGCGTGCTTGCGCAGCAGGCGTTCGGCGCCGTCGAGGGGGTGGGCCGAGACGTACAGGCCCAGCATCTCCCGTTCGTAGGCCAGCAACTGCTTGCGGGGCCACTCCTCCTCGGTGAACTTCAGGTGCGCCAGCGGACTCGAGTCGCTGGACGGGGTCGAGCTCTCGTCGTCGCCGAAGCCGAACAGGTCGAACTGGCCCATGGCCTCCTGGCGCTTCAGGCCCACTACCGCTTCGACCGCTTCCTCGTGGGCCTGGACCAGCGAGAGCCTGGTGTGGCCCAGTGAGTCGAACGCGCCCGCCTTGACCAGCGACTCGATGACCCGCTTGTTGCAGACCACCAGCTCCGACTTGTCCAGGAAGTCGGTGAACGACGTGTAGGCGCCCTTCGCCTCGCGGGTCTTGATGATCGACTCGACCACGTTCGCGCCGACGTTGCGCACGGCGCCCAGGCCGAAGCGGATGTCGGTGCCGACCGCGGCGAAGCGCAGGCCCGACTCGTTGACGTCCGGTGGCAGCACCTTGATGCCGGAGCGGCGGCACTCGGACAGGTAGACCGCGCTCTTGTCCTTGTTGTCCGCCACCGACGTCAGCAGCGCGGCCATGTACTCGGCCGGGTAGTTGGCCTTCAGGTACGCGGTCCAGTACGACACCAGGCCGTAGGCGGCCGCGTGCGACTTGTTGAACGCGTAACCCGCGAACGGGAGGATCGTGTCCCACAGCGCCTTGATCGCCGCGTCCGAGAAGCCGCCGGGGCGCAGGTCGCTCGCCTTCATGCCGGCCTGGAAGCGCTCGAACTCGGCGTCCAGCACCTCCTGCTTCTTCTTGCCCATGGCCTTGCGGAGCACGTCCGCCTGTCCCATGGAGTAGCCCGCGACCTTCTGGGCAATGAACATGATCTGCTCCTGGTAGACGATCAGACCATACGTCTCGGCCAGGATTTCCTTGAGCGGTTCCTGCAGCTCGGGGTGGATCGGCTTGATCTGCTGCCGCTTGTTCTTGCGGTCGGCGTAGTCGTTGTGGGCGTTCATGCCCATCGGACCCGGACGGTACAGGGCGCCGACGGCGACGATGTCCTCGAAGCCGGTCGGCTGCATGCGCCGCAGCAGGTCACGCATGGGGCCACCGTCCAGCTGGAACACGCCGAGCGTGTCGCCGCGGGACAGCAGCTTGTACGTGTTCTCGTCGTCCAGGCTCAGGGTGTCGAGGTCGATGTCCCCGCCCCGGTTGGTCCTGATGTTGTCGATCGCGTCGCCGATGACCGTCAGGTTCCGCAGGCCCAGGAAGTCCATCTTCAGCAGGCCGATGGCCTCACACGACGGGTAGTCCCAGCCGGTGATGATCGAGCCGTCGTCGCGCTGCCACAGCGGGATCGACTGCATCAGCGGCTGCGAGGAGAGGATCACCGCACAGGCGTGCACGCCGGCGTTGCGGATCAGGCCCTCGATGCCGCGGGCGGTCTCGAAGATCTTGCCGACCTCGGTGTCGGTCTCGATCAGCGTGCGGACCTCGGCCGCCTCGGCGTAGCGCTCGTGCTTGGTGTCGACGATGCCGGACAGCGGGATGTCCTTGGCCATGATCGGCGGGGGCAGCGCCTTGGAGATCCGGTCGGCGATCGCGAAGCCCGGCTGGCCGTGCAGGACGCGGGCGGCGTCCTTCAGCGCGGCCTTGGTCTTGATGGTGCCGAACGTGATGACCTGCGCGACCTTGTCCTGGCCGTACTTGTCCGTGGCGTAGGTGATCATCTCGCCACGCCGGCGGTCGTCGAAGTCGATGTCGATGTCGGGCATGGCCGTGCGCTCGGGGTTGAGGAACCGCTCGAACAGCAGGCCGTGCGGGATCGGGTCCAGGTTGGTGATGCCCAGCGCGTACGCGACCAGCGACCCTGCCGCCGAACCACGGCCCGGACCCACCCGGATGCCCACCCGCCGCGCGTAGGACACGAGGTCGGCCACCACGAGGAAGTACGCGGGGAAGCCCTTCTGGATGATCACGTTCAGTTCGTAATCGGCACGCTCCGTGTACCCGTCGGGGATGCCGTCCGGGAACCGCCAGTTCAGGCCGCGCATGACCTCCTTGCGCAGCCAGCTGGACTGGTCCTCCCCCTCGGGCACGTCGAACACCGGCATCCGGTCGGCGTGGGCCCAGACCTCGTCGTACGACTCGACCCGCTCGGCGATCAGCAGCGTCGAGTCCGCGGCGCCGGGGACCTCCCTGTCCCAGTACTCGCGCATCTCCGCGGCGGACTTCAGGTAGTAGCCGTCGCCGTCGAACTTGAAGCGGTTGGGGTCCGACAGCGTCTTGCCGGTCTGCACGCAGAGCAGCGCCTCGTGGTTGTGCGCGGCGTCGCGGGTGACGTAGTGGCAGTCGTTGGTGGCCAATGGCGGGATGTCGAGCGTGCGGCCGATCTCGAGCAGCCCGTCGCGCACCCGCTGCTCGATGTCGAGTCCGTGGTCCATCAGCTCGAGGAAGTAGTTGTCCGGCCCGACGATCTCGCGCCACCGGGCCGCCGACTCCTTGTTCTGTAGTTCGTGTTGTAGGGTAAGAGTG
>NZ_JBJMIE010000401.1:0-3144 GCF_045807065.1 Actinophytocola sp. | reverse complement strand
GCTGTCCAGCTACCAGCTGCACTGGCAGTCCTCGGTGCACGCCCGTGCCGCGGCCGTCCTCAACATCGCCGAGGACCACCTGGACTGGCACGGCTCGATGGCCGCCTACATCCAGGACAAGGGCAAGATCTACGCCGGTGCCGGTCTCGCCGTGTACAACGCGGACGATCCCGAGACCGAGCGCCTCGCCGCCGGCGCGCCCGAGAAGGTGAGCTTCACCGCCGGCCCACCGCGGGCCGGCGGGTTCGGCGTCACCGACGGCTGGCTGGTCCACGGCGACGTGCGGCTCGCCCCGGTCGCCGAGGTCCGCCCGGTGGGGCCGCACAACGTCGCCAACGCCCTCGCCGCCGCCGCGCTGGCCAGGGCGTACGGCGTGTCGCCGCAGGCCGTCCGGGCGGGCCTGCGCGCCTACACCCCGCCCGCGCACCGGGTGGAGCTGGTCGCCGAGCAGGACGGCGTCCGGTACGTCAACGACTCCAAGGCCACCAACACCCACGCCGCCCAGGGCTCGCTCGGCGCGTTCGACTCCGTGGTGTGGATCGCGGGCGGGCTGCTCCACGGCGCCCAGGTCGCCGACCTCGTCACGCGGGTCGCGCCGCGGCTGCGTGGCGTGGTCCTGATCGGGGCCGACCAGGACGTGTTCGCCACCGCACTCGCGCGACACGCGCCGGATGTGCCGGTGCATCGGGTCTCCTCACGAGACGATGACCCCATGCTCACTGCGGTGCGTGCGGCGAACGCGATGGCATCTCCTGGCGACGTGGTGCTGCTCGCACCGGCCGCCAAGTCCCACGACCTCTTCGCCAGCTACACGCACCGCGGCACGGCGTTCGCCGGAGCCGTGCGGGACGTGCTGGCGGAGCGCGGATGACGGCACTCAACGACTCCAAGGGCACCGAGTCCACCAGCACCACCGACGCCGAGAAGCCGCCGCCAAGGGCACGCAGGGCCCGGGAGCGGGCCGGCCGGATCTGGGCGGCCCGCACCGCGCTCACCGCGTGGCTCGGCCGCCCGCTCGCGTCGTTCCACCTGGTCCTCGCGATCTGCGCGCTGCTGATCGTCATCGGTCTGGTCATGGTGCTGTCCGCGTCCGCGAACGTCTCGCTGAACCAGGGCAGCTCGGCGTACACGGTGTTCGGCAAGCAGGTCGTGTTCGTGCTGGTCGGGCTCGTGCTGTTCTGGATCGGCGTGCGGGTGCCGCTGCGGCAGATCAGGGCGTTCAGCCCGATCGCGCTGTGGATGTGCGTGCTGATGCTGCTCCTCGTGCTCACCCCGCTCGGCTCGACGATCAACGGCACGCGCAGCTGGTTCAAGTTCGGGCCGCTGTCGTTCCAGCCGGTCGAGTTCGCCAAGCTCGCGCTCGCGCTGTGGGGCGCGCACATGCTGGTGGTCAAGCGTGGGCTGCTGCACCAGTACCGGCACCTGCTCGTCCCGGTCGTCCCCGTCGCGCTCCTGCTGTTCGCGCTGGTCATGCTCCAGCCCGACCTCGGCGGCACGGTCACGCTCGGCGTCGTGCTGATCTCGCTGCTGTGGTTCGCCGGTGCCCAGCTGCGGCTGTTCGGGGCGCTCGCGCTCGGCGGCGTGGCCGGCGTGGTCCTGCTCGCCATCGGCACCAACTACCGCCTCGAGCGCGTGGTGTCGTTCCTCAACCCCGGCGAGGACGGCGAGGGCGCGTCCTACCAGGCGAGGCAGGCGTTGTACGCGCTGGCGGACGGCGGGCTGTTCGGCCGGGGCCTCGGGCAGGGGCCGTCGAAGTGGAAGTACCTGCCCAACGTGCACAACGACTTCATCTTCGCGTTGATCGGTGAGGAGCTGGGGTTCCTCGGCTGCGCGCTGGTGCTCGGCCTGTTCGGCATGCTCGCGGTGGTAGGCATGCGGGTCGCCACCCGCAACATCGACCCGTGGATCCGCATGGTGGCCGCCACACTGACCGTCTGGCTGGTCGCGCAGGCCGCGATCAACATCTGCTACGTGGTCGGGTTGCTGCCGGTCACGGGCATCACGCTGCCCCTCATCTCCTCCGGTGGCACGTCCGTCGTGACCACCATGCTGGTGTTCGGCGTCCTCGCCAACTGCGCGCGCCATGAGCCCGAAGCGGTGGCGGCACTACGCTCTCAGGGGCCGGGCCGATTCGGCCGGCTGATGCGGCTCCCCGCCCCGGAGCCCTACCAGCCGCCCGTGAGGCGAAAGCCGGTCCGGCGACCCGCCCCACAGCGAGGTGCCCCGCGACAGGCCGCCCCGCGCCGCAATATTGGAGGACGTTCTTGACCACCCCTGCAAACCGTGGGCCCTGCGTCGTCGTGGCCGGGGGAGGGACCGCCGGGCACATCGAGCCCGCCATGGCCCTCGCCGACGCCGTGCGCCGGATCCGCCCGGATGCCCGCGTGGTCGCGCTGGGCACCGAACGTGGTCTGGAGAAGCAGATCATCCCCGCCCGCGGTTACCAGCTGGAGATGATCCCGCCGGTGCCGATGCCCCGCAAGCCGAACGTCGACCTGCTGAAGCTGCCGCTGAAGGTTCGGTCCGCGATCAAGCAGACCCGCGAGGTGCTGGACCGGGTCGGCGCGGACGTGGTCGTCGGGTTCGGCGGCTACGTCGCGCTGCCCGCCTACCTCGCCGCCCGCGGCCGCACCCCGATCGTGGTGCACGACTCCAACGCCCGCGTCGGCCTCGCCAACAAGGTGGGGGCGCGCTTCGCCGCGCGGGTCGCCGTGGCGGTGCCGGACTCCGGGCTGCCCAACGCGGAGGTCATCGGGATCCCCCTGCGCGAGTCGATCATCGCGCTGGACCGGCCGCGGCTGCGCCAGCAGGCCCGCCAGTTCTTCGGACTGCACCCGACCGCGCCCACGCTGCTGGTGACCGGTGGCTCGCAGGGCGCGCGGACGATCAACAACGCGGTTTCGGCGTGCGCGCGGATCTTCGCCGACCGCGGCATCGGCGTGCTGCACGCGTACGGGCCCAAGAACTCACTGGCGGTGCGGGAGGTGCCGGGCCGGCCGCGGTACGCGGGATACAGCCCGGCCAGCCGCTCAGCCTCCTCGGCGCCCTGCCGGCCGGCGACGTGGACGACCTCCTGAAAGCGCGCGAGCAGGCCTTCCAGGGCAGCCCAGACGGCGAGGTTGAGACGCCGCGCGCCCTGCGAGC
>NZ_JBJMIE010000400.1:0-3007 GCF_045807065.1 Actinophytocola sp. | reverse complement strand
GCCAACCTGGAGATCGAGTTCGACGTCGAGGTGGACCCCGGCGAGTTCGAGCGCCTGGTCAACCTCGACGGGGTCTACGCGGTGCTGAGCGAGGCCCTGGAGAAGTGAGGCAGCGCGTCGCCGTCACCGGGCTCGGCGTGGTGTCGAGCATCGGCACCGGTGTAGCCGAGTACACGGCCGGGCTGCGGGCCGGCCGGAGCGGCGCGCGACCCATCAGCGTGTTCGACACCGCCGGCTTCGCGCACAGCATGGGCTGTGAGGTCGTCGGGTTCTCACCGGAACGGTGGATAACGGCGCAACCACACGACGACCTCGGTCGCGCGGCCCAGTTCTCCGTCGCCGCGGCGCGGATGGCCGTGGCGGACGCGGGGATCGACGCCTCCGGCCGCACCATGGTCTGCATCGGCACCACGGACGGCGGCGGCGACGCCGGTGAGCGGATCGCCGAACATGCCGTGCGGGACCGGGAGGTGCCCGCCGCGCTGCGGCGCCGGGTGCCGGCCGCGACGTTGCCGGTGGCCGTCGCCCGCGAACTCGGACTGTCCGATGTGGACATCTCCACGGTCGCCACCGCCTGTGCCGCCGGCAACTACGCGATCGGCAACGGCTACGACGCCGTCGCGGCCGGCGACGTCGACGTCGCGCTCTGCGGTGGCGCGGACGCCATGTGCCGCATGACCTTCACCGGCTTCTACCGCCTCGGCGCCGTCGACCCCGAATGCTGCCGGCCCTTCGACGTCAATCGGCAGGGCATCCTCACCGGCGAGGGCGCGGGCGTGCTCGTGCTGGAACCGCTGGAGCGGGCAATGGCCCGCGGCGCGCGGATCTACGCCGAGGTCCTCGGCTACGGCCTGAACTGCGACGCCCGCCACCCCGTCGCACCGGACCAGGACAGCGTCGCCGCCTGCATGCGGCTCGCCCTCGACGACGCCGGCGTCACCCCCGACCAGGTGGACCTGATCTCCGCGCACGGCACCGGCACGAAAGCCAACGACACCACCGAGTGCGGCGCGATCCACGACGTGTTCGGCACCCCGCCACGCACGGTCTCGGTCAAGTCCATGCTGGGCCACACGATGGGCGCGGCCAGCGCGCTGTCGGCCATCGCGTGCGCGCTGGCCATCAGGGAGGGCTTCATCCCGCCGACCATCAACCACGTCGAGACCGACCCGGCGTGCGGGATCGACTGCGTGCCCAACTCCTCCGTCGCCGCGGAGCTGAACGTGGTGCAGAACAACGCGCTCGCGTTCGGCGGCAACAACTCCGTCGTCCTGTTCGGACGGCTGCCATGACGGGCGTCATGATCTCCGCGTGGTCTGCGCTCTCCGCGTACGGCCACGGCAGGACCGCCTTCGCCGACGGCGTGCGCGGCGGCGTGCCGGTCCCGATGACGGGCACCAAGGACGACTGGGCGTCGGCACAGGCCCGGGTGGTCCCCGACTTCGACGTCGTCGAGCAGTTGGGCCGCAAGGGCACCGGCTCCATGGACCGCACCAGCGCGCTCGCCGTCGCGACCCTGCGCGCACTGCAGCGCGACGAGCACGGCTCGGTGGCGCCGACCCCGAGGACCGGCGTCGTGCTCGGCACCACCAGCGGGTCGACCCGCACCCAGTTCGAGTTCACCCGCGACTCGCTCACCCGCCGCAGGCCGTACTTCGTCAACCCCGCGCAGATGCCGTTCGCGTTGATGAACGCGGCGGCCGCGCAGTGTGCGATGTGGCACGGCCTGACCGGTCCGAACACCACGGTCGCGGCCGGCAGGAACTCCGCGGCCGCGGTGCTGCGCTACGCCGCGCGGCTCCTGCGCACCGGCCGCGCGGACGGCGTGTTCGCCGGCGCGGCCGAGGAGCACAGCGGCGCCCGTGAGCTGCTGGAACACGGCGGTACCCTGGGTGAGGGGTGCGTGCTGTTCTTTTTGCAAACCGCGGACACGGGGAACCGAGCGGCGCTCGCGGAGGTCGTAGCGTCGGACACGAGGTTCCACGACGGTTCGCCTCGCCACGCGTTGGTGGAGAGCCTGCGGCACGTCGTGTCCGAGACGGACGAGGTGTGGGGGCTCGCGCTCTCGGCCGCCGGCTCGGAACTGTCCGAAGTGGAAGACGACGCGACGGGTGAGGTGTTGGGTCAACGGGTCGGCAGGGTCGTGCGTCCGGGTCAGCTCATCGGCGACACGGGCGCGGTGAGCGGTGCCTTCGGGCTCGCGGCGTTGCTGGCCCACGCCGGGGTGGACGCGACGGCCAGGGGGCGGCTCGCGGTGGTCACCTCGGTCGACCGGGACGGCACCGCCGGCGCCGTCGTGCTTCGCTTAGTGGGATCGCAGGCAAGGGGTGAACGATGAGCAAGTCGTGGGCCGAGGTCAAGAAGCTCCTCGACGATCCGTACGTGGACGCCGACACCAAGGAACACCTCTTCGCGGCGTACCTCCGCGAGGGGGGCTACGCGACCTCCTACGACTCGGCCGGCTACAACCAGGGCTACCAGCGGGGACCGTTCTACGTGAACGACGACCGCCTGCCGCCCGAGGTCCGCGACTACTACAAGAAGTACAAGCTCGACAACGGCGACTACGAGCAGGGCAACCTCGACAAGACCTACGAGGACGCCCAGGCCGAGTCGGAGGAGCGCGGCTACAGCAACAAGCTGAACGACCAGACCGTCGAGAACGGCCGCAAGTCCATCGAGGGCATGCAACCGCCGATCGAGGGCGCGACGAGCGGCGTGCGGAAGTCGAACGAGATCTTCGACCTGGCCAAGCCCGCGCTGAAGCTGTGGGAGGACTTCCTCCCGGTCAACGACAAGGTGCCCAGCGACACCCTCGGCCGCTACGGGAAGATCAACCTCGAGAACGACATCAAGAAGCGGTTCGACGAGCAGGTCGGCATCTCGTTCAAGAACTTCCTCGACGACGCCAGGCGCCTGCGGGACGCCTACACCCAGCTGAACACGCTCAACACGGACACCCAGACCGAGCTGAACAAGGTCTACAAGGACTGGTCCGGCCCCGCTG